>CAZFIS010000040.1:0-1418 GCA_964519125.1 uncultured Gemmatimonadaceae bacterium | reverse complement strand
AGAACCGAGCCCGCATCGGCTCCGAGGGCCATCCGGATCCCGATCTCGCGGGTGCGGCGTGCGACGCTGTAGGAGACCACGCCGAAGATGCCCACGGCGGCCAGGATGAGCGCGAGCACCGAGAATCCCTCCATGACCCCCGTCATGAATCGCCGCTCGCCCAGGGAATGCCGAACGATCTCCTTCATCGAGTGGATCTCGATCGGGACGTCCGCATCCGTCGCCCGCACGGCCGAGCGCAATGCCGGGCCGAGCGCGTTTGGGTCGCCCGCGGCGGCCGACACCACGAGGTTGCCGGCGTTCTGGAGAATGAAGGGACGCTGCGTATAGGGGAAGTAGACCGTCGGATACGCCGCGTCGCCCACACCGTGGTGTCGCACGTCCCCTACCACGCCGACCACGCGGGCGAAGGTCCGGTCCCGGATCGGGTAGAAGTTGTCCATCCCTCCGCCGTTGACCTGCTTGCCGATGGGATCCTGCCCCGGCCACGCGAGTCGGGCGAACGACTCGTTCACCACAGAGACCATCCCTGTGCCCGGCTCGTCCCGGTCATCGAACAGCCGTCCCTCGACGAGAGGCACGCCGAGGGCCCGGAACGCACCCGCGCTCGCGATCACGTATCCGCCCGTCGCCTTCTTGCTCATGTCGCCGTCGAGCTCCAGGACCGCATTCGGCAGATAGTCCTGGATCGGTACCGAGCTCAGCACACCCGCGGACGCGACCCCCGGAATCGCGCCCACGCGCTCCAGCAGTCGGTCGTAGAACCGCGCGTCGTCGGCCGGCTTCGGGTACTTCGCGCTCGGCAACGAGATCGGCAGGATTTCGACGTGGTCGGGCTCGAATCCCAGGTCCTGATGCATGAGCACCCGGAACGAGCGCACCAGGAGTCCCGAGCCCACCAGGAGAACGAGGGCCATCGCGACCTCGGCACCCACCAGGACACGCCACACGCGCGTCTTGCCGCCCCCGGCGCCGCTCGCCCTCGAGGAGCGCAGCGCTTCGCTGCTTCCGGCACGACTCAGGCGCAGCGCGGGGTACACGCCGAAGAGGAGAGCCGTCACGACCGTGACCGCGGTGGCGAACAGCAGCACGACGGGATCGATGCCGACGTCCGCCGCCCGCGGAAGAAACGCGGGAGCGGCGCGGCGGATGGCCCCGACGACCACGTAGGCGATGCCCACCCCCCCCGCCGCCCCCAGAAGCGACAGCACGACGCTCTCGGTCAGGAGCTGCGATACGATGCGGCCCCGACCTGCGCCGAGGGCCCCACGAACCGCCATCTCACGGCCCCTCGCCGACCCGCGCGCGAGAAGCGTGCTGGCCAGATTGGTACAGGCGACCAGCAGGACCAGAGCCGCTGCGGCGAGCAGGAGATAGAGAGGTCCTCGAACGTCGCCGACCACCCGGTCGAGCAGCGG
>CAZFIS010000039.1:0-27132 GCA_964519125.1 uncultured Gemmatimonadaceae bacterium | reverse complement strand
CCGTCCAGGTCGCGAAGTCGTTCCCTGTGGGCTGCTGGAAGGCGCGCAGGCCGAACTCGGGGAGGATCGCGAGAAGATGGTCGAAGATGTCCGCCTGGATCGCCTCGTAGCTTGCCCAGGCCGTGTCGCGGGAGAAGCAGTAGAGCTCCAGCGGGAGCCCCTCCGGTCCAGGATCGAGCTGCCGCACCAGCAGCGTCATCTCGTCGTGGATCTGTCGGTGCGCCTTCAAGTACTCGAGCACATAGGCCCGGAACGTCCCCACGTTCGTGAGTCGCCGTTGCTCTGGAATCGTCTCGCCGTCGGCCCGGCGCGCCGCGTTGGCCTCGGCGAGGTCCTCGAGCTTCGCTCCCATGTAGCCCTTCAGCAGCTCGTAGCGCGACAGGCGGGTGATCTCTTCTTCCGTGAGGAATCGAACCGAACGGAGGTCGAGGTGGAGCGCCCGCTTGATGCGCCGCCCACCCGACTCGCTCATCCCACGCCAGTTCTTGAACGACTCGCTGATGAACTTGTGCGTCGGCACGGTCGAGATCGTCTTGTCCCAATTCTGGATCTTCACCGTGTGCAGTGCGATGTCGACGACGTCGCCGTCGGCGTGGGCCTGGGGCATGGTGATCCAATCGCCGAGGCGGATCATGTCGTTGGACATGATCTGGATGCTGGCCACGAGGGACAGGATCGTGTCCCGGAAGATGAGCAGCAGGACGGCGGTCAGCGCGCCGAGGCCCGAGAGGAAGAGGATCGGCGACTTGTCCGCCAGGACCGCTACGACGACGATCCCCGCGGAGACGTACACGAAGATCGCCACCACCTGGAGGTAGCCCTTGATCGGCCGACTCCGCGCTTCCGCGTAGCTCTCCGTGTAGATGTCGTCGACCGCGGCGAGCAGGTCGCCGAGGCCGGCGGCCGCGAGGAGGACGATGAACGCGAGGCTGACCCGGCGGACCACGACGACGATGAGCGCCGCCGGCGTGGCGGACGTGACCTGGAGCGCCACCGCCGTCCCTGCCGGGAAGCCCATCGCCAAGGGCATGCCCACGTATACGAGCACAGCCGGGGCCATGTGGGCCACGCGGTCCATGACCCGGCGCGCGATGACGTGGTCGTCCCAGGTCGCGCGCGTCCGGGCCGCGAGCCGGCGGACGCCCTTGAGGAAGACGCGGCGCATCATCACGTCCGCCGTCCACGCCAGCGCGGCCAGCGCCACCACGCCGATGAGCGCCCGCGGCCAGCCGACCCAGCCGGACAGGAATTGGTCCATGGTCGCGCTACTCCTTCCTCATCATCGAGTCGGGCTTGCTTCGCGCGTAGCTGCAGACGGCCTCACCGCGGAAGCACACCACGAAGCCCGCCGGCCACCAGCGTGGAGACGTGGGTCAGGACCCTGGGCAGCGCGAAGCTCCCCGGGCCCGCCAGATACCGCGGCTCCCAGAGCGGATCGAATTTTTCCTTGTACGTCCGGAGACCCTGGAAGTTGTAGAAGCCCTCTCCGTGTCGGAACAGCGTCGCGCCGATGCGGCTCCACGACGGTGCGAGCCGTCCCTCGGCGAGACCGGACAGCGGCGCCATGCCCAGGCTGAACCGCCCCATCCCCTGCTCCTTCGCCCAGAGAATGCACTGGATGAACAGATACTCCATCGCGGAGTCCGGCGAGCCCTCGGGGTCGTAGCGCATGAGATCCGGCGCACATTCCGTCCCCTCCGGTCCCATGAAGAGGTTCGTGAACGCCACCGGCCTGCCTTCCACGCGCAGCAGCGCCAGCGGAAACTTCTTCAAGTACTCCCTCGAGAACGAGCCGAGGGAGAAACCCTTCTCCCGAACCTTCTTCGCCTCCAGCCAGGCGTCCGAGATCTCCCGGAGACGACCGAGGCTCGGCTCCACGGCCTCGGGAGCCAGCACCTCGAACGTCCCTCCGGCGCGCTCGGTGCGCCGCACCGTCTGACGCAGGCCGGATCGCCGGCTCCCTTCCATGGTGAACGAGGGGAGTTCGATCACCGCTTCCTCGCCGCTCTTGATGAGGCCGAGCCCGAGGTCGACGTAAAGCGGCAGGTGCTGTGGGGTGGTCTGGTAGAAGACCGGCCACCCTCCGTGGCGGTAGACGCGATTGCGGAAGTCCCACAGGAGATCCGGGAACGCCTCGGGATCGCCCACGGGGTCACCCATCGACACCCAACTCCGCTTTTCCACGCCGAACATGACGAAGGCATCGTGACGCGTCGAGAACAGGAATGCCTTGTCGCCCAGGAAGGCGAGACGGGCGCTCGCGCGACCTTCCCGCGCGACGATATCCTCGACTTCCGGAGGGATCTCCTCGGGAGGAGTCGCCTCCTCCGGCTCCCCAGGTTGCAGCAGCCGGAGCACGCCGAACAGGAGGAGGACGCTGGCCGCGGCGACCGAGCTCCTGAGGAACCGAGGCGCGTCGGCGCGCAGAGCGAAGCGCCACCACAGGTCCCCCGTGAAGGCAACCTCCCGATAAGCGAACACGCCCAGCCACACGGTGGTGATGAGCACGGCCCCGACCCCCATGAGCCACTCGGGGGAGACGGGCTCCGCGGTAAGCGACGAACGGCGCATGAACTCCCGGCGTGCCGGAGCCAGTGCGATGAGGACGAGGAGCAGCGCAAGCGTCGTGATCATGCCTCCCCCGTGCGCCGCGGCGAGGATCGCCCCGGCTCCCAGGAGCACGAGCGTTGCATGGTAGGCGCCGTCCAGGCGGCGCAGGAGTCCCCACGCCAGAATGAGCAGCAAAGCCCCGACGATGCTCCCGAGGAAGTGCGAGGCTTCGGCCAGCGGGAGTGGAAGGGAGCGCAGCAGCCAGCTCAGGTGGGCCGCCTGAGGAAGCGCACCCGTTGCGACCAGCAGCGCTCCGGCTCCGAATACGGAGGCCGACAGCACGAGCGGCACCACGCTCGACACGCCGACGCCCACCGCGCCCAGAGCCTTCCCCACGGCCTCCCGCTTGCGCTTCACCTCGTAGCCGCCGAGGACGAGAGACGCCAGAAGGAGGGGGAGGAGCTGGTACACGGCGCGGAAGGCCAGGATCGACGCGACCGCCACTGCGTCGGGCAGGCGGCCGGGCATCGCGAGCAGGAGCACGACCTCGAAGACGCCAAGACCCGCCGGCACCATGCTGAGCATGCCGGCGACCTGCGCGAGCATGAACGCCGCCAAGAACGGCAGGAAGGCGACGCCGTGGCCGCTCGGAATGATCACATACAGCGTGGCCGCCGCGCACGTCCAGTCGACCACCGATACGAGGAGCTGCTGGATGCCCGTCTGCCACCGCGGGACCTGGAGCTCCCACCCGCCGAGCCGTAGAGGCCGCTCGCCCAGGGCGCACCAAGCCAGATAGCCGACAACGGCGGCGAGGAGGACGAGCCCCAGAGGTCGCACGATCGGGTCCGGCAGGGAGAGGACCCGCGACTCCGCCGGGCCCTGGACCAGGAGTGCCGTGCCGGCCAGGCCCAGGAAACCCAGCCAGAAGGTGCTGGTGTAGAGCGCGATGATGCGCGCCACGTCCCCGACGTCCACTCCCCAGGACGTGTAGAGCCGGTAGCGCAGCGGAGCGCCCGTGAGCACGGGGAACCCGAGCGCGTTGCTGAACGCATAGCCCGTGAACGACGCGAGCCCGACCCGGCGGCGCGGAAGCTCGGAGCCCACGTAGCGCACGGCGATGAGCTCCGCGGCGGCGAGGGCTCCGAACGAGCCCGCGGTGAACAGGACGGCCTGGAAGATCCGCCCCGGGGGAATCTCCCACAGGACCCGCAGGATCTCCGACAGGTGATGGGCGTGCAGCTCGCGCCGGAGGAGAACCAGCGCGACAACGAGAAAGCCCACCGCGATCAGCGGAGCGATCCAACGACGGGAGAATACCGACTTCACGTGGGTCATCTCCCAGCGAACGGAGAGGAGCGCCACGGGGTGGCAGATGGAACCGCGCTCCGGTCCCCTCCCACGGCTGGCTGAAGAGTCACCCGATCCCGGGGAAAATTCAACCTGGATGGGCCGCCCTTCGGCGGTGACCCGTCAGCGCTTTCCCATCTGTTTCACCACGAACCACACGTTGGCGGGCCGCTCGGCGAGGCGCCGCATGTACCACGGGAACCAGGCCTCTCCGTAGCTGACCAGGACCCGCAGCGTGTACCCCTCGCGTGCCAGGCGCTCCTGCTCCGAGCGCTGGATCCCGTACAGCATGGCCAGCTCGTAGGCGTCCTTGGCCAGACCCAGTTCGCGGCTGAGACGATTCACCTCGGCGACCATCCGCGGATCGTGGGTGCCGAGAACGGGCCGGCCCATCTTCCCCTCCTTGCGGGCGCGCAGCATCATGCCGGCGACGCGCACGTAGTTCGCGTCCACCTCGGACTTCTTGGGGAAGGCGATCTCGGGAGGCTCCTTGTAGGCACCCTTGACCAGACGGATGGCGGGGTGGAGCGGGAGCAGGTTCTCCACGTCCGACACGGTGCGGCGCAGGTACGCCTGGAGGCACAGGCCCACGTTCTGGTGGTCCTCCCGGACCGAGCGGTAGACGTCGAGGGTCACGTCGGTGTAGTCCGAGCCCTCCATGTCGACCCACACGAGAGAGCCCGGGTCGCACGCGCGCGCGAGTCGCTCCAGCCGATCCCTCGCCGCGTCGACGTTCAGGTCGAGCCCGAGCTGGGTGAGCTTGAGCGAGATCTCCGTGTCGAGGCCCCGCCCCTTCACGGCCTCGAGGACGCCGAGGTAGTGATCGAGCACCGACTCGGCCTCGGAGTCCGCCTCGATGTTCTCTCCCAGGAGGGTGACCGTCGTGGGCATCCCGTCCGCCTTCAGGCGGGCCGCCTCTCCCAGCGCTTCGTCCAGGGTCTCTCCGGGCATGAACCTGCGCACCGCATGCTTCACGAAGCGATACCGGGGAAGTCGTCGAGCCAGAAATGGGTTGGTCGAAGCCCACAACAGGGCGTTCCTCAGCATGTGTCTGACCTCGGTGACGGAGGGTCTGCCGCCCGGGACGGGCGCGGAGAACAGCCAAACTACCCGGTTCGTGATGGATTTCAACTGGTTGAGGCAGCTCTGCGTGAGCGAGTACCCGTATCGGATCGAGTCCCGACGGAACCGTGCCCTCCGCGAATTTCTTGTGCCCGGAACGCGGCTCCGGCAACTTTGAAAGAATATGCCGATCGAGTTCTCCAATCGCCCGGTTCCTCCGCGGGCTCTCGTCCTCTCACTGGTCGCCCTGGTCATCCCCGTCGTCGGAGCCTTCGAGGCTCCCGATGGATTGGCCCAATGCGCGGCATTGCTCTGGCTGCTGGCGTTGGTGCCAGCGTTCCTGCTCGCGTACTACCGCGGCTGGAAGGGGGTGGCGACCGCGCTCGCCGCGGGCATGGCGACCCTGTCGGTCACGCAGGTGGTCGCGACGTGGATGCACCGCACGCCGCCGGACATCCTGCTGGGCGTGGTGATCCTGTACGTGGGAATCTCGATGGGGATCGGCTGGCTCGCCGATGCTCTGCATCGGGAGCGTGCCGTCGTCGAGGACATGGCGTTCACCGATCTGCTGACGCGCCTGCCCAACCGTCGCCACGTGCGTCTCTTTCTCGACAATGAGTTTGCGGCTGCCGAACGGGGCCGCCTTCTGTCGGTCGTCCTCTTCGACCTCGACCACTTCAAGGCGTACAACGATCAGTGGGGGCACGCGGGGGGGGACGAAGCGCTGAGGGCGTTCGCGAACATCCTGGCGGCCGCGACCCGACGCATGGACCTGTCCGCCCGGTTCGGGGGGGAGGAGTTCCTCTCGGTGCTCACCAGCACGGATACCGAGGGGGCTCTGATCTTCGCGGAGCGGATCCGGGCCGGGCTCGCGGCTGCGACCCTGGGCACGGGTGGACACCTGACGGTGAGTGCCGGGCTCGCCACCTACCACCCGAGCATGCGGTCGCCCGACGAACTGCTCGCCGCCGCGGACCAGGCCCTCTATCAGGCGAAGCGGGAAGGGCGCAACCGGGTGCGCCTCTTCAGTCCCGCGATGATGGACCACGCTCTTCCCTCGCCCGACGCGGCGGAAGGGCTGCGCGAGATCCTCGGCGGGCCCGAGCCGTCCGACTACCCCCGTATGAGCGAGGACATCGGGCGTACCCGTCCGCCGCTCACGCTCCTGCCGCACCAGATCACGGGATTCGGAGTGGGCCACCGGGTGCTCGTCGTCGAGGACGACAGCCAGGTGCGCTCCCTGCTCGTGACCTACTTGAGCCGGGAGGGATTCCGCGTCACGGAGGCCGTGGACGTTGCGTCCGGCATCGAGACGCTCGCCCAGGAGTTCGACGTGGTGGTGTCGGACATCCGCCTTCCGGGAGCCTCCGGCATCGATCTCGTGGCGGCGGTGAAGTCTCGTTGGCCGGGCACCCCGGTGCTGGTCATCACCGGCCTTCAGGACGCCCAGGTCGCGGCCGCGGCGCTGAACGCCGGCGCGGACGGCTATCTGTTCAAGCCCTTCGGCATGCCCGATCTGCGGCGTCACCTCATCGGCGCGCTCGAAGGGAGGGACCGCCGGATCCAGGAGCGCGCCTCCCGTCACTCCCTCTCAGGTGGGGCCCTCGAGCGGGAGAGACGCGCCCAGGTGGCCATCTTGCGCGCGGTACGTGCGCTCGCGGAGGCGGTCGAGATGCGCGTCGCCTCGATGCGTGGTCACGGAAGCCGGGTCGCCGCCTATGCGGAGCGAATCGCGGATGTGCTCGACCCCTCGGCGGAGGACATTCCCCGGGACGCTCTTCGACTCGCGTGCGAGGTGCACGACGTCGGCAAGATCGGAGTCTCCCAGGCGCTGCTCGACAAGGACGGCCCTCTGGACCCGGAGGAGATGGACGCTCTGCGGGTCCATCCCTCGCACGGGAGGAAGATCCTCGAGCCGCTCCTCGAGGACGAGCACGTGCTGGCGGTGGTCACGTGGCACCACGAACGGTGGGACGGAGCCGGCTATCCCGACGGCCTCAAGGGCGACGCGATCCCCCTCGCGGCGCGTCTGGTAGGAGTGTGCGACGCCCTCGACGCCATGACCGTGCAGGGACCCCAGGGCGCGCCGCGCCCGTGGCGCGATGTGGTCCAGGAGATCCGCGAAGAGGCCGGGAAGCAGTTCGACCCCGCTGTGGTGAGAGCCGCGGAGGCCTGCCTCGACGATCTGCGCGTCCTCGCCCAGAGGGGGGCGGCCGACGCCACACCGGAAGCGGGCTGAGCGCGATCCGGCTCCAGGGGCGGAGTTGCCCTCAAAAAGCCAAGGCGACGGCCAGGTTGGCCACCAGGTATCGCATACGGAGCGCGCCCCGGCCATCCCCGAGTCCGGTGTTCACCGCCCGGAGCCAGACGCTCGGGTTCAACGCGACGGCTCGAGAGGCGCCGATGTAGACGCCGAGTCCGACGTCGCCCCCCAGGCCGAGGGCGGAGACGCCCGCGGGGAACTGCTGCATGGGCGGCAACTCGACACGGGTCGTGAGAGCGCCGACACCGAGCCACGGGAGGACGGGGCCCGAAGTCAGTAGGCTCCACCGCACGCCGAGGTCGACGCCCGTCGCCACGTACTCGGCTCCGGCCGCGCACCCGGCGGCGCTGCAGCCGAAGCGATGCTGGCTGAACCCCACGAAGACCGTGCGGCGTCCTGCCCCCGACACCGCGAAGTCCAGATCGAAGCTGGCACCCGCGCTGGTCCCCTGCCCCGGCCCGTGCCCGGAGCGAAGCGCGCCCACGGGAATCGCAGCCCCTCCACCCACCTCGAGCACGAGCGGTGAGGCCTGCGCGGACACTGAAGCCGGCATGCCCAGGGCCGAGGCCAGCAGCGCGCACGCCACGGACGACGCGCGGGGAAGTCTCCTCACTTGCCCTCCTCTCCCTCCGGAGCGGGAAACGTGTCCATCATGGCGAGCTCCGGTTCCTCCGGGCTCACCTCCGCCACGCGCCCCTTCCAGCGCCGCATCATCTGAACGAAGGCCCGCGCGAGATCCTCCTCGAATTCCGGCCCGGCGCCCTCCTCGATGATGCCGAGCGCACGCTCCGTGGGCCACGCCTCCCTGTACGGTCGATCGGTGCGCAGCGCGTCGAAGACGTCACACACGTGCACCAGGTTGCTCGCATTGTGACAGGACCGAGCGTACCTCCGCGTGGGATAGCCCCCTCCGTCGATGCGGATGTGGTGCTCGTACGCCACCACCGCCGCGAGGTCGAGATGCTCCTCGGTCTCGAGGATGATTCTCGCACCCTCCACGGTGTGGGTGTTCATCACCAGGCGCTCCTCGTCCGTGAGCTTGCCCGGCTTGTTCAGGATCTCGGTCGGGACCTTGACCTTGCCCAGATCGTGCAGCAATCCTGCCATCCCGAACGTGCGGACCTCCCGGGGGCTCAAACCGAGGAACTCCGCGAGGGCCATGGTCAGGATCGACACGTTCAGCGCGTGGGTGGTCGTGTACTGGTCGTACTCCTTGAGGCGGAGGAGAGGGATGAGGTACTCCTGGTCGCCGTGCATGGCCACGGAGAGCGAGCCGACGATCGCGTGGGCCTCGAGGAGATGGAGCTGCCGGCGGTCCTTCAACTCACCGTGCAGCCATTCGATGCCTTCGATCTCCTCCTGCAGCGAATACGCGAGCGCCGGGGTGACCAGGCGTTCGGCCCCGGTACCCTTGCCTCCTTCCTCTCCTTTCAGGCCCACCTCGCCATAACGGATATTCGTGGGGCGGCCCTGGCGGACGTCCGCACTGCTGATGGGCTGCCCGGAGAGGCGCGTCCATGCCTCATCGAGAAACGCCACGAAGTCGTCCCGCGTGACGCGGTCGATGAACTCCAGACGCTGGATGCCGGCCCCGGCCAGACGACGCCCCCAGTCCCAGCTCTTGAGCTCGCGCAGCGGCCGCGAGCCCACCACGATCTCGTCGCCGAGAAACGTGAACGACGGCATCTCCGTCTCGTCCTGCAGGTCCGAGATCGCCCCGTAGGCGTGATCGACGGCTCGCTCCCGCGCCGGATGCCCCTCCTTGTAGAGGTTCATGGCGGCCAAGGCCTGGGCCATCCCCGACAGAAACCGTGCTGCGTTGTTCATCCTCGCTCACCCCCGAAGCCGAGCTTCCGCACCAGGTCGGGGGACATGGCGGCGCGGACGGCTCCCCGGATCGCAGGGTCCTTCGAGTGCGCGGCCATCTTGAGCAGGCCCTCCACCTGCGGATCCTCCGGCCACTGATGAGCGAGCGTGTTCAGTGCCGCCAGGACCTCCGGTGAGTTGCCGGCGATCTTCGCCCGGCCGAAGATGGTCTTGCGGGGTGAGACGATATCCAGAAGAACGTTCATGGCGAGGTGAGAGTCCGTTCCCTTCAGGGTCCTGGCGCCCAGCGCCCGGATCTCGGAGGAGCGCTCGGGCGACGCCACCACACGGTTGGCCAGCGTAGGCAGGACGGCCTCCGGCACATGGGTGCGAAGCTCCAGCAACGCCATGCGCACCATGCGCTCGTCCTCGTCGCCGAGCGCCGCCACGAGGGCTCGCTCCCGGCGTGACGGGTGGCGCAGTGCCAGCGGGAGGGCCTCTCTCCGTACCCGCGG
Source organism: uncultured Gemmatimonadaceae bacterium (assembly GCA_964519125.1). Lineage (GTDB taxonomy): Bacteria > Gemmatimonadota > Gemmatimonadetes > Longimicrobiales > Gaopeijiaceae > SZUA-318. Next base: position 17,586 of record CAZFIS010000039.1, on the reverse strand, counting down.
GTCCGCGTGCTCCAGGAAGGGTTGGGGATCGAACCCCTCGGGAGGAGGGTCGAGGCGCTGGAGGAGTGCGAGCATGTTCCTGAGCACGAACCATCGCCCGTCCGCCAGGCGCTCCACCGTCCGCTGGCCCACCCACGGGCCCATGCCGATGAGGGCGTCGAACACCCTCCGCCTCACGGAGCGGGAGTCCGATTCCGCGAGAACGTCGAGAAGGGGATCCACGGCCGACGAGCCCATCTCCCGGATGAGGGCCGACAGCGCCTGCTCGTCGACGTTTCCCGAGTAGAGGAGCTCTCGAAAGTGGGCGGGGCTCGTCAGATACTTGCGGATACGCCCCGCCACCGCGTTTCCGACTGGAGCTTCATCCACGAGCCCCAGGAGTCGGCCGGTGCCGCCCTCCTTCATCAGGTCCGAGACGGCTTTCTCCACGATGGGCCCGTACGCATCGACCTCCAGCGCCGTCTCCACCACCCGCGCCGCGCCGGAGATCCCGCGCTCGCCGTCGTCCGGCGCGCTCAGCACCGGAGCGGCACGCGACATCGCGTCCAGAACCGCGGTGTAGGTCTCCGGGTTCGGGTCCTTGAGATCCCAGTCCTCGATCAGCGCCTCGACGTTGTCCCTGAGCGCCGTGTCCGCCTGCGAGCCCATGTGCGCTCCTCCGCGCTCCGCATGAACCGCCAGCTTGCTCAGCAGCCGCGTCATCGAGTGGGAGATGCTCTGCTCTGCGCCGCTCGCCGCCGCCCGCAGAACTTTGACCACGGAGTCGACCGCCAGGCTCTGGGTCGCATCGAGCAGGAACCGCTTCCGTTGCGCCGCATTTCCCCCGAACCGCACCAGTCGCTCGAGGGTGGAGTCGTCGAGCTCCTTCATCAGGGTCGAGACGCGCTGGCGAATCTTCTCGGCGTCGCTCCCGGTGGCGCCCTTGAGCTCCTGCGCCAACTGAAGGAGGTATCCGACGACGACCTGGTCGTACGCGGTCTCCTGGCCGTGATCCTCGATGGCCCGTGCCAGCACGTTCGCTTCGGCCGACTCGCCCGCCGGCCCCTCGCTCTGGAGTGCCGACTGCGCCAGCCCGAGCCAGAGGGCGGTGACCCCGTCCATCTCCGGGATCGAGTCCGCCGCGCCTCCCCGGATCTCGAGGTGCTCGTAGCCGACGGGATAGAGGCGCGCATGCTCCCAACTCGGGAACTCCTCGGCCGGGAGAAGCCCGACCGGCGTGCCCCCACGCTCGCTCTCGGTCGCGAGCACCGTGAGGAGGCGCGATATCTCCGGGGCCGTCACACCCTTGCTGAACGAGATCGCTCCGAGCTGATGGCCGTGAAGCCTGCGGGCGAGATCGGAGAGCACCGGGTGCCTCTGGTCCGTGGCTACGCCTTCGATCACGAGTTGCCGCTCCGCCACACCGATGGAGAGGGAGCGGTGAGATCCGAAGAAGGCCGCCAGGCGCCCGACGATGTTCTCCACGACCGGAGCGAGGGACGGGTGTCCGGGCGGGTACATGGCGTAGCGGTGGACGCCGATGGAGAGCTCGACGAGAAACTCGGACAGCTCCCGCGACAGCGTCTCGGGCTTGGCCTCATGGATCGTGGCTGAGGTCTCGCTCACGTCCGACTACTCACCTGGGGAAACGTCCGTCCTGCGGCCTGACCCGAACGCTCGCGGACCACCCCCGGAAGTCAACAGGTCGCCGAAGGACAGGTTCGGGCGAGGGAGCCACGAACATATCTTTCGCAGCTCCGTGTCGCACGGCCACCCCTACTCGGGCGCTTCGCGCAGCACCGCGAGCGGTGCCCTGCGCAGGAGCCCCCGGCTCCCGAGGAGCCCGACCGTCACCGTGACGCCGGTGACGGCCAGCCAGACGATGGTGAGGGGCCTCACGTGCGTGGTGAAGTGCAGGTTGAACATGTGAGGAACCACGATGGCGGCCGCGACCCATGACAGCACCAGCCCGCTCGCCGTGGCGAGGGTGCCGAGGGCGAGGTACTCCGAGAGGAGCACGATCAACACCTGACGACGGCGCGCCCCGAGGGTCCTCAGAAGCGCCCCTTCGCGCAACCGCTGGACGCGTGACGTGGCGAGGGCGCCCAGGAGCACGAGAACGCCGGCGAGACCGCTGAAGAGGCCCAGGAAGGTCACCGCCTGTCGTACGCGGCCCAGCACGGCGTCGACGGCCGCGCGAACTCTCGAGAAGTCCAGGGCAGACACGTTCGGGAATCGGCTCACGAGCGCTCTCTGGAGCGTCGCTCGCTCCCCGGCGTCGGGGACGCGCGCGAGCACGACAAACGTCTGCGGCGCGTCGGCGAGTGCGCCGGGCTCGAACACGGCGAAGAAGTTCGGCTCCAGGCGCGTCCACTCGACCTTGCGTATGCTCGTCACGATCGAAGCGACGTCCACACCGCCCACGTTCCAGGTGATGCGGTCGCCGAGCCCGACGTGCAGATCCTGGGCGATCCCCTCTTCCAACGACACGCGTGCCAGGCCGTGGGCGTCTACCCTCCGCCCGTTCTCGCTGCCTGGCGTTCCATCCCACCAACGGCCCGAAATCAGGGTCTCCGCGGGACCGAGCCTGGCACGATAGGTGTTGCGGTAGATACGGCGGAGCGCCCACCGCTCGGGGTGCCGGCCGGCGGCGGTGTCGCGGCGCAGATCCTCGATCGAGCGGCCATTCACCGACACGATGCGCCCGGGAACGATCGGCGTCGTCTCGGCTCCCGCGCGGGCCGCCGCGGGGAGGAGATCCACGACGCTGTCTTTCTGGCTCTTCTGCACGTCGAAGAGGAGCACGTTGGGCCGGCTGTGAGCGAACGTCACCGTGAGATCGTCCAGGAGGTTCACCTCCACTTCGAGGACGGTGCCCACGACGAAGGCTCCGAATCCGAGCGCGAGCGTCACGGCCAGCGTCTGGTTCTGCGGGCGGAAGAGGTTCGAGACCCCTTGTCGCACCGGGTAGGCCGCGCGCGCCGGGAAGAAGCGGCGCGTGAGGTGGGCGAGGCTCCAGGCCGCGCCCGCCAGCAGCGCGAGCGTCACCGCGAGCCCTCCGGCGAACGCGAGGCCGATGCGGCGCTCGGGCGCTTCGAGCACGCACAGCAGAACGACGCTGGCCGCCAACGCCAACCAGGCGAGGATCCGCACCACGTCCCACCGACGCCGCCGCCCCTCGAAGTCCTGGCGGAGCGCCTGCAGGGGCGGCACGTCACGCACCTGGAGGAGCGGGATCATCGCGAAGATGAGCGCCACCCAGAGCCCGATCCCCAACCCGGCTCCAGCCGCCAGGGGTGAGAAACGGGTGTGCACGTCCACCGGCAGCGCGCCCGCGAGCGCAAGAGGAAGGATGCGCTGCACGCCGAGGCCGACCAGGACGCCCGCCGCCGATCCGAGCAGGCCCAGCGCGCCGGCCTGCAACAAATATGCGAGAAAGACCGTCCACTGGTCGGCGCCGAGACAGCGCAGGATGGCCACGGCAGGGCGCTTCTCGCGCATGTAGACGTGGATCGCACTCCCGACGCCGATCCCGCCGAGCAGCAGGGCGGCGAGACCGACCAGCCCGAGGAAGCGCCCCAGGAAGCGAACGCTGCGGGAGAGGCGATCGGCCTGGTCCTGCGCGAGGGTGAGATTCACGTCGGCGGCCCGGAAGACGTCGCGATAACGATCCTGGAGCGCCTGACGTGCGGGGCCCTCCGGCATCCGCAGATAGATCTCGTAGCGTGCCAGGCTTCCGAAACCGAGTAGCCCCGCCCGCTCCAGGTCGTCCTGGGTGACGTAGACGCGCGGTCCGATCGCGGTCTGGTAGCCGAGGTCCGTCGGAGCGTCCTGCACAATGCCGGCGATGCGAAGGTGGATGCGTCCGATCGCGAGGCTGTCGCCCACCCGGGTACGCAGCTGCGCCAGCACCGCCGGATCCACCAGGACCGTGCCGCCGGCACGCAACGCCGCCCACGCGCCCACGGGGGTCGTGTGCATCTGCCCGTAGAAGGGGAATCCTCCCTCGACCGCGCGGACCTGGAGGAGGCGCACGTCGCCGCTCGAGGGCGCCAGCACCATGGACATCGCGGTGGTCACGCGGCTGACGTCGATGCCCGCCGCCGACAGAGAGTCCACGATTCTCGACACGGAATCCGGGAAGGGCCTGTTGGCCGAGAGGCGCACGTCCGCTCCGAGGAGCACATCGGCCTGCGACTGTACCGAGCGGGCGACGTCGGAGCGGAAGGAATGGATCGAGACCAGGGCCGCCACCCCCAACGTGATGGAGCCCATGTAGACGCCGACCCGTCGGAGCCCGTGCCGGCTCTCGCGCAGCGCCAGCCGGAGCGCGAACGCTGGCTTCACGGGAGCGCCGTCCGCTCGGGCCCCGCCTGGTCTCCGACGATCGTACCGCTGGCGAGTCGCACGACCCGATGAGCCCGCCGGGCCAGTTCCGCGTCGTGGGTGACGAGCACCAGCGTCGTGCGCGACTCCCTGTTGAGCTCCTCGAGCATCGTCACGATCGTCGCGCCCGTCTCCTGGTCGAGGTTGCCCGTCGGCTCGTCGGCGAAGAGGATCCGCGGCTCGTTGGCGAAGGCTCGAGCGAGCGCCACGCGCTGCTGCTCACCCCCGGAGAGTTGCGCGGGATAGTGGCCGAGTCGGTCCTCCAGGCCCACCCGTTGCAGGAGGGAGACCGCGCGCGTTCTGGCTTCCCTGCCCCGCCCCTGCAACTCGAGCGGTACGAGAACATTCTCCAGAGCCGTCAGCGTCGGGAGCAGGTGGAAGGTCTGAAAGACGAAGCCGACGTGCTGCGCGCGAAACTCTGCCCGCTCGTCCTCGGTAAGAGCGAACAGGTCCTGGCCGTCCAGCTGGACGGCGCCCGCTGTGGGCTCGTCCAGACCGGCGAGGAGACCGAGCAGCGTGGTCTTCCCGCTCCCGGACGGTCCCACGACGGCCACGAAGGACTCGCATGCCACGTCCAGATCCACCGAGTGGAGGACCCTCAGGGGGCGCCCGCCGCTCAGATACGTCTTCTCGAGGCTACGGGCCACGATCATCATGCCAAGCCGCCTTTCCGTCGTTCTATCGGTGTGTCTCGTTGCGGCGTGCGGGCCTTCCAAGCCCCCGGAAGGCACGTCCATGGGCCGGGAGCCCGCGGCCTCCGCGCCGATGGATTCAACCTCCGTCTCCGCGAACTCGGCGCGCGCCGACTCCGGGGCCTCCCAAGGGCGTCCGGTCGTGGTCTTCCTCGGCACGAGCCTCACCGCGGGCCTCGGCCTCGCCCGGGATGAGGATACCTACGTATCCCGCCTGGCGGAACTCGCCGACTCGGCCGGGCTTCCGATCCGCGCCGTAAATGCGGGCGTATCGGGTGATACGAGCGCGGACGGCCTCGCCCGTCTTCCCTGGATTCTCAGGAGCCGGGTCGATGTCCTGGTCGTCGAGCTCGGCGCGAACGACGGCCTGCGGGGCCAGGACCCCGACGCTCTGGCGAGAAACCTGCGTGCCGTCATCGACAAGACGCGCTCGGTGTATCCCCACGTCCGCATCATCCTCCTGGGCATGGAGGCGCCACCCAACATGGGGCAGCGCTACACAAAGCGGTTCCATGACGTCTTCCCCCGTGTCGCGAAGGAGGAGCACACCGCCTTCGTGCCCTTCCTTCTGGCGGGGGTGGGGGGCGTCCCTCGGCTCAACCAGGCCGACCGCATGCACCCGAACGCCAAGGGTGAGGTCATCCTGGCCCACAACGTCTGGCCGGTGCTCGAGCGCGTGCTCCGCTCCCTCCCGGCCGAGCGAGCCACCGCCGCAGGGCGGGGCTCGTGAGCGGGTTCGCCAAACCGGGCGGGAGGACGCCGCAGGAGGAGGGGAGCGTTCCCCTCCTCCCCGTCGTGACGCGACCTGCTAGACCTGCTGCCTCGCCCAGGCGATGAGGTCGCGGTTGGTGCTCGTCTTCCGCATGATGTTCAAGAGCTCCTGCATCCCGTCGGACCCGCCGACGCCCGCGAGTTGGCGGCGCATCGCCCGTGACAACCAGAGTGCGTCGTCATCGAGCAGCAGCTCCTCCTTGCGTGTTGCCGATGCGGACAGGTCGATGGCCGGGTAGATCCGCTTGTCCGCCAACTCCCTGGACAGGACGAGCTCGCTGTTGCCCGTCCCCTTGAACTCCTCGAAGATCACCTGGTCCATGCGCGAGCCCGTGTCCACGAGCGCGGTCGCGATGATCGTGAGCGAGCCGCCACCCTGATCAGGAGCGATCTTGCGCGCGCTGCCCAGGAAGCGTTTGGGTTTCTCGAGCGCTTGCGTGTCGAGGCCCCCTGAGAGGGTGCGTCCGCTCCCGGACTCCACCGTGTTGTGTGCGCGGGCCAACCGAGTGATCGAGTCGAGGATGATGACGACGTCCTCTCCCATCTCGACACGCCGCCGTGCGCGTTCCAGCGTCATCTCGGCCACTTGGCAGTGACGCTCGGCGGGGCGGTCGAACGTCGACGCGACGACCTCTCCGAATCCGCACGCCTCCATCTCCGTGACCTCCTCAGGACGCTCGTCGACCAGGAGGATGAGCAGGTGGCACTCGGGGTTGTTCGTGACGATGCCTTCGGCCACGGCCTGGAGCACCGTCGTCTTGCCGGCCTTGGCCGGCGCCACGATGAGGGCCCGCTGCCCCTTGCCGAAGGGGCAAAACAGGTCGATCACCCGGTTCGTGTGATCGGGCTCGCCGCGTACCGTGCGCCCGCACTCGAGACGCAACTGCTGGTCGGGATGCACGGCGCTCAATCGCTGGAAGTCCGGACGCCGGCTCAGCTCCTCCGGGCTGCGGTCGTTGACCCGGTGCACGTACGCCAGGGGCGGACTCTTGCCGTTGCGCGGTGGACTGCTCGCCACGCCCATGATCTCGTCACCCGTGCGCAACCCGAACTTCTGGATGAGCCGGGCGCTCACATAGACGTCGTCCTTGCTGGGCGTGTATCCGGCTTCGCGGAGGCGGATGAAGCCCGACCCACTGCTCAGGACCTCGAGAAGCCCGAGCGGACGGGATTCCTTGGCGAGCTCCTCGGGGTTGTCGGGAAGCACCGGATCGGAGTCGTCTCCTCCGTCTCCGTTCCCACCTCCGTTGCCGTTGTTGGCTCCGTTCGGTCGCTTGTGGCGCGGGCGGCGTCCACGTCGTCGGCTGCGTTTGCCACGCCGAGGCTTGGAATCACCGCCGTCGCCGGTCTGGATGTCTGGCGATTCGGGCACGTCTGAACCCATGTTTCCGGGAATGGCACCACGACACCTAGGCGGTCGCGGGCCTGTCGGGAGGACACTCCGGACTCGGAGAAGATGAATCGGATCCGATCAGCTGGCCGAGCGGGCCGCTGGGATCGACGACGAACGTCGATGGACTCCAGAAACTTTCATCGTTCGCCCGCGCAGATCAAGGCGGGGCTCCGGCCATCCCTGATTCAGGACAGGTCCAATATGGCCTGATCGAAACAGGGACGCTACTGGGAGGCTTCCCGCCCTTGATACGCCGGTGGACCGTCGGTGTTTCCTCCCTCCTCTCGCACCGGCCCCCCGCGCGTGTCCCGGTAGCGTCCGGCGGGTGTCCTCGGTGCCGGACACCCCGGCCTGCGAATACTCCGCTCTAAGTCATGTAACATATTGTCACATAGGTAGTTGAGCGTTCGCGTGGCGCATGGCACGTCCCATGCGATGAGAACGTGCAGGACCAAACAGGGAGGACACCGTGCGTACCTCGACTCGAATGACCCTGGCTCTCGTGGCGCTCCTCGCGGCTGCAGCCGTACCCGGTCGCGCCCAGACCGCCGTGACGTTCTCGATGGGTGTCGGCTCGCTGTTCGATGGCGTGAGTCTCGGCGTCGGCGTCGGCGTCGGTGCGCCGGGACCGCTCTTCTTCGGCCACTCGCTCGGACGGTACCACTACTCGCCCTGGGCTGCCTCCCCCTACGGCATTTACTCGGACAACGACGCCGGGTGGGGGATGGGCTACCGCGGTCATCGGTCCTGGCTCGGGTCGTCCTGCTGGGACCCCTACGGGGACGTGTACTGGGATCCGTATTACGACGCGTGGCTCGACGGGTGCACTCCGTACGCCTCGTTCCGGACCGGCGGCTGGTGGCGTGGCTACCGACAAGGCACGAGAATCTTCGTCTCCTCGTATTGGCGTGATCCGTTCTCCACACCGTGGGGGCCCTACTGGGCGTATGATCCGTGGGGCGGGTACTGGGACGGATTCTGGGGTCGGATGCGCATCCACGATGGGAGGGCGTACGGCGGCCGAGATGGGTACGCGGGTCGGGGCTACTATGGCAGCCGCGGCGGGAGGATCGCTCGTCCGGCCGTCGGGGTGCCGACCTACAAGGAGGGACCGCGTTCCGCGACTGGACGCACGGCCAAGCCTCGCCCGGGCATGGTGGCGCCATCGCCCTCGTCCCCCTCGAGACCTTCCCGCTCGGCCCGGCCGAGCGCGGCCCCGTCCCGGCGTCCGTCGGTCGATCCGGCACCCGTGGCCGCTCCCGGGCGTCCGTCCCTCCGGGCCCGCCCGTCCGATCGGGCCCGTCCGGTAGCTGCGCCGCGGCGCGGTGGCGACGGTGGGATGCCGAGCGCCCGAGCTGCGGTGACGAGCCCCCGCTCCCCCACAGCCGGACGCCGGATCTCTCCCTCCCGAGGCCTCCAGTCAGGTGAGCCGGCACGTATCGCGCGGCCCTCCGACCGGATCGTGGGGCGGTCGCCATTGGCGGGCGTCCGTCCGCCCTCCGTCCGGGGCGACCCGGCCGGCCGACTCTCGACGGCTCGGGCCGTACCCTCCCCGAGGAGGGCGCCCATCGTGCGTAACGCGCCCTCGGTGCGAGCGCCCGAGCGACGCGCGCCGGCCATGCGTGCCGCCCCGGCGCCCTCGCGGGCCGAGCCACGCGCGGGCAGCAGGCCGGCGGCGCCTTCGAGTCGCCCCGCGGTTCGCGCGGCCCCCCGGCGTTCCGCTCCGCCCAGCCGTCCGGCGACGCGGAGCCGTCCGGAAGTCCGTCGCAGGGGTGGCGGCGGGAGGTAGAATCTCGGCGGTCCGAACCCTCGGCGGCCGCACCGCCTCAAAGGCGCGCCGCCGAGGGGCCGGGCACGCCATGATGGAGGGTCCCGACGCACGGATTCCCGCCCATCCAGTACGACAACTCCGACGGATCGTCCACGTCCCAGAGCGCCAGGTCCGCCCACGCACCCACCTCGAGCGTACCGGCCTCGCCCTCGAGGCCGAGCACGCGCGCCGCGACGCGCGTCATCGCGGCGAGAGCTTCCTCGGGCGTGAGCCCGAACAGCACGCATGACAGGCTCATCGCCAGCAGGGGCGACAGCACAGGGGAGGATCCCGGGTTCAGGTCCGTGGCCACCGCGATCGGGACTCCGTGACGCCGGAGCGCGTCGACGGGGGGACGCTGCACTCCATTCAGGAAGAGGAACGCTCCGGGCAACAGGACCGCCACCGTGCCGGCAGCCGCCATCGCCCGCACACCCTCCTCGGACGCGTACTCCAGGTGATCGGCCGAGCGCGCACCGTAGCGCGCGGCGAGCGCGGCCCCTCCTCCGTCCGAGAGCTGATCGGCGTGGAGCCTCAGGGGCAGACCGAAAGACGCCGCTGACTCGAAGACGCGCGCGCACTCCTCGGGCGTGAACGCGATCCCCTCACAGAACGCGTCGACCGCGTCGGCCAACGCCTCCTCGACCGCGCGTGGAATCATCTCCGAGCAGACCAGGTCGACGTACCCCGAGCGGTGCTCGCCGCGGTACTCCGGAGGGAGTGCGTGCGCAGCGAGCAGCGTGGTCTGGACCGTCACGGGAAGGTCCCGTCCCAGGGCTCGCGCCACACGGAGCATGCGTAGCTCGGAGGCGGTGTGGAGCCCGTAGCCCGACTTGATCTCGACGGTCGTGACTCCCGCTGCGCACAATGCCTCCACCCTCCCGCGTGCCCCGTCCAGCAACTCCTGGTCCGACGCAGCCCGCGTGGCCGCCACCGTCGAGAGGATGCCTCCCCCTGCATGCGCGATCTCCTCGTATGTCGCGCCGCCCAGCCGGGCCTCGAACTCCCGTGCGCGGTTCCCACCGAAGACCAGATGCGTGTGGGAGTCGATGAGCCCGGGCGTGACCCAGCGGCCGCCGACGTCCACGGTCGGGGTGGAGCTGCCCGCGAGTCCTGCGGGCAGCTCCGAGCGTGGCCCGACCCAGACGATCCTCCCCTCGCGCACCGCCACGGCCCCGTCTGGCACGGCACCCCACGGTGCACCGCCGGAGACCATCGTGGCGAGAGGCCCCCCCGTCACGAGAAGGTCGAGGGAGCTCAACCGGCGTCTCCCATCATGGGGATCTTCAGGCCGGCACGGCGTGCCGTTTCAACGGCGAGCTCGTAGCCCGCATCGACGTGCCGGGCCACTCCGATGCCCGGGTCGTTGGTGAGCACGCGCTCGATGCGCTCCCCCATCTCCCGTGTGCCGTCGGCGACCAGCACCTGCCCCGCGTGGAGCGAGTTGCCGATCCCCACCCCACCGCCGTGGTGGAACGAGACCCAGCTCGCGCCCGACGCCGTGTTCAGCAGCGCGTTCAGCACGGGCCAGTCCGCCACGGCGTCGCTTCCGTCCTTCATCGCTTCCGTCTCCCGGAACGGGGAGGCGACCGAGCCCGTGTCGAGGTGATCGCGTCCGATGACGATGGGCGCGCTGATCTCCCCGGACGCCACCAGGTCGTTGATGGCACGCCCGAATCGCGCACGCGCTCCCTGCCCCAGCCAGCAGATGCGCGCCGGAAGCCCCTGGAACGCCACCTTCTCGCGCGCCATCCGGATCCAGCGGCACAGGTGGTCGTCCTCGGGGAACATCTCGAGCACCAGATCATCCGTGCGGTGGATATCGGCGGGATCGCCCGAGAGCGCCGCCCACCGGAACGGGCCCTTCCCCTCGCAGAACAGGTCGCGCACGTATGCCGGCACGAAGCCGGGGTACGCGAAGGCGTCCGCGAATCCGGCGTCGCGGGCGTTGCCGCGCAGGTTGTTGCCGTAGTCGACCGCCACGGCGCCGGCACTCTGCATGGCGACGATCGCCTCGCAGTGCACGCGCATCGAGTCCATCGCTCTCCGTACGTACGCGTCCGGATCGACGGCGCGTAGCTCGGCGGCCTCCGTCAAAGAGAGCCCCGCGGGCACATAGCCGTTCAGTGGATCGTGGGCCGACGTCTGGTCCGTCACGATGTCCGGTACGACCCCGTTCTCCACCATCCGCGGAAGCACGTCCGCGCAGTTCCCCACGAGGCCCACGGACAGCGGCTGCCCCGCGGCGGTCGCCTCGCGCACCCACCCCAGCGCTTCGTCCAGGTCCTCCGTGGAACGGTCGAGGTAGCGGGTCTCGAGACGGCGCCGGATGCGCGCGGGATCGACCTCGACAGCGAGCATCACTCCCTCGTTCATCGTGGCGGCCAGGGGCTGAGCCCCACCCATCCCCCCGAGCCCGCCTGTCAGGATCCAGCGTCCCTTCAGGGTGCCGCCGAAATGGCGGTGACCCATGGCGCCGAACGTCTCGTACGTGCCCTGGAGGATGCCCTGGGTCCCGATGTAGATCCACGAGCCCGCGGTCATCTGGCCGAACATCATGAGCCCGCGCCGCTCCAGCTCGTGGAAGTGCTCCCAGGTCGCCCACCGCCCGACCAGGTTCGCGTTCGCGATGAGAACACGGGGGGCATGGGGGTGCGTCCGGAACACGCCCACCGGCTTGCCCGATTGGATGAGGAGCGTCTCGTCGTTCTCGAGCGAGCGCAGCGAGCGCACGATCGCATCGAAGGCCTCCCAGTTCCGCGCCGCCTTGCCCGTGCCTCCGTAGACCACCAGATCGTCGGGCCGCTCCGCGACTTCGGGATCCAGGTTGTTCATGAGCATCCGAAGCGCCGCCTCCTGCGTCCACCCCTTGCAGCTCCGCTCCTTGCCCCGTGGGGCCCGGACCGCTTCGTGCTTCGTGGTCATGCTGCGTCCTCCTCCGTCTCTGCTGGCGTCGCGAAGACGCCCTCCCGAATCAATTCCTCCACCGCCTCGAGGTCCGCCGACATCGACCGGTCCGCGTGGAGCGGCGACACGCGCTCGCGGATCCGCGCGTGCGCGGCCTCGACGCCCGCTCCCGCCCTCAGCGGGCGACGATGTTCCACGCCCTCCGCCGCGCAGACCAGCTCGGCCGCGAGCACCTTCTGGAGGCACGCCACCGAGCGGCGGGCCTTGCGAGCCGCGGCCATCCCCATGGAGACGTGGTCCTCCTGGTTGGCCGACGTCGTTACGGAGTCGACGCTCGCCGGGTGCGCGAGCACACGCATCTCGGCCAGGCAGTCCACGGCCGTGACCTGCACGATCATCAGCCCGCTGCGGAGGCCGGGCTGCTCGGCGAGGAAGGCCGGCAGTCCCATCGACAGGTCGGGGTTCAGCATGCGCTCGATGCGGCGCTCCGAGATCGCGGCGAGGTCGGCGACCGCGATGGCCAGGAGGTCGAGCACCTGCGAGACGATCTGCGCGTGGAAGTTACCCCCGCTCACGATCGCCCCGGCCTCCGGAAACACCAGAGGATTGTCCGTGGCACTGTTGGCCTCGGTCTCCAGCACGCGCCGCACGTAGGCCAGGGCGTCCCGCGCCGCCCCGTGCACCTGGGGCATGCACCGAAGCGCGTACGCGTCCTGGACGCGGGCGTCTCCCACGCGGTGCGATTCGCGGATCTCCGACCCGCGCAGCAGCGCGCGCAGGCGCGCCGCGCTCGCTCGCTGTCCCGGGTGCGGCCGCGCGTCCTGGATCTCGGTGCGGAACGCCTCCGGCGTGCCCAGGAGCGCTTCGAGCGACATCGCTCCGGCCAGGTCGGCCGTCTCCACCGCGCGCTCCGCCTCCAGGAGCGCGAGGGTCCCGAGGCCCGTGGTCGCCTGCGTCCCGTTGATGAGCGCCAACCCCTCCTTGGCCTCGAGGTGCAGCGGCTCGAGGTTTGCGGCGGCCAGGTGCTCCGCCGCGTCGGCCCACCGTCCCGCTCGCTCCGCCCTTCCCTCCCCGAGCAGAGAGAGCGCCACGTGCGCGAGCGGAGCGAGGTCGCCGCTGGCGCCCACCGAGCCATAGCTGGGCACGAGCGGATGGATTCCGAGGTTGAGGAGATCGATCAGGCGCTCCACCACCTCGACCCGGCACCCGGAGTGTCCCCGCGCGAGCGCGTTGGCCCTGAGCACCATGAGCGCACGCACGGCAGTGCGGTCCAGGGGCTCACCCATGCCGGACGCATGGCTGCGGACCAGGTTGTGCTGGAGCTCGGTCCTGTCCTCCGGGGCGATCACCATGTCGGCCAGGCGGCCGAATCCGGTCGTCACACCGTACACGGGCTCGCCCGAGGCGACCTTTTCGGCGACGAACGCCTGCGCGGACGCAACTCGTGCGCGCGCCCCGGGGTCCAGGCCGACCCGTGTCTCCGGTCGCTTCGCGACCTCTTCGACGCTTTCCAGCGTGAGGGTGCGCCCATCCAGGATGACGGCGCCGTCAACGAGATCCATCGTCTCCTCCGAGAGGGCACGCCTCCCGGACGGCGAGGAGCCCGGATGCGTCGCGGCGAGGCAGGAGACGAAGGCCGCGTCGATCCGGAAAGCGTGCGCGTGGCACGTCGCAAGATCGTCGGAAAAGCCCCGGGGCGGCAAGGCGTTCTCCTCAGTCTGCGCGGGCGCGCCCGTCCGCTTGCGCTGGTTGGTCGCACCTACCCACATTCCCGCGCACCTGCCCGGGTCGTCCCCCTCGTCCGGCCCGATTCCGGACATCTGCCAGCCGACCGGCTACGGCCCGCCGGGCTCCACCGAGGGGGAGCCCCTCTGGACGGCGTCCCGTGTTCGTTGCCCGTCAGGTAAACGCATGCTGCCGCCCGGTCGTCCCATGGGGGAACTCGCACCGAAGGGGAAGCGTGCGTGACGTGAGCGGATCCACAGGCCTGAATGCGGTTTCCGACGAGCTCGTCCGGAAAGCCCGGGATGGCGACACGGCAGCGCTTCGGGATCTCGTGACGTATGCCTACCCCACCGTGCGGCGGTGGGCGCTCGTGCACACGGGCGATCCCTCCGAGGCCGACGACCTCACTCAGGACGTGCTCGTGCAGATGATCCGCCGTCTCGGGACCTACCGTGGCAGCTCCGCGTTCGGCACCTGGGTCTACGCCGTAACGCGCAACGCGGCGGCCGACCGGCGCCGGCGAGCCAACCGGCGGGCGCATCTGAAGGTGGACCCCGGCGCGCTCGTCAACCTTCGGCCCGATGTGGGTGAGTCACCCGACAGGGCCGTCGACCGCGCTCGCCTCGGGTCGCTCCTGCGCACCTTCTTCGACGAGCTCCCGGCGCGGCAGCGGGAGGTCTTCAACCTCGCCGACCTTCAGGGCTTCACATCGCCGGAAATCGCCGAAATGCTCGGCATCGAGCCGGTCTCCGTGCGCGCCCACCTCTTCAAGGCCCGGCGCACGCTCCGGGTGCGGATCCTGAGCGCGAATCCAGATCTCGTGGAGGACTTCCGGTGAGCACATGTAAGGACATGCGCGCCAAGATGTTGACCGCGAACGTTCCAGTGCTACTTGGCGAGGGGGACGACCCACTGGCTCGCCACATCGCCGGGTGCGCCGCTTGCGCGGGGGCCGCACGGCTCATGCTGAGCGACGTCGAGGCGCTCGAGGGCGTCTTCGGCGCCGCTCCGCCCGAGCTCGACATGGATGCCCTGCTGGCGCGTGTCGCCGGAGCCGAACCCGCGTCTGCCACGTCTGCCGTTCGTGGGGCCCGACGGCGCCATCGCACGGCGAGCCTTTCGCGATGGACGCGCTGGAGCGCGGTGGCCCTCGCCGCGTCCCTGGCAACGCTTCTGCTCGTCACGCACGAGACCGGCATGGGTCCCGGCGGACGAAGTGCGCCGGCTCCCACAGCCGCGTCGACACAGCTCGGCCCGCCGCCCACGGTGGAGTCCGCCCCCGGGCGCGACGTGGCCGTGATCCCGACCGACAACCCGAACATCACCGTCGTGTGGTATTTCTGAGGAGGAGCCCGACCATGAAACGAGCCCTGTTTGCCGGACTGACGTTCGGAGCGCTGATGCTCGCAACCGGATGCCAGCGCGCGCCCCAGCTGGACACCCGGACGTTTCCTCTGCAGTACCTGGCGCCCGGCCAGGCTCAGAGCTTGATCGCGCCGTACGTGTTTACCGACCGCGCGGGGCTTCCGGGCAAGCTGAGCGCCACGTCGTCTGCGGTGACCGTGCGCGAGACGCCCGACAACCTCGACAAGATCGCCCGGGTCCTGAAGGAGTACGACAAGTCCCGCCCGAACGTGCGCCTCACCTTTCAGCTCATCGAGGCGGACGACTTCAAGGGCTCCGACCCACGCATCGCGGCCGTCGAAGGCGCGCTCAGGAAGATCTTCCAGTTCCACGGATACCGGCTCGCGGGCCAGACGTACGTGGAGGCCACCGATCGGTCCCAGGTTCAACAGCGGTTTCAGGGCGCCGACGCCCCCTACGACCTCACGATGAGCGTCTTCTGGACCAGCTCAGACATGCTCATGCTCAACGGCGTCACGTTGACCTCGCCCGGATACGGCACCCTGCTGCGTACCACGGTCAACGTCCGTCCGGGCCAGACCCTGGTGCTCGGGAGCTCACCGAAGATGAAGAGCGCGGGCACCCTCCTGCTCGCCGTGACCGCTGACAGCATCGGTTCCTGAACGCCCCCGCATGGAACCTTTGACGGTTGGGTGTGGACGATGCATCTTGACCGCTTCGACACATGATGAGGCACGAGCCTACCCATCCGGAGTCACGAATGCCCCTCGCTCGCCGAGGTCATCGCAGAAGCGGAGAAGACCGCCGAACCATCGAGGACCAGGACCGCCGTGGGAGCGAGCGCCGCGACGGTCAGCGACGGAGCTTCGTCCGCCGGGCCACGGTCCAGCCTGTCGGCGTGGAGCGTCGGGGTGTGCCGGATCGGAGGCGAGACGAGCGCCGCCATAGCCCGGACCGCCGTGACGAAGGGGAGCGCCGGCTGCTGATTCGCAGGACGGTGCCGGAGCGTCGCGGAATCGTCATCTTCTGAGCCGGGAGCATCGACCGCCGGACGGGAAGGCCGGTTACCAGCGTCCAAGGGCCTGGAGGATGATCCAGAGGAGGATCGCCCCGACCATGGAGCTCGCCGCGATCATGGTGACCGGCAGGTCCCGGAACAGCTCGCGCACGAAGTGGGGATCGTCGCTGAAGGGCTTCAGCAACCACCAGATGGCCAGCACGCCGAGGGGCGGCGCGAGAAGCAGGATCCACGACATGGACTGAGTGTCGTGAGGAAGCCTCGCCTACGCTAGTCCTCGGGAGGGACGAACTCGTCCTCGCGCAGCTTGATCCTCTCGGCCCTCGACAGCGTCCGCGTGTCGGTGCGTTCGGACTCGAGCCGCTCCTTCGCCGCTTCCTCGAGCTGGCGACGGCGGCGCTCCAGGGAGGCCTTACGCTCCTTCTCCAGTTGTTTCCGATCCACTTCTTTTCGATCCACGCTATCGCCCAGGGTATGGGAAAACGACGCCGATAGGATAGTGCCAGACGGTGTTTCGCGGAAGTGAGTCGCGGGGGGGCGTGGCCCGGGCGCCCCGGCGAGGCGCCCCGTCAGGTCGCCTCCCCCACGCTCACATGGAGGCGCGCCGTATCGGAGGTCGACGACGGTGCTCTGGTCGCTACAGTAGCAGACGTCGAGCGCCAGGTCCATGTCGGTGACGCCGAAAGATGTCCTGGGAGTGTCAGCGGTGAGGCGGTGTCCGGCTCTCAGCGAGCCCCCGCAGCGTCTCCCGGCACGATGGCGGGTGGGATGTTATGCTTTGGGCGTAGCCCACGGATACCAGGAGGTCCCATGCTCTACGACACCTCGCGCTCGAGCGTAGCCGCGTTCCTCCCGCCCGCAGTCGACTGATGGGGGCCATCAGACCACGCGATCAGGTCAAGCTCGCTGCGCTCGCGGAGATCATGCGCACCGTCCAGACCATCTACAGCCTCACGGAGCAGTTCGCGACGGCGAGATCCGACGAGGACCGGATCGCGCATCAGATCAAGCGCCGGTACAGCCGATTCAAGGTCGCGCTCCTGGGTGCCGGACTCGACGGTCTCTCGCAGCTCGCCGGCAGCATGGAGATCGCCGCGGGACGCTCGGGCTCCCAGCGGACCAAAGCTCGCATCCTTCGCGAGGGTGTGGCCTCGATCCGCGCCCAGATCGACATGGAGGAGCGCCTGATCCGTAAGGAGTCTCCGGAGAAGGACGAGGAGGAGAAGGGGTAGGCGGCCCCGCGAACCCTTCCGAACGCAAGAGCGGCCAGGTCCCGAGACCTGGCCGCTCCGCTGTCCTGCTTCTCAGAGGCGCCGCCCGGACTCGAACCGGGGATCGAGGATTTGCAGTCCTCTGCCTTACCAACTTGGCTACGGCGCCTGAGTGGCTCGATCCGGGCGCGCGACGGCGTCCGCGCGCTCGCGCCCCCTAAGCCGAAGGGGAGCTGACAACACCGGCGAGCCGATGTGTCGCCCCCCTTCGGTCAGAGCGGGAAACCGGACTCGAACCGGCGACCCCAACCTTGGCAAGGTTGTGCTCT
>CAZFIS010000038.1:0-27340 GCA_964519125.1 uncultured Gemmatimonadaceae bacterium | reverse complement strand
GCGTCCCGCTCGCGTCGATGGCCGGCTGCACGCTGAACATCGAGCTGTCGTTGTTGGTCACCGTGAACGTCAGCGTCTGGCCACTCTCGTTCGCCGGACCCGCGCTCACCGACGTCGCCCACGCCACGCTCTGCGCGCCCGCATCCTCCAGCACCGTCTGGTTCGAGCCCGCCGTGTAGCTCGGCGCGTCGTTGACCGGTGTGATCGTCAGGCTCACCGTGGCCGCCGCGCTCGTGAACGTCCCGTCCGTCGACTTGTACGTGAAGCTGTCGGCCCCGTTGTAGTTCGACGCCGGCGTGTACGTGAACGAGCCGTCGGCGTTCAGCACGAGCGTCCCGTGCGACGGGCCCGTCGCGAGCTTCGCCGTCAGGGGCTTGCCCAGAGGCGAGTGGTCGTTGGCGAGCACACCCGGCGCAGCCGCCACCAGCGGCGTGTCCTCCAGCGTCGTGTCCGCGTCCGCCCCCGCCGCAGGCACGTCGTCGTTGATGTCGAACGCCGCGCTCGTCGCCGACGGCAGCCCACTCGCGCTCGCCACCAGCGTGTAGCCGTCTCCGCCCTTGCTCAGGCTCAAGTCCCCGAACGTCGCCATCCCGGAGGTGAGCGGCTGCGTCTTCGTGCCCGCGAGACTCGCACCGCCCGGATTCGACCCCAGAGCCACCGTCACCGAGCCCGCCGCGCCCGCCGCAACGTTGCCGTACGCGTCCTCCGCGCTCACCGCCACCGCCGGGCTCAGATGCATCGAAGTCGACGTATCATGCGGCTGCGTCGTGAACACCAGCTGCGTCGCAGGACCCGGTTCCACGTTCACCGTCGCCTGCGAGTGCACCGTGTCGTCGAACGCGATCACCCGTGTCACGCCCGTGTGCCAGCCGTGCACCACCCCCGCCGTGTCCACCGTCGCCAGCGTCGGATCCTCGATCGTCCAGCGGATCGGCGCGCCCGCGATCTCGGACCCGCTCGCGTCGAACGCCGTCGCCGTGAACACCGCGCTGTCTCCCGCCATCACCGCCGTGGAGTCCGGGCTCACCCGGATCGACGCGACGGCCTGACGCACCTCCACCACCCGCGTCGCGCCGCACCCGCTCACACACAGCGATGCCGTCACCTTCACCGTGTCCGTGCCCGCACCCACCGCCACCACCGCCGCCGAGTCGCCTCCCGCGTACGGCGTCAGCGACACGATCCCGCTGCCCGCCAGCGACCAGCTCAGGCCGGCGCCCGCCAGCGCATTGCCGGCGTTGTCCAACCCGCGCGCCGACACCACCGCACGGTCACCCACCGACGTCAGCACCAACGGTGTGCTCGAGCTCTCGATCTCCACCCCCCCCAGCCGCACCGTCACCTGCACGCTCACCGACTGCGCCTGCTCCGTCCCGCCGCTCGACGCCAACCCCACCGTGAGCTGCGCCGTGCCGGGCCGCAGAGCCTTCACCACCGCCTGGTTGCCACCTTCGTTCGTCACGCCCAGCACGCTCGTGTCACTCGAGCTGTACGTCAGGCTCACCCCACTCACCGGTGCGCCGCTCCCGTCGGTCACGGCCGTTTGGAGCACGGCGCTTTGGCCCACCACCACGTCCGCCTGCCAGCCGCTGGGCGTGAGCGTCAGGCTCTCCAGCGCCGGGTTCGTCGTCCCCTTGTCGCCCGACGAGCAGCTGGCGCTCAGCACGAGAGATGCCGCAAGCAACAGTCGCGGAAGGGTGAAGCTCGAGCGAGCGAGCAGCTTGGCTTTCGGGGAAGCCGAGTTCGGGACGGGCCCGCCGGACGCACGGGGCCGCGAACGCGAAGGGGAGGCTTCGGGTTCCAAGGTGGTCTTCCTGAGTGGGTGTCAAAGGAATACGGACGGCATTGTAGTGCCCGCACACCGGGACGCAAGCCTGAGGTCGTCGGAGATCCGGGCTCCGAGGCCGGGACGTGCGATCCGGTCGGCATGGAGAGCGGACGTCCCTCGAAGCTGGCCGGACCGCCCTGCACCGCCGCATACTTCCCCCTTCTTCGGTCACCGTCACCCCGGAAGGCAGGACGGTCATGCAGCGTTCACGCTTCATCTTCGGCATCTTCGTCGCGACGGCCCTCTCGGCCTCCGCGGTTTCGGCGCAGCAACGGGCCGCCGTACGGCAGCGCCCGCAGATCGCCGTCACGCAGGGCGACTACGTGATCCACGGCTTCACGTTCGAGGACGGCGAGACGTTACCCCAGCTGAGGCTCCACTACCGCACGCTCGGCAGGCCTCGCACGGACGCGGGCGGCCGCACCGTCAACGCGGTCTACATCATGCACGGCACGACCGGCTACGGAGGCAACTTCCTGGTGCCGGAGTTCGCCGGCGTGCTGTTCGGACCCGGCCAGCTCCTGGACACGGCGAAGTACTACGTGATCCTCCCGGACGGGATCGGCCATGGGCAGTCGAGCAAGCCGAGCGACGGGCTGCACGCACGCTTTCCGAAGTACGGCTACCGCGATATGATCCGCGCCGACCACCAGATGCTCACCGACGGGCTGCACGTGAATCACCTCCGGCTCGTCATGGGTACGTCGATGGGCGGGATGCACACGTGGCTGTGGGGCGAGATGTACCCGGACTTCATGGACGCGCTCATGCCCCTCGCGAGCCTGCCCGGCCCGATCAGCGGCCGCAACCGGATCTGGCGCAAGCTCATCATCGACGCCATCCGCACCGACCCGGGCTGGGACGGGGGCGACTACACGACGCAGCCCCGAGGGCTTCGCTTCGCCGCCGGTATGATGCTTTTCATGGGGAGCAACCCCCGGCTCCACTACGTCCGCGCGCCCACGCTGGCCGCGGCCGACCGGGAGTTGGCGAACTACCAGGACCGTTTCGTGCGGACGCACGACGCCAACGACGTCATGTACGCGTTCGCGGCCTCGGAGGACTACGACCCGGCGCCCGACCTGGGGAAGATCCAGGTGCCGCTCCTCGCGGTGAACACCGCCGACGACCTGATCAATCCGCCCGACCAGGGCATCCTGGAGAAGGAGATCAAGCTCGTGAAGCACGGGCGCGCCGTCGTCATCCCCGAGAGCCCCGAGACGGTCGGGCACGGGTCGCACACCAAGGCGGTGCTCTGGAAGCAGTACCTGGCGGAGTTACTCCAGGAGTCGGGTGGCTGATCCGTTGTCGGTGACCCGAGGGTCTCCTCTCCTCAGGCTCCGTCGATGATCCGGTTGAGCGTCGGGCTCGGGCGCATGGCGGCATCCGCCAGCGCCTGGTCGCGCAGGTAGTAGCCGCCCAGGTCCTGCGGCGAGCCCTGCGCCGCGTCCAGCTCGGCCACGATCTTCTGCTCGCTCTCGGCCAGCGCCTCGGCCACGTGAGAGAACCGCTCGGCCAGCGCGCGGTCGGTGTCCTGCTCGGCCAGCGCCTGAGCCCAGTAGAGCGTCAGATAGAACGTGCTCCCCCGGTTGTCGATCTCGCGCACGTTACGCGACGGAGAGCGCGCGCTCTCCAGGTAGTGGGCCGTGGCCGCGTCGAGCGTCTCGCCCAGGACGCGCGCGCCCGCGTTGTCGTACTTCTCCCCCAGATGCTGGAGGGAGGCCGCGAGCGCCAGGTACTCGCCCAGCGAATCCCAGCGCAGGTGCCCCTCCTTCTCGAACTGCTGCACGTGCTTCGGCGCCGAACCGCCCGCGCCGGTCTCGAACAGCCCGCCGCCCTCGAGGAGCGGCACGATCGAGAGCATGCGCGCGCTCGTGCCGATCTCGAGGATCGGGAACAGGTCGGTGAGGAAGTCGCGCAGGACGTTGCCGGTCACCGAGATCGTGTCCTCGCCCCGCCGGATCCGCTCCAGCGAGAAACTGATGGCGTCCTCGGGCGACATGATCTCGATGCGAAGCCCGTCCGTGTCGTACTCCTTCAGATAGGTGCGCACCTTCCGGATGACCTGCATGTCGTGGGCGCGCGTCCGGTCCAGCCAGAAGACCGCGGGCGCCCCGCTGGCCCGCGCCCGATCCACCGCGAGCCTGACCCAGTCGCGGATCGGCGCGTCCTTCGCCTGGCAGCCACGCCAGATGTCACCCGCTTCTACGGACTGCTCGATGAGCACGTCCCCGTCGGCGTCCACGACGCGCACCTTGCCCGCCGTCGCGATCTCGAACGTCTTGTCGTGCGAGCCGTACTCCTCGGCCTTCTGCGCCATGAGACCCACATTGGGCACACTTCCCATCGTCGCGGGATTGAACTGCCCGTGCGCCTGGCAGTCCCGCACGGTCGCGTCGTAGATGCCCGCGTAGCTCGCGTCGGGGATCACCGCCTTGCAGTCCTGCAGCTCGCCCTGGGCGTTCCACATCCGGCCGGAGTCGCGGATCATCGGCGGCATCGAGGCATCGATGATGATGTCGCTGGGCACGTTCAGGTTCGTGATGCCCCGGGCGGAGTCGACCATGGCGAGCGCAGGGCCGTTCTCGTACGCCGCCTGGATATCGGCTTCGATGGCCGCGCGCTCGTCGGCGGGCAGCGTCTGGATCTTGGCGAGGACGTCGCCGAAACCGTTGTTCGCGTCGACGCCGAGCTTCTTGAAGACGGCCGCGTGCTTGGCGAAGACGTCCTTGAAGAAGACCCTCACGGCGTGGCCGAACATGATGGGGTCGGAGACCTTCATCATCGTCGCCTTCAGGTGGATCGAGAACAGCACGCCGCGCTCCTTGGCGTCCCGAACCTGCTCCTCCAGGAAAGCGACGAGGGCCTTCTTGCTCATGAACGCCCCGTCGAGCACCTCACCGGCCTGGAGTGGGAGCGACTCCTTGAGCACCGTCACGGTCCCGTCGGTGGCCACATGCTCGATCCGGGCCTCGGTGGCGTCGGAAAGCGTGACGGACACCTCGGTGTGGCGGAAGTCGCCCGAGCTCATCGTCGAGACGTGGGTCTTCGAGTCTTCGGGCCATGGGCGCATGCGCGGCGGGTGCTTCCGGACGAACTCCTTCACCGACCTCGGGGCGCGCCGGTCGGAGTTCCCCTG
Source organism: uncultured Gemmatimonadaceae bacterium (assembly GCA_964519125.1). Classification (GTDB taxonomy): domain Bacteria; phylum Gemmatimonadota; class Gemmatimonadetes; order Longimicrobiales; family Gaopeijiaceae; genus SZUA-318. The sequence continues at coordinate 22,373 of CAZFIS010000038.1, read as the reverse complement.
GCGGATCACGGGGTTCACGGCGCTGCCCTTCACCTTGTCGTAGCGGGCCTTGATGGCGCGCTCCTCGTCGTCGGCCGGCTCCTCGGGATAATCCGGCAGCGCGTAGCCCTTGGCCTGGAGCTCGGCGATGCACGCGCGGATCTGGGGGATGGACGCGCTGATGTTCGGGAGCTTGATGACGTTCGCCTCGGGCGTCTCCACCAGGCTGCCCAGCTCGGCCAGGTCGTCGGAGACCCGCTGATCCTCGGGCAGCAGGTCGGAGAAGGCCGCGAGCATCCTCCCGGCCAGCGAGATGTCCCTCGTCTCGACCGGCACGCCGGTCGCGCCCGCGAACGCGCGGATCACGGGAAGGAAGGCGTGCGTAGCGAGGGCGGGCGCCTCGTCGGTCCACGTATAGATGATCGGGGGTGACTTGCTCATGGAAATCGATGGCGTGGGTGACTCGGGAGTGCGGCGGGGGAGGGAGCCGCCACGTAGCCCATCAATATAGGCAATCGAGGCGAAGGCGAAGCCCGCGCGGGCTTCCGGTCGCCCACACCCCGCTAGCGCGCGAGCGCGTCCCAGCCCGCCTTGAGCGCCGCCACCAGCACGATCACCGCGAACACGCGCTGGAGCTGCCGGGGCGACAGCTTCTTCTCCGCCAGCGTCGCTCCGACCAGGCCACCCACGAGCGCGGCCAGCCCCAGAGGGACGAGTACGTGCATCGGAGCTGCCCCCCGCACCCCGTGCGCCGCGAGCGCCACGGCCGAGACCGTCAGGACCAGACAGGAGTTCATGGCCGCCACCTGCTTCGGTCCCGCCCATCCGAGCAAGAGGACGAGCGGACCGAGGAAGACCCCACCCCCGATCCCCAGGAACCCCGACACCAGGCCGATGGCGAGGCCTGCGGGGAGGCCGACCGCCCAGAGCCGGACGGACGGAGGGAGATCCTCGTGCTCGCGGGCGCGCGTGGAAGAGCGTAGCATCCCGACGCCGGCCAACGCGAGCGCGAGGGCGAGGATCACCAGGAACACGTGCCGATCGGCGTTCACCAGGCCTCCGGCGAAGGCCGCCGGAAGCGCCGGGATCAGGAATGGAAGCAACAGCCGCCAGCGTAGGCGCCCCGCGACGCCGAAGCGGAGCAGCGCGACGCCGGTCACGAGGATGTTCAGCAGGAGCGCAGTGGGAACGAGGACGTCGGGCGGCAGACCGAAGAGGGTCATCACCGCCAGATAGCCCGTGCCGCCACCCAGGCCGACCGAGGCGTAGGCGCCCGCCACGAGCAGGATCAGCGGCGTCAGCGCCAGAACGAGCCCGAACGAGACGGATCCGCCCAGAGTGCTCCACCTCGTCGCGAAGGAGAGAGGGTCGGCGACAATGTAGCGGGGTGTCCCGCGCCGGGGCGACCGCGGGGGGCTAGATTCGACGCGCGGCCGTGGGGCGCGATTCGCACGGCCCCGCCGCTCCGCAGTCCGAAGCACCCATGAAGGAGGTGCCGCTCGATGAAAGGTCTGGATGCGCTACGGGATCCGGCCTACCGAACGCTGGGGCCGGTCATCCGTTGGATGGTCCGCCACCGCGTCCACCCGAATTTGCTCACCACCCTCGGGTTCTTGTCCGTCGTGGGCGCCGGCTTCCTCTATCACCTGGACCACGTGCGCTGGGCCGGCGTCCTGGTCCTGCTCGGGGGCGTGTGGGACATCTTCGACGGCCAGGTCGCCCGCGTGAGCGGCATGGCCTCGAAGTTCGGCGCCTTCTACGACTCCACGCTGGACCGGATCGGCGAGATCGTCGTCTTCCTGGGGCTCCTCTCGCTCTATAACCGGTACGGCCATGAGATGGCCAACGTCTGGATGGTGTACGCGATCGTCCTGGCGATGGGTGGATCGCTCATGGTCAGCTACACGAGGGCCCGCGCCGAGGGGCTCGGACTCGACTGCAAGGTGGGCCTCATGCAGCGACCCGAGCGGGTCGTTCTGCTCGGCCTGGGCTCGCTCTCCTTCGGGCTCATGGGGAGTGGGCTCGTACTGAAGATCGTGATCGTCCTCGTCGCGGTCCTCACCAACCTCACGGCGATCCAGCGCATCGTGTGGGTGCACCGGCACGGGGCGGGCGTTCCGATCAGCGACCCATCACTGAGAGGGCAGTAAGGCGAAGGCCCTGATCGTCTCGGGGACGGCTACCCCGAAGGGTTCGCCCCCGCCGGCTCCTGCTGCGTCAGGCAGTGCACGGTGCCGAGCCCCCACACCAGCTCTCGCGCGTAGAGGCCGACGACCTCGCGCTTCGGAAAGCACGCCGCCAGCCGGTCGAGCGCGACCCGGTCGGCCGGATCGCCGAAGACCGGCACGATGACCGAACGGTTCGTGATCAGGAAGTTCGCATAGCTCGCCGGAAGGCGCTGTCCCTCGAAGACGACCGGGGCGGGCATCGGGAGCCCCACGAGCTCGGGGTGTGTCCCGTCCGCGAGGCGCGCGGAGCGGAGCCGCTTCCAGCACGCCTCCAGCGGTTCGTGGTTCGCATCCCCGCGCCGGCGCTCGCGCACGGCGGCGATCGTGCCCCCGCCCACGAAGCGGGCGAGATCGTCCACGTGCCCATGGGTGTCGTCTCCGGCGATTCCCCGGGGAAGCCAGATCGTGCGCTCCACGCCCAGGTACTCGGCGAAGACGGCCTCGTAGTCGGCCCGGGAGAATCCCGGATTGCGGGCCTGCACGTCGGACAGGAGGCACTCCTCCGTGGCGAGGAGCGCGCCTCGCCCGTCCACGTCGATCGCGCCCCCCTCGAGCACGACCCGGCGGCCGCCGCGCTCGGGGCGGATCGCCTCGACGCCGGAGATCTCCGCCGCGGCCGCCGCCACCCGGTCGTCGCGCTTCCAGTTCGCGTACTTCGCCCACCCGTCGAACCGGAAGTCGAGCACGCGAAGCGGCGCCTTCCGCCCGCGCCCTACCCGCACGAAGATGCCGCCGCAGTCCCTCAACCAGCCTCGGTCGGTCGGCACGACGTGGAAGGCCACGTCGGCGGTCGCGACGCCGGAGCGCTCGAGCAGATCGGCGGCGGCGGCGCGGGCCTTCTCGTCCTTCACCAGGAGGCGAACGGACTCACCCCCCGCGACGAGAAGCCGGACCAGGTCGGCGAACACGTACGGGATCGGCCCGAAGCGGCCGGGCCAGTCGGGCCGGTGGTGCGGCCACGCGAGCCAGACGCCCCCGTGCGGTTCCCACTCCGCCGGCATGCGGAGCCGCAACTCAGTCTCCGTGGGAGAGCAGCCCGCCGTACGCGTCCACGCGACGGTCCCGCAGGAACGGCCAGTGCTGGCGCGTCGTCTCCACGAGCGCGGGATCGCACGTCGAGGTGATGATCTCCTCCCGCGCGGTCTCGGCGCGCGCGAGCATCTGCCCGGAGGGGCCGGCGATGAAGCTGCTCCCCCAGAACTCGATCCCGCCGTCCTCCGCGCCCTCGTGTCCGAATCGGTTGGTCGCGCACACGTAGATCCCGTTCGCGATCGCGTGGCCGCGCATCACCGTCTGCCAGGCGTCGGACTGCGTGGCGCCGAACTCCTCCTTCTCGCTCGGGTGCCATCCGATCGCCGTCGGATAGAAGAGGATATCCGCACCCTGGAGCGCCGTGAGGCGCGCCGCCTCGGGGAACCACTGGTCCCAGCACACGAGCACGCCGATGCGCCCGAAGCGCGTGTCGAACGTGCGGAAGCCCTGATCACCCGGCGTGAAGTAGAACTTCTCGTAGAAGAGCGGATCGTCGGGGATGTGCATCTTCCGGTACGTCCCCAGGAGCGATCCGTCCGCGTCGAAGACGGCGGCGGTGTTGTGGTAGATTCCCGCCCGGCGTCGTTCGAAGAGAGACGCGACCACGACCATCCCGTGACGGCGCGCGCGCTCCGCGATCGCCTCCGTCGTGGGGCCGGGGATCGGCTCGGCCAGGGCGAAGTTCGCGTGGTCTTCCGTCTGGCAGAAGTAGAGCGAGCGGAAGAGCTCCGGAAGACACGCCACCTGCACCCCGGCGTCCGCCGCCTCGTCGAGCAGCGCGAGCGCGTGCTCGAGGTTGGCGTCGGCGTCGGCGCCCATCCTCATCTGGAGGGCGCCGACCGTGAACGTCGGACGAGGTGTGTCGGGCATGGAGCGATGTCCAGAGACGGGAAAGATGGCTACAGGAAAGCTGTTCGGGCGGCCGAGGTCGAGCAACCCGGGTGCCCGGGAAGCTACCGCCGCCCTCCTGCCGAGCCCCCGTCCAGCTCGAACCGCGACACGAACCCCCACACCTCCTCCGCCGCGTCGATCAACGTCGTGTGGCGGCCCAGCAGTCGCTCCGGCAGACGGGAGGTCGTGCTTCCGGGCCAGGCGTGGCCCACACCCGTGAGCTTCCAGTGCTCCACCTTCGCGCCGGACGTGCAGGGATCCCACACGAGCAGGGTGGCGGTCTGCCCGGCGTCCGCGGTGCCCGACGCCCCCTCGCGCGTCTGTGCGATCCGCGGTTGCGGCGGGCAACCGTCGCGCTCGATCCAACGCCCGAGCCCGGCCATGACGGGTTGGTGATGGACCCGTTGGCGGGTGCCGGGGAACGGCGGACCCATCCCGCCGCCGTACAGCGCCCGCGGGTCATCCACGCTGTGGATGTCCAGGACCGGCACCGCCCGCGAGGGGTGGAACGCCTCAGCGGGCACGTCCATCGCACCCGCCACCACCGCGATCGCGGCGATCCGCTCGGCGCGCTCGGCAGCGAGTCGGTACGCCATCATGGCTCCGTTGGAGTGCCCCGTGGCATACACGCGCAGCGAGTCGACGGGTGTGCGCCGCGCCAGATCGTCGAGGACGGCCATCGCGAAGCCGACGTCGTCCACGTCGTGCGTGCGCGCGTACCCGCAGCAGTCCGGTCCCGCGTTCCACGTGAGGAGCCGTCTACGCAGCGGGCCCGTTCCGTCCGGATAGACCACCAGGAAGCCCGCGCGGTCGGCGAGCGTGTCCAGACCCGCATAGGCCTCGAACCCCTCGGCGTTGCCCCCGCCGCCGTGAAACGCGAGGACGACGGGGAGCGGGGCGCCGCGCTCCACGGCAGGGGGCGCGTGTACGCGGTAGTCGCGCGCTCGTCCCCCGAAGCTCAACCGGTAGACGTGAGTCCCGGGCCCGGGTCCCCCTGTAAGGAGACCCAGGAAGGCCACCGCCGCCAGCCAGCTCATACCGAGGGACGCGGCGTCACCGCCTCGCACGTGATCGTCGCCGTCGCGGATTCCAGACCGTTCGACCGAGCCACGACCCGCAGCTCACCGGCGCTCTTGCTCGCCTGCACGATCGCCACGCACCGCCCGTTGAAGGCCCGGCGCACGGTACCCTTGTCCGAAGTGTGGTCGCTCGGGTCGCCGTTGCCCACCCCGATCAGGCGGCCGCTGCCCGAGACCTCGAACGCGACCAGGTCGCCCGCGACGGGCACGACGCGGCCCTGCGCGTCCACGACGCTCACCTCCACGACGGAGACGTCCTCGCCGTCGGCGTCGATCTCCGAACGGTCGGGCGCCAGCACGATTCGTGCGGCCGCGCCGGTCGTCTCGTGCTTGGCGGTGAGGCTCTTCCCCCCCTTGCCGGATGCCCGGGCCTCGAGCGTGCCCGGCTGGTACGGCACCTTCCACGAGAGGTGGCCGTTGGGCTCCACGTTCTGTGCGCCCAGGCTCTTCCCATTCAGGAAGAGCTCCACACGGTCCAGGTTGCAGTAGACCCAGACGTCGATCTCCTGCCCCTCCCTGCCCGCCCAGTTCCAGTGCGGGAAGAGATGCAGAACGGGCTCGTCACCCCACCAGGCCTGGTAGTAGTAGAAATTGTCCTTGGGAAAGCCGCACGTGTCCATCAGCCCGAAGTGCGAGTTGATGCAGGGCCACCGGTACGGGGTCGGCTCGCCGCGGTAGTCGAAGCCGGTCCACACGAACCCACCGGCCAGGAACGGCCTCGCCGCATAGATCTGCCACCACTCCTCGGCCGTCGCACCCCAAGGCGGCTTCTGGGTGTCGTACGCCTCGACGTAGCCTCGGTCCTTGTCGTTGGCGTAGATGCCGCGCGTCGAGACCGTGCTCGCCACCTCGGTGCCCATCGTCCAGTGCTTCGGGAAGTGAGTGTGGAAGGCGTCGATCGCCTGGGCGTCTCCGTAGTTGAAGCCCTGCACGTCCACGACGGCGGAGAGTCCATGACCCCAGGACCGGGAGTTGTTCATCGCCTCGCTGATGGGACGGCTCGGGTCGAGGCGGCGGGCCAGACGCTTCATGCCCTCGGCGATGCGAGCGCCCTCGTCGGTGCCCTGTAGCGGCTCCTCGTTTCCGATCGACCAGCAGAAGATGCTCGGGTGGTTGCGGTCCCGCAGGATCATGCGCTCGAGCTGGCTCAGCCCCTCCGGGCTCGCCGAGAACATGCGCGTCTCGTCCAGCACGAGCATCCCGAGCCGGTCGCACGCGTCCAGCAGCTCGGGGGTGGGAGGATTGTGGGAGGTGCGGTAAGCGTTCGAGCCCATCTCCTTGAGCCGGGCGATGCGGAAGTACTGGAGCCGATCCGGCAGAGCCGAGCCCACGCCCGCGTGGTCCTGGTGGTTGCACGTCCCCTTGAGCTCCACGCGCTCGCCGTTCAGGAAGAAGCCCCGCTCGGCGTCGAAGCGCATCGTGCGCACGCCGAACGGAGTCTGGCAATCATCCACCGCAGCGCCGCCCGACTCGATCGTCGTGAGGACCCGGTACATGTGGGGCGTCTCGAGCGACCAGAGGTCGGCATTCTTCAGCGCGGCACTCTGATCCACATCGGTGCGTCCCCACGCGGGCACCTTCACGCCGCCCGTCGCGGCCGTCGCGCGCACGGTGCCCGAGGCGTCGACGATGCGCGACACGACCCGGCACGTCGTCGCGTCCGCGCTCCGGTTGGCCACGGTGGTCCGCATATGGACGGTCGCGTCCTTCCCGTGCACGTCGGACGTCACGTACGTGCCCCACTGGGGCACGTGCACAGGCGCGGTCTTCACCAGCCAGACGTGTCGATAGATGCCCGCGCCCTCGTAGAACCAGCCCTCGTTCTCGGTCGCGTCGACCCTGAGCACGAGGACATTGTCGGCGCCGTAGTGCACGAAGTCGGTGACGTCCAGACTGAACGGAGCGTAGCCGCTGAGCGCCGTCGTCAGATAGACGTCGTTGAGCGTGACGATCGCGTTGCGGTAGACACCGTCGAACTCCAGCGAGATGCGCCTTCCAGCGTCGCTCGCCGGGACGTTGAACACCTTCCGGTACCAGCCGACGCTCGTCTCCGGGTACTCGCGCCCGAGCGGGTGGTACCCGTGGGAGTCGAGCTCCCGATCGTCGACGAACGCAAGCTCCACCGCCCAGTCGTGCGGCAGGTCGAGCGCGCGCCAGTCGCCGTCGTCGAAGTCGGGGCGCGCCGGGGCGAAGAAGTACCCCGTCTTCGCGAACACGCCGCTGTTGCCTCGCCCGAATCCGAAGTCACGCGCGGGATCGTCCGCGTGCCCGAGATGGAATCGCCAGTCGAAGTCGAGCAGCAGACGGTCGCGGATCGAAGTGGCCGGAAACGGCGCGACCCCCACGGGATCGTCGAACCGCTCCGTGGAGATCTCCGCCGCTGCCGGCATCTCCGCCCCTTTCGCCACGTCCGGCACCACGATGGCGCCGGCCGCCAGAAGCCCGCTCTTCAAAACGTCCCGCCGAGACCATTCGTGCATGACTCTCCTCCCGCATCCGAACCGCGCAGTCCCTCGTCAGCGCATCAGACTAGCTCCGATCCGCGCTCCCCGCACTTCCCCCTTCCCCCACCCCATCCACGAGCACCGTCACGATCTCCCTCCATCGCTCGAAGATGAAGAAGTGGCCTGCCCCCGGGAGCACCCTCAGGCGGGTGTTCGGGATCCTGGAACACAGGTACTCCGCTGCAGCTGGCGGAACATTGACGTCCGCGTCTCCCTGCCAGAGGTCGATACGCGGCGCTACGGTGGTGAGGTCGAAGCCCCAGGGTCGGTGGATCAGGACATCGTCGAATGCGACTCCCTCCGAGCCCTGGCGCAGGCCCTCCTGGACGGCCTCGGCAAACGCCCGGGCGACGTCCGGTGAGTGGAGCACGGCACGGTCCGCTTCCGGGAGGCCGGTCATCATCTGGCGGACGGTCCTGCTCACGTCGTCGACCATCCTGCGCCGCATGACCCGGCGGATCACTCCCAGGAGGCTGGGGAGCCACCGGGCGGACGCAGCCAGGATCTTGTTGGGAAGCGGGAGACCGGAGAACGCGTCCGGGCGGCCCATGGGCGCCGCGGAGCTCACGAGCGCGCCCGCGATCACCCGCTCGGGAAGTCGGCTGGCGCACGCCAGTGCGTAGGGGCCTCCGGCCGAGTACCCCTCGACCCAGAAGCGATCGAGTCCCAGGTGATCCGCGAGCTGGCGGACGTCGTCGGCCCAGTCGACGAGGCGACGGCGGGGACCGAAATCCGACAGGCCGTGCCCCGGCCGGTCCACGGAGATGAAGCGGATGTCCGCCTCGACGAGCATGCTCTCCGAAGACGGCCGCTCCAGGCGCGACGAGGACGAGCCGTGGAAGTGGAGGACCGGCCGGCCCTCGGGCGCACCGAGCTCGGCGAACCCGAGGCGGCGGCCGTCGCCGAGCGTGAGCGTCCGGGAGGGCCCGAACCCGCTTCGATCCGCTACGCTCATGCCTCCCGCGGTGCTCCCGACCGGTACAGGCCAAGGACCACTGCGGCCAGCAGCAGCAACCCCCGCCACGCGGCCTCGTGCACACCCCGGAACGCGAGCGCGACCGTGATCGTGGGCAGGCTCTCGGAAGAGGGAACGAACGATGGGGGTCGGGTCGGGATGCTGGAAGCCATGGCTCCTCGGGGCGGGGCGAAGGTGCGGCCGGGCCGGGGAGACAACGAACTCGACGCAACGTCGGCCGCCGGAACACCACAGTCTGAGCGGCAGTATCGTCCAGACGCAAGAAGGATGTGGAATGCGGCTGCCGCGGAATGCGGCGGCCCGGCCGAGAGTGACGTTCGGCCCGAAGGAGAGATCATGAAGTCGACCGGACAGATCGGAGCCCTGTGCCTCATGGCCGTGTGGGTCGCTGCGGGTAGCGCATCCGCCCAGGAGCACTACGACCCGCACCAGGCGTTCGACGCCACGTTCCTGAGCGAACCGGGGACCGTATATCGCAGCGGCTCCGGAGCACCCGGTCCGCGTTACTGGCAGAACGAGTCGGACTACCGCATCGACGTGACGCTCGACGATTCCACGAAGACGCTTTCCGGAACCGACGAGATCACGTACACGAACAACAGCCCGGACACGTTGCGCTACCTCTGGATCCAACTCGACCAGAACCTGTACCGGCCCGATTCGAGAGGCTCGATCACCGCGTCCCTGGTCCATCCGAGGTACGAGATCCCCGGCTTCGCGGGAGGCTACGACATCCGCTCCGTGGAGATCCGCCAGGGAAAGGAGTGGCGCGCCGTCGAGCACCTGATCTCCGACACCCGGATGCAGATTCACCTGCCCCGTCCCCTGGGGCCGGGAGGATCCCATGTCGGGGTCCGCATCGTCTACTCCTTCCGGATCCCACCGTATCGCCAACGGACCGGATACTACGCTACGAAGAACGGCACCGTCTTCGACATCGCCCAGTGGTATCCACGCATGGCCGTGTACGACGACGTCGTCGGGTGGAATACCCTGCCCTACCTCGGCAGAGGACAGTTCTATCTCGACTACGGGAACATCGACTACCGGGTCACCGTGCCCTGGAACTACCTGGTCGTCGGCTCGGGCCGGCTCGACAATCCGGGCGAAGTCCTGACCCGTGACGAGGTCACCCGACTGGCCGAGGCCCGCAAGAGCGACGCGACGGTGATGATCCGCTCGGCGTCGGAGGTCGGCGACGCCCATTCACGTCCGAAGGGGAGCGGGACCCTGACGTGGCATTTCTCGATGCACAACACGAGGGACGTGGCCTGGGCCGCGTCGCCCGCTTTCGTGTGGGACGCCGCGCGCATCCGGCTTCCCGACGACAAGACGGCACTCGCTGAATCGGCGTATCCCGTGGAGGTGGAAGGAACGCAGGCCTGGGGCAGCGCCACGCAGTTCGTGAAGCACACCATCGAGTTCGACTCCAAGCAGTGGTATCCCTATCCCTGGCCGGTGGCGATCGACGTCGCCGCCGCCGCCGGCGGGATGGAGTATCCCGGCATCGTCTTCTGCGGCTGGGCGGCCAAGGGCTCGTCGCTCTGGGGCGTGACCACGCACGAGATCGGCCACAGTTGGTTCCCGATGATCGTGGGCTCGGACGAGCGCGAGTACGGGTTCATGGACGAGGGGTTCAATTCGTTCATCGACATCTACTCGACCCGTGCCTTCGAGAACGGGCGATACGCACCCTACAGCGCGGTCGAGGACTCGGCGCCGCTGCTCGCGGAGTACATGAAGCGATCGGGCCAGCCCGATCCGATCATGACCTACGCGGACGAGGTGCAGCGCAACTACGTCGGCTTCAACAACTACGCGAAGCCCGCCGCCGCCCTCTATCTCCTGCGGGAAGACGTTCTCGGACCGCGGCGGTTCGACGAGGCGTTCCGAGCCTATATCCGCAGGTGGGCGTTTCGCCATCCGACCCCGAAGGACTTCTTCCGTACGATGAACGACGTCTCGGGCGAGGATCTGGACTGGTTCTGGAAGGAGTGGTTCTACCAGACGTGGACGCTGGATCAGGCGGTGACGGACGTCAAATACGTGGATGGCGATCCTGCGAAAGGGTCCGTCATCACGATCCGGAACAACGACCGGATGGTCATGCCGGCGACGGTCCGGATCACGGAGAGCAGCGGTCACAGCGGCACCGTCAGCTTGCCGGTCGAGGTGTGGCAGCAGGGCGGGACCTTCTCCTTCCGCTACGATTCGAGGAGCCTCGTGGACTCCGTGGTCGTCGACCCCGATCACCGGCTGCCCGACGTGGACCGGAGCAACAACGTCTGGACGCAGTCCCCTCCCGGGCGGAGGCGCTGACAGGCCCCGAAGGACCCACGGGGGACTCGCGCTCCTCACCGGTTCGGGTGTAGCATGCGTGAGGAACGGCATCCGGGGGGATCCCATGAGAGGACGATGGCTGGGTACGCTCGCCCTTGTCGCCTGCACGCAGGCGTGCGCAAGCGGCATCGGCCCCACTCCCGTGGACACCTCCGAGCACGCGGTCCTGCCCGAGCCGGTCGAGCTCGAGTTGCGCTACGGAGAGAACGTTCCCGTGCCTGGCACGGATCTCCAGGTCGCGTTCGACAGCGTGCTCTCGGACTCGCGCTGCCCGGTGGACGTCACGTGCATCTGGCAGGGGAACGCCGTCGTCCGGCTGCGCCTCGTCTTCGGTGAGGACGACCCCTTGGAGATCCTGCTCAACACGGGCGTCGAGCCCACGTCCCAGGGCATCGGGGGGTACCAGGTCGGGGTGCTCGACCTGTCGCCGCTTCCGCACGGCCGCGAACCCATCCCCCTCGGCACGTACCAGGTGAAAGTCCGGGTGGAAAGCATCTGACGCGGTGTCTTCGGTCACCTCCCCCTGGACATCGACCCGATCGACCGAGGCGGCCTAGCGCGTGTAGCGCACCGCCCACGACGCCGTCGCGCTCGTGGCAGACCGTAGCCGCACCACGCGGAGCGTCCCTTCGATGGAAGAGCCGACGAGCTCCGCGCCCTTCACCGAGACGCCTCCGAAGCGATAGCCGGCGGGCTCGGTGAGGTACACGTCGTACTCGTCGCCTCCCACGACCGCGCTCTCTCCCGAGAGCGTGTCGTTGCTCCACGAGACGCTCTTCAGGTCCGGCCCGCCACAGCTCACGTGACGGTTGGTGGCCACGAGCTGAGGATGCGCCACCTGCCCGCGGATGCAGAAGACCTGGATCTTTCGCGCGGGATCGATCGGCCCGGGGACGAAGCCGCCGTGGAACGCCCCCAGAAACGCATGCGACCAGAACTCGAAAACGAGGTAGTTCCCGTCCGGGTCGAGGCCGAGATCGGAAAAGCGCAGGGTGTCCGCATCGGCACCTCCCGTGCGCGCGAGCACGGTCCAGCGCTCGAACGGCCGGCTCACGTCGAGCAGATACAGGGGCACGCTCAGGCGCTTGTCAGCGTCGAACGCGCGTGGTCCCGCACCGCTGAGGGCGGTCGCGGCGCGCCCGACCAGCTCCGAGCGCGACGGATCGACGTCGTAGATCTGCTCGGGGCGGGTGAACAGGACGGGGGCCGTGCGCTTCGCGATCTCCGCCCGGTCCGTGCGGTACACCTCGGGCCGGTCGGTGAGCATGAGAAGCGAGCCGGTGAGCGAGGCGAGCGTGGCGGCTCGATAGGCGTCGGGCGCGGTGAGCTGGATGTGGTCCGGGTCGTTGCGCCAGACCACGTTGTTGAAGGAGTTGTATTCCGCGAACCCCCCGTAGCCGAACCCGTCGTTGCCCACGCGCACGGCATCCGCGATCCCGGCGAGCTCGGGGCGGATGCCCCAGCACGCCAACAGAAACGCCCGGGGGCCGATCGCCTCGCGCACGACCTCGGCCATGTGACGGAATACCTTCTCGCGGTCGAGCCCTCGCGCACGGAAGTAGTCGGCGTGGCTGTTGTAGCCCTCGTAGCGCAGGTGCCTGAGCGCATCGAGCTTGTAGTAGGTCCACCCCATGCTCGCGAGGCTGTCATACACCGGACGGACCAGCCGGTCGATCGTGGCCGGGTTCGACGCGTCCATCACGTACCCGATCCAGTTGCCGTACGCCGGCCTCCCGTCCCGGGTGGTCACGAACTCGTCCGGGTGTGCGAACGCGTAGGCGCTGTCCGCGAAACTCACGTTCGTCCAGATCGCGGGCTCGAGCCCGCGGCCGGCGATGGTTCGCTCCAGAGCCCCCAGTCCGGACGGGAACTTCGCGTTCGGATGCAGCCAGTGGGCCGGAACGCCGATGGGCTCCTGCTCGTAGCCGTCGTCGATCTGGAGGTAGCGGTATCCGAAGGGCTCCAGGACGTCGTGCAGGACGTCGGCGGTCTCTCGCACGTCCTGCTCGGTGACGCGCGAGAAGTACGCGTACCAAGAAGACCAGCCGGCCACCGAGCCACGCCAGACGTCGTAGGTCCACGGGCGGTACTCGCTCAGGCCGCGATGCTTCTGGTAGTAGCGCGGGCGGAAGCGGAGGATGATGATCGAGCCCGTGGCGCGGAGCGCGAACGCCGTTGAATCGTCTCCTCCGGCAAGCGGGCGAAGCGTGACCCCGGTGGGCTCATCGAACGAGAGTGCCCAGTCCGATCCCCGGTCGTAGACAGCGCGGTTCAGGCGGCTGTCGCTCGGCCCGACGGCGTTGCGCACCATCTCCGGCGCGTCGGGCCTCGGCTCCGTCGCGCACCCGAACGCCTGCGGGCCGGCGTGGATCGTTCCGGTCAGCGTCATCCGCGCTCCACCGTACACCGTCCACTTCAGGACCTGCGTGACCGCGTCTCCCGCAGTGTCCACGAGCGTGAGCACTTCGGGCCGGGGGCCCGTGCTTTCCACGGTGGCCGTCACGATGACGTGCCCGCCGTAGGTGAGCGTGACCCGCCCGTCCTGGACGCGGGCCACGGCCGCCGCGTTGGGCGGCTCGGGGACGGACTGCGGCGCGGCGCGCCCGGACGGGGCACCGGCGATCAGGAGCGAAAGGATCACCGCGGTCACGCGCATGGAGAGCTCCGGAGACGGGTCGAGAGAGGGTGGAGTCGTGAAGCGATCAATCGTGGAACAGCAGCGGCGCCAGCGCGATCCGGACCTGCTGGCCCACCACTGCGTGCGCCGTGCCGACGAGGGCGATGGCGACGAAGAGGGCGGATGCCGTCATCCGTGCCGGTGCCGCGCGCGCACACCCTGCCACCCCCAGCGATGGGCGTGCACACCCGAGGATGGCTCGCGGCGCCATAGCTGCCCTCCGTCAGATCAGGGGACTTTGCAGGACGAACGTCCGGGACATTGATAGGGTCCCACGGCCGGGGCGCAACCGGCGGGTCGACGGAGGCGACCCCGACGTCGCTGGAAGCACGAGACAGGACGTCCCCGTTGCCCCTCCCCCCGCCTCGCCCTACCGTGCGTTTGAGCTCGACCGACGAGCTCACATCCTCGATGGTGGCGATCGCCGTATGCCGATCTTCCTCGCGACGTTGGGTGTCGGCCTGGGCGGCCTCCTGCTGATGGCGCTTCCCGGAATGCGCCATCACGGGCGGGCCGGACACGCGCACGCCCGGGGGCACACGACGCACGGCCACGTCCGCGCTCACGCGCAAGCCCGCGCCGCGTTGAAGGGACAGACAGGAGCGAAGGCCGGCGCGCACGCCGCACACCCGCACGCTCCGCCGAAGGTCCAGCAGGACGCCGCCCACGGCGTGGCCGACGGCGTGCTTCGCTGGGTGCCCGAGCCTCGCTTGATCTTCAGCCTGCTCGCGTTGTTCGGAGCGTCGGGCAACGTGCTCCAGCACGCGCTGCATCAACCGGTGTGGATCGCCGCGCTCGGCGGAGCGGGCATCGCGGGCGTCCTGGAGGGACTGGTCGTCGGTCCCCTGTGGCGCTTCGCCCTGAAGTTCACCGGCGAGCCTACGTCGCCTCTCGACTCGCTCGTGATGGACCACGCCGAGGCGGTCACGCCGTTCCGCAACGGGAAGGGCATCGTGCGCGCCGTGCTCGACGGGCGTGCCGTCCAGTTGAGCGCGGAGCTGGTCGCCGAGGAGAGAGGCCTGCCCGTGCGGGTCGGAGATCAGGTGACGGTCCAGGAGGTCGACCCCGATCACGAACATGTGCGGGTGTCGGTGGGCTGAGAGGACGCCGCACGCGCCGGCGGGTCGATAATTCTCGCGGACGTGCTTATTTCTCTATCGGTAGGAGCCGCGGGCGGCGGGCCCAAGTCCACGACTCAGGACCGATGGCGGCGACCATCGGCTCAAAGCTCCTTGCAGGCGGAAGGGAGTCACCCGTGGACCATTCTCTCACGATTCTGATCGGGACCATCCTCGCGGTCGTGGTGTTCACGCCGCTCATCGTCAGCTCGTTCCTCCGGGACGTGGACGCCGGCGAGATTCGGCTCGTGAGCTGGCTGAACGGCAACCTCAAGATCTACCGCGGTCCCTGCAAGGCGGCAGTGATCCCGATCCTGACCGTAACCCGCGTGATCCCGGCACAGGCGATCAACGTGGACATCGAGATCACCGATCAGACGGCCGACCTCGACGCGAACAACGTGCCGGCTCCGGTCAAGGTGACCGTGCGGGCCTCCGCGATCGTGAGCGTCGGCGAAGACGACGCGATGGTGAACACGGCGGCCAACAAGTTCTTCTCCAAGCCCGCCGCCGAGCAGCTCAACACGCTCACCGACGTGCTTTCCTCTGCCGGCCGACGCGCCATCAACCTCCTCCGCCACGACCAGCTCTTCAACTCGCGTGCCGTCGCTTCGACGGCGGTCGCGACCCGGCCCGCGGGCGCCGTCGAACGCGCTGACATGGTGGACCAGGGCGAGGACGACGAGCTCGCCGTCATCATCAAGGACGCATGCTCGCGCGAGCTCCTGGACCTGGGGCTGTCGTTCAACAGCCTCAACATCAAGGCCGTGCTCAGCGAGGTCGCCGACGCCCGACGCCGTGAGGCCGCAGCGCGCGCCAAGGCGAGCGCCGACGTGGTGCAGGCACAGGAGGAGCAGCGGGCGCGTATCGCGCAACTCGAGGCGGAGGAGAAGATCAACGACCAGGAGCGGGCGCTGAAGATGCAGATCGCCGCCAACGGTGCCGCCATCGCGCGTGCCGAGGCGGAGCGCCAGGCCGTGGTGCGCGAGCAGCGCCAGGCGGAGCTCAGCGCGACGCAGATCACGCAAGCGCAGGCCGATGCCGACCAGAACGTGATCGCCTTCGAGGCCGAGGGCCGTGCCGAGGCGGCGCGCATTCGCGCCGTGGCCGAGGCCGAGGCCGAGGCGATCCGCGAGAAAGCCGAGGCGCTGCGCGAGGCAGGCGAACTCTACCTCGCCCTGCGCCGGATCGAGCTCGCCCCCGAGCTCACGCAACAGGTCGCCGACGCGCTCTCGGGCGGTCAGTTCATCAACTTCGGGGGCGGGAGCGGTCCCGGCTCGGCGGTTTCGAACGGGTCGGACGACATCCTGCGTGTCGTACAGACCCTGGTGGCGGCACAGGTGCTCACGGGCGGCAACCCGGTACCGATGACGGCACCGGCGGCCTTCGCCGCGACCACCGAGCCTCCAGCCGCTCCCAAGCGCGAGTCCCCCGTCACGCCTCCCCCGGTCGACGACAAGACACCTCCGTCGCGCTGAGGGTCGGCGCGCCTCCGTCCGACCCTACGCTCCGAGGATCGTGCGGCGTACACGGCGCAGCAGCGTGTCCCCGTCCACGGGCTGATCGTTCGCCGTCCTTCGCTCCTCGAGCAGCGCGCGTAGCTTCTCGAGAATGGCGGGCCTCTCGTCCACCAGTGGGCGGAGCATGCTCGCGCCCACCTCGAGCACCGTCGCCTCGTCGAGCGCGCGAACGGTCGCACTTCGGCGTTCTCCGAGAAGGAAGGCGAGCTCTCCCACCACGGCCGGGGGATGAAGCACGGCCACCTGACGCTCGTTCCCGTCCTCCCGCGCGATCACTTCGAGCGTGCCGTCCTGGAGAATGAACAGGGAGGATCCCTCCCGGCCCTGCACGATGATGC
Organism: uncultured Gemmatimonadaceae bacterium; assembly: GCA_964519125.1. Classification (GTDB taxonomy): domain Bacteria; phylum Gemmatimonadota; class Gemmatimonadetes; order Longimicrobiales; family Gaopeijiaceae; genus SZUA-318. The sequence continues at coordinate 5,691 of CAZFIS010000038.1, read as the reverse complement.
GCTCCAGATGCCCGAGCCGAATCGGCCGGACGCGCTGGGCGAGCGTGGCCAGCTCATCCACGTCGAGCACGGAGAACACGCTCACCCGTTGCAGGAGCTCGCCCACCGCCTCGGGATCCAGCTCGGGCGGCGTCACCTCCTGTACCACCACCTCGAGTGTGCCGGCGTACCCGTCCCGACGCTGAAGCCCGGCGAGCCGTCCGTGCTGGCGGGCCAGGTAGGCCTCCAGGAGGCTGGCCGAGAGCGGCACGCACTCCTCACCCGTGTACTCCATCAGCCCGCGCTCCCGGCCCCACCCGGCGATGTGGTTCATCGACGCGCGATACTGGCGGCACGCGGACGGGAAGATGCCGTCCTGGTCGCCGAAGATCTCGGTGATCTGGCGGGGCACCAGGTGGAGCCCGCCGAGCCCGCCGCTCTGGTGCCAGAGCGCGAAGTCGCGCACGATCGAAGGGAACTGCGCGAGCTCGGGAAACGCGTCCGCGTTCATCTGGAGCACCGCCCGCTCGGCGTCCCGGAAGACGCGGTGCCAGCTCTCCTGCGCGTTCCGCAGGTTGGGCCCGGCCAGCTCGATCGCATGCTTGAGGTCCTCGTGGTGCGCGTGCAGGAACCCGAGCGTCGCGGCCTTCTTGCGCATGAGGTTCATCGCGCCCGTGGCCGCGCCGCCCACTCCGCCGCCGAAGGCGATGTCGCGGAGACTCCACACGTGCCTCCACGCATCCACGTCGATGCGGCGCCGGATCTCCTCGAACTCCGGTGCGCGCTCCAGGGCGTCGCGCTCCTCCGGCCGGAGGATGTCGACCTCGTCCTTCACCGCCTCCGCGACGCCGAGGCACGTGAGGAACTCGAGGTAGAGCCCGACGCGTAGCAGCCAGCCCGGATCGGTGAGCATGCGCTTCTGCTCGACCAGGTCGCCCGTGACGGCCAACATGTAGAAGCGCGCCTTCTGCATGCCGATGCTGAGCACGGGGTACCAGGGGTGCGCCTGGATCCCGACCGCTCTGCCTGCCGCGCGCGCCTGCCGCGCCGTGTCCCAGGGAAGGAGAACGTCGACGAGCCGCTGGTACAGCGACCCGAACAATTCCTCGTTGTAGATCGCGAACCGGTGCTCGCTGTCCGTGATCCGAGCATCCCCCATCTCCACGTCGAGCAAGATACGGAAGCGCTGGTGGAAGAGGGTGGCGAAGCCCAGATAGCGGTCCGCGTCGAACGGGACGAGGGCGGGGTCGAAGGTTTGCTCCACGTTCAGATCGAGCACGTGCGCGGTCGGAACCTCCGACGCGGCTCCGGTTCCGGAGGGTGTGCGGAGGAGGGGGCGCAGATCCCGGCGATCCCATCCCGCGACGGTGCCGAGCGGCCGACCCGCGGAGTCGAGAGCTTCGATCGTTCCCGTGACGAGAGCCGCGGCCGGAAAATCCGCGGTGAGTCGGCCCTCTTCCCGGCACCGGATCAGGAACGTGAGCGTGTCGCCGGGCGTGCGGCCGGCGTGGAAGAGAGCCACCTCCTCGCTCGAGCCGAGGCCGGGGTACGCAGCCTCGTCGTCGGGGCGGCGCCCCGGCACGAAGGGCTCGAACCCCGCTGTGAAGCGGGCCGCCTGTCGATCGGAGAGGAACGCGTCGACGTACCGGTGGGCGAGCGCGGCCTGCTCCTCGGCGTCCAGGTCCAGCACCTGGGACCGAAGCAGGTCGCCGAGCTTGTGCTCGAACTCTCTTCTCAACAATTCCGCCTCCAGGTTGAGGCGCCCACGATAGAGCCTCGCGACGCCTTCGGATAGTCGGTCCAGGTCCCGCCGCCTATCTTGTGGCCTTTCGTAGACCCTCTCGAGGGCGGCACGATGGACATCCTCGTCAGTGGCGTGACAGGCTTTCTCGGTGGACAGGTCGCCACCGTGCTCACGAGGGCAGGACATCGCGTGCGTGGCTTCGCGCGTGACCCGGCCGGATGGCAGACGAAGCCGGAGGGCGCCGAGGTGGTGCGGGGAGACGTGACCGACGCGGACGCCTATCGGGCGGCGGCCGAGGGATGCGAGGTCGTGGTCCACGGAGCCGCAATGGTAAAGCCGTGGGCACGCGACCCGAAGAGCTTCGACCGCGTGAACGTGGGTGGCCTGGCGAATGCCGCGGAGGCCGCGCGCGCCGCCGGAGCGAGGCTCGTCCACATCTCCTCGTTCTTCGCCCTGGGCCCCACGGACGGCGCGATCTTCGACGAGGAGACACCTCGGGCCAGCGACGTCTTCCACAACGACTACGAGCGCACGAAGACCCTCGCGGATCGGCTCGCGAGGCGTCTCTCCGCCGAGGGGCGGCCCATCATTCGGCTCTACCCCGGAGTGGTGTACGGGCCCGGGAGCCTCACGAGCGGCAATCACGTGGTGGGCCTGCTGCTCGATCACGCCCGGGGGCGCGTCCCCGGTCTGCTCGGCCGTGGCGGGGGCCTCCAGTGTTTCGCCTACGTGGAGGACGTGGCGGCGGGCGTCCTCGCCGCCGTCGAGCGCGCACGGGGCGGGTCGGCCTACATCCTCGGGGGGGACAACCGTACGCCCTTGGACCTCTTTCGCGCCTTCGAGTCCGCCAGCGGGATCGCCCCCCCACGCCTCCGCATCCCGTACGCGGTCGCCGAGGCCGTCGGCCTCTTCATGCGCTGGGGCGCGGAGCTCACGGGTCGAGATCCGATGCTCACCGACCAGGTGGCACGCATCTACCGGCACGAGTGGGCCTATTCGTCGGAGCTCGCGGTACGCGAGTTGGGCTACCACGTCACCCCGCTCGAAGAAGGCGTCCGGCGCACCGTCACCTGGCTCCGCGAGATCGGCCGACTTTGAGCAGCCAGCCGACGTCGGCCTCGCTTTCCGCGCGGCACGAGGCCCTGCGCAAGGCGCTGCACTCGGGTGCGGGCGCGGGCGCGTTCCTGCTGCGCTGGGTGGGCCCCTGGGTGGGCATGGCAGTGGCGGCGCTCGGCGTGCCCTTCAACGCCGTGCTGCTCGACCGGGTCACAAGGGGCCGCCTCGTCCGTCCGGGGGAGCGAGCGACCGGAGTGATCCGCCCTACGGTCACCTATCCCATCGTGGTCCTTCTGCTGATCGCCTGCCTCCCGGGCCATCTCGAGCTCGCGGCGGCTGCGTGGGGAATCCTCGCCTTCGGTGACGCGGCCGCCGGAATCGCCGGCCGCTGGATGGGCGGGCCGGTCATCCCCTGGAACCACGGCAAGCGTTGGGCGGGCCTCGTCGCGTTCGTCGTCGTGTCGCTTCCGGTGGCCGCGCTTCTCGTGCGGTGGACGCAGGGAGGGAGCGCGGCGGGCATCGGGCGCTCGTTCGGAGGGGCGGAGGGAAGTCGGACGTGGCTGCTGGTGGCATGCGCCGCCGCCACGTCCACAGCCGCGGTCGCCGAATCGCTGGACAGCGCGATCGATGACAACGTGCTCGTGCCGCTCGCCGCCACCCTCACACTGCTGGCCGTGGGGGCCATCGACCCCGGCCACCTGGAGCACGTTCGGGTCGCCTGGGCGTCGCGCGCGCCGGGCACCGTGCTCCTCGCGCTCGCGGCGCTCGTCGCGCTCTGGGTGGGAGCCGTCAGCGCCTCCGGGGCGGTGGTCGGCTGGGCCCTGGTGAGCGCGCTTCTCCTGTTCGCCGGGTGGGGAGCCGTCTTCGTCTTCTCGGCGTTCTTCGTGGTCGGCACCGGAGCCACCTGGCTGGGCTACCGCCGCAAGCAGGCGCGCGGCCTCGCGCAGGAGCGCGGCGGGCGGCGGGGCTTCACCCATGCGCTGGCGAACTCGGGAGCTGGGGTGGTCTTCGCGTTCCTGTCCGCATGCGGAAGCGCGCCCGGCCCGTGGACTCTGGCCATGGTTTCCGCGTTCGCCACCGCCGCGTTCGACACCTCCGCCTCCGAGGTCGGGCAACTCTGGGGGCGGCGCCACGTGCTGCCGACCACGCTCCGTCGGGTTCCGGCCGGCACGTGGGGCGCCGTCTCGCTGGAGGGCACGCTGGGTGGGGTGGTCGGAGCCGCCGCCGTGGTGGCGGTGGCGGCTGTCGCCGGCCTCCTCGGATGGGCGGGAGCGGCGTGCGCCCTCGCGGGCGCGAGCGCGGGAGCAATGGTCGAATCGGCCGCGGGGGCCTCGATGAAACGCCAGCTCGCGGCGGACAGCGACCTGCTCAACCTCGGTGCTACGTTGGCGGGCGCGGGGGTGGCGGTGGCACTCTGGATGCTCCTGCACTGATGGGAAGAGTCCCCTACCGGAGAACCATGACGATGATCGGACGACCCGACGCCCGCGAGGCGGCCCCGTACTACTTCACCTACATCGATCAGGTCGAGGGTGACGACCCGATGACCGCGCTCGAGCGCCAGCTCGATGAAGCACGAGCGATCTTCGCCGACGTCGGGGAGGACCGCTCCTTGCACCGCTATGCGCCCGAGAAGTGGAGCATGCGGCAGGTGCTGAACCACGTGACCGACACCGAGCGCTCGTTCGCGTTTCGTGCCCTCTGGTTCGCACGGGGATTCGACACGCCGCTGCCCGGCTACGACCAGGAGGTCGCCGCGGCAGGCGCGGAGGCGGATCGGATCCCGTGGGTGCAGCACGTCGAGGAGTTCCGGGCGGTGCGCCTGGACACCATCCTTCTCCTTCGCCACCTGCCTCCCGAAGCATGGATGAGGCAGGGCGTAGCCAGTGGAAATTCCTTCTCGGTGCGGGCCCTGGCATTCATCACGGCGGGGCACTGTGCGCATCATCTACGTATGCTGCGGGAGCGCTACCTGTAGCCCATGAGGAATCGGAGGTATCACATGAGACCGAGCGCCATGGTTGCAGCGCTGATCCTGTCGGGCGTCGCGTCGGGCGCGCGCGCACAGACGCCGAGCCTCCCCAGCGAGGGGCTGCTATCGGCCTTCACCTACCGCAACATGGGCCCGTTCCGGATGGGTGCGCGCATCGCCGCCATCGCCGTGCCGGATTCGCCCGCGCAGGCCCACCTCTACACGATCTACGTGGCGCCGTGGACCGGCGGGCTCTTCAAGACGACGAACAACGGCACCACCTGGACGCCGATCTTCGACAACGTGAGCACGCGGCTCACGGTGGGTGCGGTGGCCATCGCGCACTCCGATCCCGACATCGTGTGGGTGGGCACCGGAGACGCGTACACCTCGCGCAGCTCGTACGCGGGCGACGGGGTCTACAAGTCCACGGACGCCGGGAAGACCTGGCAGCACATGGGCCTCCCCGAGACGCAGCACATCGGCCGGATCATGATCGACCCGACCAATCCGGACATCGTCTACGTCGCCGCCATGGGACACCTCTACTCGACCAACCCCGAGCGGGGCGTGTTCCGGACCCGGGACGGCGGGCGCACGTGGGAGAAGGTGCTCTACATCGACGAGCACACGGGCGTGATCGACCTGGCGATGAACCCGCTGGATCCGAACGTCCTCTACGCGGCCACGTACGACGAGGAGCGCTTCCCGTATCGATTCATCGGCCAGGGCCCGGAGAGCGGGATCTACAAGACCACGGACGGCGGTGACCACTGGACGCGCCTCCGCGGCGGGCTGCCGACCGGGCAGATCGGCCGCATCGGCATCAGCCTGGTGGCGAGCAAGCCGGACGTCATCTACGCGATCATTGCCAACAACAACGTGCCGCCGGGCGCGAAGTCACCCGCCGATCCCAAGCAGCGGCAGCCGATCATCGGAG
>CAZFIS010000037.1:0-27875 GCA_964519125.1 uncultured Gemmatimonadaceae bacterium | reverse complement strand
TCGATGCCGTACTTCTCGAGCTTATAGTACAGAGCGCTCGGCTTCAGTCCGAGCAGCCTGGCTGCCTCGGCCTTCACGCCTCCCGCGTAACTGAGCGCCTGGCGAAGCAGCCGCTCCTCCAGCCCCTCCATGGCCCGATTGAGGTCCAGACCGGTCTCGGGCATGTCGAGGGCGGACGTGCCCGAGGACTCCGAGACCGGAGTTGCGACGAGCCCGCTTGCTCCGAAGGCTGGAATGTCGTCCGCATCCAACTCCACGGACTCGGAGAGCACGAGCGCCCGCTCGACCACGTTCTCCAACTCCCGCACGTTGCCTGGCCAGTCGTAGCTCGCGAGGCGTTTGAGCGCGCCCGGGCTGGCCGCCTGCGCAGGAGAGGCCGTCCGCTCCCCTAGCTTCTCGATGAAATGGTTCACCAGAAAGGGGATGTCCTCCTTTCTATCTCTCAGGGGTGGGAGCGTGACCGGCACCACGTGCAACCGGTAGAAGAGATCCTCCCGGAACGTGCCGTCCCCCCGGAGGTTGTCCGGGGTGGAGTTCGTCGCGGCGATCACGCGCACGTCGACGGGAATCGTTTCCTCACCGCCGACGCGCTCGAGCTCCCGCTCCTGGAGCACTCGCAGCAGGCGGACCTGGGTGGAGTGAGGCACGGTGGCGATCTCGTCCAGGAAGAGCGTGCCCCCGTCGGCGAGCTCGAAGCGGCCACGCCTCCTCTTGTCGGCTCCCGTGAACGCGCCCTTCTCGTGCCCGAAGAGCTCCGAGTCGAGCAGACCTTCGTTCAGGGCCCCGCAGTTTACGCGTATGAAGGGGCCGTCAGAGCGCGCCGATCCCGCGTGGATGGCGCGCGCCACCAACTCCTTTCCGGTGCCGGACTCTCCGTAGATCATGACCGTGGAATCGCTCTTGGCGACCCGGTCGATCCAACGGAAGACCGCCTGCATCGGAGCCGACTCACCTACGATCTCGCCGTAACGCGCGTGGGACTCTTCGCGCAGGTATGTGTTCTCCACGCGCAGCGCCACGTTCTCGCGCAGGAGTCGGCGCCGTTCGGCCTGCTCCGCGATGAGCCGGTCGACCTTGACTCCGAACTCGTCCGAGGAGAAAGGCTTGGTGATGAAGTCGGCGGCACCCAGCTTCATCGCCTCCACCACCTTCTCGATCGTCCCGTGCGCAGTGATCACCATGACCTCGGTCTCGGGCGTCGCCGCCTTGACGCGCCGCAGCACCTCGAGGCCGTCGATCTTGGCCATCTTCAAGTCGGTGATGACCAAATCCGCCGGGGCTTCGTGCAGCAACTCGAGGCCCCGCTTGCCGCTCTCGGCCGAGCGGGTCCGGTGACGCCTGCGTTGAAGGAGGAGCTCGAGGCCCTCCCGCATGGAGTCGTGGTCGTCGATGATGAGGATGTCGGCCATGACGGCTCGCTACTCGGCGTGCGCTGCGTGGGAAGTCGGGCTCGCGGACTCGAAATATATCCGGAACTCGGAGCCGCTCCCACCATTTGTTTCGCCCGTGCGGGTGAGCTCGACACGCCCGCCGTGAGCCTCGGCGAGGCGCCGCACTATGGAGAGGCCGAGCCCCGCGCCCTGCTCCTTGTCGGTCACGAACGGCTCGAAGATCTGCTGCCTGAGCTCGGGCGGCACACCGGGCCCGTCGTCGGATACGGAGATCACGACTTCACCTTGCGCGAGGCTCCCCTCCAACCTGACGTGCTCCGCCACCTGCGCGGCGTTGCGGAGCAGGTTCAACGTGGCCCTCTTTGCGTGCTCTCCCGCTACGGTGGCCATCAGGGGCGTTTCGGGAAGCCGCACCTCCAGGGTGCCGCCGCGCTTCTCCAACTCCGCACGGACGAGCGCCGCCGCCTCTTCGAGCGGCTCCCTGAGGTCGGTAGGCTCCCGTTGGGGAGGCACGGGACGGGCGAAAGTCAGGAAATCATCGATGATCGTGTTGAGGGCCGATACTTCGGAGCGGACCCTCCCCATGAGGCGCCGCCGCTCGGCGGGGTCGTCCGTCTCGGCGGCTGCCGAGGCGAAGAGCTCGAGTCCACCCAGGGGGTTGCGGATTTCGTGCGCCACCTGCGCGAGCATCACGCGCAGGCGCTCGTCCCGCTCGAGGATGCTCTGCCGCATGTTCTCCATCGCCAACGACAGCCGCCCCAGCTCATCGCCCCGCTCCTCTGCGACGGGTCGCTCGATGTATCCATGCTGGATGCGCAGAGCCACACGGCTCAGGCGCTCGACCGGCTCGATGACCGCAGCGGCGAGGAGCGCTGCGAGCAACGCGGCGATGACGGCCGCGACGGCTGACCCCAAGAAGAGGTTGCGTCGCAGGCTCGCGAGCGGAGCCAGGTAGTCCGCGCGCATGCGAACCGCCAGGATGAACGGCGACTGCCCGAGCATCTTGAAGCCCCACTTGTAGAGCGTCCCGTCTTCGCCGACGAACGCCGGCGTTGCGGCCTCACCCACGGTGCGGGCGCGAGCCAGATCTTCGGCGTAGAGATCGAACTGTGGAAGCGGGGAGCCGATCACCCCTACCGTGTCGCCGGGGTCGCTCGTCACGACGGCCCGGTTGTCCGGCGTGAGGATGTAGGCCTCCGACACGTAGCGGCGAAGCCGCATGAGTCTCGCATGCAAGCCGCGCCATCCCAACGTCGTCTCCATCCCCGGAACGAGGCCGACCACGAGGGACGACTGGAGGCCGGTCTCCGCCGCCGCCCCTGCGACCCACTCCGCGCGCTTGTCGAGCTCGGCCTCCATGGCCTTGCTCGCGCTCCGCCAGGCCAGGTAGCCCTCCGCAGCCGCCACCGCCACGGCGAAGGTCACCAGGACCAGGACGAAGAGCCGGCGGAGCGACATCAGCTACCGCAGTCCACTTCCTCGACCCGCACGTCGGCGAAGCGCAAGGGGTCGGGGGTTCGGGGCGCCACCACGATGTGGTACGGCCGATGGGTCTTTTCCGCCGGGGAGCAGAAGTTGCCCGGGACCCGCTCGACGAGGTCGATGAGTGTTCCCTGATCCACTTCGAGTATTCTGCGGACCTCTACGCTGTCACCCGCCTCGCTCCGCACGCCGACGACTCCGACCACCACCTCTTCCTTCGAGAAGTCGACGGAGGGAAGCGGCCGCGTATTGCCCGCGTGCTGCTGCCAGAATGCTTCCCAGGACTTCTCATCCGTGATCGTGATGGGACCATCGAGGGGTGCGGGCGTATTGTTTCCACGGTCGAGCGTACCGAACGGGACGGTGCCGTTGTACACCGAGACGAATCCCTGTCCCTGCGTCCCATCCCGCATCTGCTGCACGGCAACCGCGATGCGTGACGCCGCAGGATCGGGGCCCGCGTCCGCGGCCGTGAGGTTCGCGAGCGAGCCGTCCACACACCGGATCCAGGTTGCGTCCTTGTTCTTGATCTGATCGTGGATCGTGAGCGTGATCCGGGTCCGCGTGGGTCCGCAGGTTGGAGTCAGGTCCTGTGGGAGATCGGGAATGAAGAGTTTCAGACCCTGCACATCATTGACCTGTGTGATGAGCGACGCATAGTCGGCCGCGAACCTCTGCGGGTCACCCTGGCTGTGTTGGACATCCTCGTCTCCGAGCAGGCCGCGATAGGAGATGGATTGGTCCAGGATCCACGCACCCGTGGACGACCAGGTGAGCTTCTGGGTGAGCATCCCCTCACCGAGCCTTTGGGGCGCATCGAGCTCCACCTCCATGCTTCCGAGCTGGCCGAACCGTAGGGCGCCGGGCTGTGTCCCACCGTTGCCGGCACAGCCTGCAAGAAGGACGAGAGAGAAAGCCACCACGACACGTCCGACACGGAGGGTGTGGGGCCAATTCACCGGAGCACCAAGCGCTGGCTTCGCTCGGGTAGCGCGGCGCGGATGGGTCATTGCGACCTCCGGGAGGGCCAGCTCATCGCAAACTCTGTACAAGCCGTGGGTGGTACCCGGCCGGCGGGACAGCGTTCGTTCGTCGGGCCGGGCTGCCGGCCCGTGGCTTGCCTCCCCTTCAGTCGAGCAGCCGCAGCGGCATGACGAGGCACAGATAGTTGAGCGTTTCCTCGCCGTCGGGCACAGGCTCGATCGTGGTCGCGCGCTCCGGTGCCTTGAATGTGACCTTGACCGCTTCGGTGGGCATGTAGCGAAGGACTTCCAACAAGTAGTTGGCGTTGAAGCCGATTTCCAACTCCTCGCCTTCGTACTGTACCTCCAGCTCGTCGTGGCCCTCCCCGAGATCTGGCGTCAGCACGTTCAGGTGCACACGTCCGCTCTCGAACTTCAAGCGAATGCGATGGGTCTGATCCGACGCCACCACTGCCATGCGCCGCACCGCCGACTCCAATCCCTTCTTCTCGATCACTGCGGCCTTGTCGTTGTCCTTCGGGATGACCTGGTCGTAGTTCGGATAGGTGCCCTCGATCATCCTCGAGAACACCTCGTGCGACCCGGAGCGAAAGCCCAGATGATTTCCGGTCCGGGCCACCATCAGATCGTCTCCATCCTTGAATAGGCGCTGAACCTGCTGGAGCGCAGCCGGAGGAACGATGAAGTCCGCCGATGGAGCTCCCGACGAAGCTATGGACACAGCCATGCGCGCGAGCCGATGCCCGTTCGTGGCTACCATGCGCATCTCTCCGTCGCGCAACTCCCACAGGACCCCATTCAGGATTGGCCGGCTCTCCTCCGTCGATACCGCGAACGACGTGTGATGGATGAGCCTGTGGAGCTCCTTTCCTTCAATCTGCCATCCTTCCTCGAAGTCGATCTCCGGCAGACTTGGAAACTCCTCGGAGGGGAGTCCGTTCAGCTTGAAGTGGCTGCGTCCACACTTGAGCTCGATCTGATCGCCGCGCGTAGAGACGTCCACCGGCTGATCCGGAAGCTCTCGAGTGATCTCCTGAAGCTTCTTTCCCGGCGCCGTGAGACTCCCCGCCTCCTTGACATCCGCGGGCATCTTCACGCGCACTGCGACGTCCAGGTCGGTGCCACTCATCCGGACACCGTCCTCCCCTGTCTCAAACAGGATGTTCGACAGAACCGGCAACGTGGTCTTCGACGGGATGCTGGCCGAAACCGCTGCCAATGCGCTGTGAAGATTCTGCCTGGTGATCGTGAAGTTCATCGAGCCTCTGCTCCTGACGTGTGGAACGTCGGTTTTCAACCGTGCTTGAACCTATCTCTCTATTAGATAGAAAAACATAGCCGTAGTAGGAGGTGTGGATCTGTGGGAGAATCGGTGTTCTGGGGACCGATGTCTCCATGTGTCATGGCCTTCCGGCCTGTCGTGACGATGGGGGTATCGTGTGGATCTTCCATGAGGAGTCCACACGAGCCGTCCTCGTGATCGTCCTCGATGTGGAGAAGTCGCCTCTTTCCCCATCGTGTCCACGCTTGCTGTGGGAGATCTACCCGGTTGAACCCCGCAGCTCCGCCCGAGCTTGTTCGACTTCCCTCTTGAATCCCGGGTCCCGCTCCATCTCCTCCTCCACCTTCTTGATCGAGTGGATCACGGTGGAGTGGTCCCGCCCGCCGAACAGCTCTCCGATGCGGACGAGTGACGTTCCAAGCGCTTCCTTGATCAGGTACATCGCGACCTGCCGCGGAACGGTCAAGTCTTTCGTGCGGCGCTTGGAGGAGAGCGCTTCGGGTCGTACTCGCCAACGCCGTGCGACAACCTCGCGAATGCGCTCCGGCGAGAGCACGGGGCCGGTTTCACCCCCGGGCTGCCCGAACACTCCATGTAGTGCCGTTTGGGCCAACTGTGGCGTGATCTCCTTGTGTGTCAGCGACGAGTATGCGAGAAGCTTGATGACCGCACCCTCGAGCTCGCGGACGGAGGCGGTGCAGTGGTGCGCGATGAAATCGATGACCTCGTCGTCCAGCGAGAGACCGTCGTCGGCCGCCTTCTTCCGTAGGATGGCGATGCGCGTCTCGTAGTCGGGCGGCTTGATGTCGACCACGAGACCCCATGCGAACCGGGACACCAGACGCTCCTCGAGGCCCGGGAGGTCCTTCGGTGGTCGGTCGCTGGTGAGAACGATCTGGCGTTGGGCGTCGTAGAGAGCGTTGAAGGTATGGAAGAACTCTTCCTGGGTGCCTTCCTTCCCCTCCAGGAAGTGGATGTCGTCCACGAGAAGGAGATCCATCTCCCGATAGCGTCGCCGGAAGTCGGACATGGTGCCTCGCTGGATCGAGCTCACCATGTCGTTCGTGAACTGCTCGGAGGAAACGTAGGCGACCCGGCGGGCGAGGTTGGCGGCGAGGAGTTGATGTCCGATCGCATGCATGAGGTGGGTCTTTCCCAGGCCAACTCCGCCGTACAGGAAGAGTGGGTTGTACATGCGGGCCGGACGCTCCGCGACGGCACTGCAGGCGGCAGCGGCGAGTTGGCTGTTCGTGCCCACCACGAAGCGGTCGAACGTATACCGGTCGTTGAGCTGGGGGCGGACCGCGGGCGCGCCGGGCACCGCGCCGGCGCTCGGACCCACGGGCCGGGTCGGCCCCCGCTCAACCTCCACGGACGGCATGGGGATCGGCTCCCGTTCCTGCTCGAACGTGATGGCGATTGCCAGTGTACGACCGAGGACCCGCTGTGCGGCCGACGACAGGAGGCTACCGTATTTGTCTTCCAGCCACTCGACATGGAACCGACTGGGCGCCTCGACGAGGAGCTCGTCGGAGGAGAGCGCAACCGCCCTGGTGCCGGCCAGCCAGGTTCGGTAGCTCTGCTCCGGAAGAGAACTCTTCGCGATCTCCAGGATGCGGGCCCAGAGCTCCGGGGCCGTCAGCTCCACGGTGGCTCGCTCCCACGCGCTGCCACCGAAGGCGCGGTCGAAGGGAACGTGCGAAGAGGGAGATCGGCGGGCATCCTCGGCGGGAGAACGAGGTTCGAAACGGCGGGGGAATCAACGCCCCTCCTGCAGGGGGCGCCGAAGCTAGAACGGCGATGTGGAAAAGTCAAACGAGGTCTCTTGTCACGCGGGATTCTGACGCATTTCAACAGTCATGGCAGGAACCGTTGACGTGCCCCGGCAGCTCGGGCTATCTTCTCAAGCTCGACCTTAATCTGATGAACGCAATGGACCGGGCCGCTCGAGATGAAGCCGACCTACAAGCCGCGCAACCGCAAGCGGGTCAACAAGCACGGGTTTCGTACCCGGATGAAGACGCGTGGCGGCCGCAAGGCGCTGGCGCGTCGACGCAAGAGGGGCCGCGCTCAGCTCGTGGTATCGATCGGCGGCAAGTAGGGCAAGCAGGAAGGGAGCCCACCGAGCCGGCGGCCGGGGAGGGTCTTCCCCGGGAAGCGCGGATCGGACGCACCAACGAGATCCGAAGTCTCCTGGAGCGGGGGAAGCGGAAGAGGACGACGAGCCTGGACGTCTTCTTCGCGCCTTCCCCCGCTTCCTGTTCCAGGCTCGCTCTCATCGTTCCCAAGCACGGCCGGAGAATCGTGGAGCGCAACAAGCTGAAGCGGAGGCTCAGGGAGATCGGCAGACGGCAGATCCTTCCGCTGCTCGATCGCTCGGCAGCGCCGCGCGACGTTCTGCTCCGTGCGCGCGGGCGGGCTTACGGCCTGACCTTCCGGGAGCTCGAGGAAGACGTCCGTGCCGCGGTGGAGGCGCTGTGTTCACCCGTGTCCTGATCGCCCTGGTCCGATTCTATCAGAAGGGAATTTCCCCGTTCACCATGCCCTCGTGCCGCTACGTGCCGACCTGCTCGGCCTATGCGGTCGAGGCGCTCGAGGTGCACGGGGCGCTTCGCGGCGGTTGGCTCGCCGTACGGCGCATTCTGAGCTGCCATCCCTGGGGCGGGCACGGCTACGATCCGGTCCCCCCACCCTCCGAACGCAAGTCTGCGGTTGGCGGTGCATCTCGCCCCCCGACTGCTGAAGGCCGATGAAAACAGAAGCACGGTTCCTACTCGCCGTCCTGCTGATGTTGGGGGTGCTCGTCGGCACCAGCCTCCTCTTCCCACCCCCGAAGCCTCAGGTCCCCGGCGCAGGCGCCTCCGACAGCCTGGCCGTCGCGGCCGACACCGCTGCGGTGGCACGCCGCGCGGAAGCCCGTGCGGATACGGGTGCGCCGGTGATCCCGGGCGAGGCGAAGCCGAGCGCCGGATTGCAGCTGCCGACCGGGAGCGAGCAGGGCGAGAAGGCGTCGGCGCCTGCGCCGACGGTCACGGTGCAGGGTCCCCTCTACCGGTACGAGTTCAGCACGAGGGGAGCCAGGCTGATGTCCGTGGAGATGACCGAGTTCAAGTCATTCAGGCGGAGTGGTCCGGTCGAGCTCATTCCGTCTGGGGCGAACGGCTACTTCTCGCAGCGGCTGGTGGTGGGAAAGGACACCGTCGACCTGAGCCGGGTTCGGTTCACGGTCACGCCGGACACCGGCTTTACGCTCACGAAGGGATCAGGGCCGGATACGCTCCGCTTCGTGTACCAGCACCCCACGAGTCCCTTCCGCATGGAGATCTCGTACATCTTCCAGCCCGACGCCTATTCGGTGCTCGTGGAGGGGAAGGTCACGAAGCTCGATCACACGCTTCTGCTCACGGATCTGGGAGACGGCCTGGCGTTCAACGAAGTCGACTCGGCCAGCGAAGCGCGGTCGATGGCGTATGTCGGCAATCACCTGCAGGAGGGGATCCACTCGCACTCGCTGGCCAAGCCCGAACTCGGTGTGCACGAAGGGCCGTTCAAGTGGGTGGCCTTCAAGAGCAAGTTCTTCGTGCTGGCGCTCATCGGCGGCGAGAGCGAGGAGGAGGCGTCGCCCACGAGCTACCTGGGCGGGATGGTCGTCAGCAAGAGCGACCTTCCCGACCGCGCGGACGTGGCGGTGACGCAGTCAGTGGGCACGGACGGTACCTTCGCGTACCGTCTCTTCCTGGGGCCGCAGGAATACGCACGCCTCGCTTCGCTCGGCGAGGACATGGACCAGGTCAACCCGTACGGGTACAAGTGGATGCAGCCGGTCGTGCGGCCGATCGTCGCCGTGATCATGACCGTGCTGACCTTCATGCACAAACAGTTCCACCTCGGATACGGGTGGGTGCTCATCCTGTTCGGCGTGCTGATGCGCGTCGTGCTGTGGCCACTCAACCAGAAGGCCATGAAGGCGCAGCTCCGCAACATGGCCGTGCAGCCGCTGCTCCAGGAGATCCAAGCCAAGTACAAGGATCAGCCGGAGCGTCTCCAGAAAGAGATGATGAAGCTGTACAAGGAGCATGGGTTCAACCCGTTAGCGGGTTGCCTGCCGATGCTCCTGCCATGGCCGGTGCTCATCGCGCTCTTCTTCGTCTTCGAGAACACGATCGCGCTTCGCGGCGTCTCCTTCCTGTGGATGCCGGACCTGTCGGCACCCGATCCGCGCTACATTCTGCCGGTCTTCCTCGGGCTGTCGATGTTCCTGATGCAGTGGGTCACCATGCGCTCGTTGCCTCAGAGCAACTCGCAGATGAAGATGATGATGTGGATGATGCCCATCATGATGGTGTTCATCTTCTTCAAGTTGCCCAGCGGCTTGAACCTGTACTACGCGACCGCGAACCTGGCGACGATCCCGCAGCAGATCTGGATCGCCAATGAGCGGCAGAAGGTGCGAGCGCAGGGAGTGCCGGGGGTCCCGCCCCCGAAGTAGCGAGTCTGCGGCCTTATGGCGTTGCTCGACACGATCGCGGCCGTGGCGACGCCCCCGGGAATCGGCGCGCTCGCCATGGTGCGCGTTTCGGGGAGTGAGGCGCACGAGTTGCTACTGCGTCTGGCGCCCAGGCTGCGCGACCTGCCAGCCCCGCGCACCAGCACCCTGGTGGATCTGTGTGATCCCGACAGCGGGGAGGTGCTCGATCGCGCCTTGGCCGTGCGTTACGACGCCCCGGCGAGCTACACGGGCGAGCACATGGTGGAGCTCTCGTGCCACGGAGGCTGGCTCGGTCCGGCATTGATCCTGGACGCGTGCTCGAGGGCGGGCGCACGCAAGGCCGAGCCGGGAGAATTCACGCGCCGGGCGTATCTCAACGGCAAGCTGGACCTCGTGGAAGCGGAGGCCGTGGCCGACATGATCGAGGCGCGTAGCCGGGCCTTCCGGCGGGCGGCGCTCGGCCAGATGGAGCGCGGCCTGTCAGAGCGGATCACGCGGGTGCGGGAAGGGCTCGTGCACGTGGAGGCGCTGCTCGTACATCATCTGGACTTTCCCGAGGAGGACGACGCGCCCGTGCCCATCGGGCGTGTGGTGGAGGAAACGGAGGAGGCGCTCCGGCGGATGGACCTCCTGCTGGCGACGGCGCCGGAGGGAGTGCTGTTGCGAGAAGGCGCGCTGACCGTGTTGGCCGGTCGGCCGAACGTGGGGAAGTCTTCGCTGTACAATGCGCTTCTCGGTGAAGAGCGGGCGATCGTGACGGAGATCGCGGGCACGACGCGTGACGCTCTGGAGGCGACGGTGCAGCTCGGCGGCTATCCTTTCCGGCTGGTCGACACCGCAGGCTTGCGGGAGTCGCCTGAGCGGGTGGAGCAGATGGGCGTGGAGGTGGCGCGTCGGTTCCTCTCACGGGCGGACCTCATCCTGCTCTGCGTCGAGGCCGGCAGCGGCCCGGGCGCGGCGGAGGCCGAGTTCCTGCGTGATGTGGGCGAGGTTCCTACGGTTCTCGTGGAGACGAAGGGCGACCTGAGGAGCGGGAGCATTCGCACGGATGGGGACGGATGGGCTGCACAGACCCGTGTGTCGACACGCACCGGGGAGGGTCTCGGGGAGTTGCGTGAACTGTTGCCCCAGTTGGTGTTCGGCGGGCTTCTCTCCGACGGAACGACGGAGCCGGTGTTGACGAGGGAGCGCCAGATTGGCGCTTTGCGTGAGGCCCGCCGTGAGGTGGCGGGCTTCCGGGACGCACTGATGAGCGGTCTTCCGGCGGAGGTGGCGGCGGCGCACCTGGGGACGGCGAGGAGCGCTCTGGAGGAGATGCTGGGCGTCATCGCGGTGGACGACGTGCTGGACGCCGTGTTTCGCGAATTCTGCGTCGGGAAGTGAAGAGATGGAGCTTCGAGGCTATCGGGTTCGGGGGCGGGTGCAGGGTGTGGGCTTCCGGTGGTGGACGGAGAGAACGGCGGTCGAGCTCGGCCTCTGTGGCCACGTGCGGAACTTGCCCGACGGGTCGGTCGAAGTGCACGTGGTGGGTACGGAGGAGGACGTGCGAACGTTGGAGTCTCTTCTCCGGGACGGTCCGCCGGGCGCCCGGGTGGAGAGCGTCGAGCCGATCGCGCCGGACCGGGACCTGCCCCGAGATCGGTTCCACATCAGGACATGAGATACGGTACACGGAGCGGGTAGTATGCACGGGATAACATGCGGGATGGTGTGGTGAATTCGGTCTCGCGGTACGGCGTGATTGTGGTGGGGGGCGGCCACGCCGGAACGGAGGCCGCCGGGGCGGCCGCGCGGGCGGGCGTGCGGACACTGTTGATCACCCCGGACCTGGGTCGTCTAGGGCAGATGAGCTGCAACCCCGCAGTCGGTGGCGTGGCGAAGGGCGTGGTCGCCAGAGAGGTGGCGGCTCTGGGTGGCTTGATGGGCCGCGCCACGGACGCGTCGCGAATCCACTTCCGGATGCTCAATCAATCGAAGGGACCGGCGGTGTGGGGTCCGAGGGCGCAGTGCGACCGCTCGCTCTATCCAATTGCCATGCGCCGCCTCCTGGACGAGCTGCCGGAGTTGGAGCTCTTCCAGGACATGGTGGCTGATGTGTTGCTGGATCGGGGCCACGCCGTGGGAGTGAGGACGCGAAGCGGCCTGACGTTCGAATCAGAGACGGTCGTCATCACGACGGGCACGTTCCTGCGTGGGAAGATCCATGTGGGTGGCGAAGCCGGCGTGGGCGCGGGAAGAGCGGGAGAGGCTCCGTCGGTGGAGCTCGCCGAGGCGCTCGAGGGCCTCGGAATGGAGGTGGCGCGCTTCAAGACCGGGACGCCACCGAGGGTGGACGGACGCACCGTCGCGTTCGACCGGCTGACGAGGCAGGATGGAGACCCTGAGGACTTCCGGTTCGCGGCGTACGGGCGGGAGTCGATTCCGCAGCAGCGACCGTGTTGGATCACCTGGGCCGGGGAAGATCTCAAGCGGGTCGTGCGCGATAACCTGCAACGGAGCGCGTTGTACGGAGGGCAGATTTCGGGGCGAGGTCCGCGATACTGCCCTTCCATAGAGGACAAGATCGTTCGTTTTCCGGATGCACCTCGCCACCAGGTGTTTCTCGAGCCTGAGGGACTCCAGACCGAAGAGTTCTACGTCAACGGTCTGTCCACTTCCCTTCCGCCGGAGGTACAGCTCGCCTTCCTCCGAGCCGTGCCGGGCATGGAGGAAGTGAGAATGACGCGCGCGGGGTATGCGATCGAGTACGACTACTTCCCGCCGCATCAGCTGCGCCACACGCTCGAGTTGAAGCGAGTGCCTGGACTCTACTTCGCGGGGCAGATCAACGGCACGACGGGCTATGAGGAAGCCGCGGGACAAGGCATCGTGGCGGGCATCAACGCAGCGCTCAAGGTGCGCAGAGAGCAGCCGTTCGTTCTGGAGCGGGACCAGGCCTACATCGGGGTCCTCATCGATGATCTCGTCACGCGAGGGGTGGACGAGCCGTACCGCCTCTTCACGTCGCGGGCGGAGTTCCGCTTGCTGCTTCGCCAGGACAATGCGATCCGGCGGTTGGGCCCGATGGCGCGGGAGCGCGGCCTGCTCCAGCGATGGCAGGAGGACGAGATGGCCGCACGACTCACGGGGGAGGAGCGGGTCGTCGCCTGGTTTCGTGAGACGACTCTGGCACCCCACGAGGTCGCGCCGGTGCTGGAGGGAGCCGGCTCTTTGCCGGTGACGGAGCCGACCCGGGCCATCGACCTTCTGAAGCGTCCACGCGTCCGGGCCCGCGACTTGACGGACGTGGGAGGCGTCCTTCCGGACGAGCTTGACCAGGATGTGCTCGCGGCCGTCGAGGTCGAGTTGAAGTACGAGGGCTACGTCGAGAAGGAGCGGGTCCGCGCGCAGAGGCTCCGCAGTCACGCTAACTACTTATTGGACAACGACTTACCGTATATGGAGTTCTTGTCGGTGTCCTACGAGGCGCGCGAGAAGCTGGGCAGGATTCGCCCGGGGAGCCTGGCTCAGGCTGGGAGGATCCCGGGCGTCTCCCCTGCTGACCTCCAGAACCTGGTGATGGAGGTGCGGCGGCTCCGGGGGAACGAGCGGGCCGGCGCCGAGGCCGAGGGGGCCGGGACCAACCCGCCGCTCTCCTGATTGCTGGTGCCGGGGGTTCCACGTGGAACACTCACGCCTCGGCGCCAGGGGGTGTTTCACGTGAAACACCCCATCCAGGGACCTTACTTCTTCATGAGCTCGAAGTGTGCCTTGGCCGGGTCCGGCTGACCATCGAGGTTGAAGTCGAACTCCGTGTCGCCGTCGATCGTGAGGTGGTTGCCGTTGACCTGGTACGAGCCGGTGGTGGACGCGCCGGAGGATGGCGTGGTCGGCTGCAGCGTGATCGAGTCCCCGGATACGGACAGTTGTCCGATCTCCGTCTTGGGCTGTCCGTTGTAGACCAAGATGGCGGTATACTGCCCCGACGGCTGCACGTTGAGCGTGAACGTCGCCCCGAGCTGGATCAGGTCTGGATGAATCGACGGATCCGCGACACTGGTGATCACCAACGAGGTCGCGTCCCAATCCCCGACGAGCGCCGAGATCGAGCTGTTGGGCTCCACGCCGCCTGACTTGCAGGCTGCCGTGAGGAAGATGATGGCGACCAGTGGCGCTCCCGTGAGCCAGCCCGTCGATCTCGCCCTCAGCCTGTGTTGCCGCATCATCGCCCCCCCCATTCTTCGTTGACGCATGGGCCGGATCCGCCATGGACCCGCTCTCCCTGAGGCCGGAAACTCCGACTGCGCCATCGCAGCGTCAAGGTGAGCGTCGCTTTCCCTCGTTCCTGGGGCTCGGTATATTCGTCGCCCCTTTCCATAGGACCGCGCTCCGTCATGTCCCGCGTCATCGCCATCGCCAACCAGAAGGGTGGGGTCGGCAAGACCACGACCGCCATCAACCTCGGTGCGTCCCTCGCGGTCGCGGAGAAGCGAACGTTGGTCGTGGACATCGATCCCCAAGGCAACGCCACGAGTGGGCTGGGCGTGGAGCACCGGGACGAACGGTCGACGATCTACGACGTCCTCGTCGAAGGCCGACCGCTCGCGGAATGCGCCGTACGAGGGCTCCATTTCGACGCTCTGGACCTCATTCCGTCCACGAGGGATCTGGTCGGAGCGGAGATCGAGCTCGTGCAGGTGCCCCAACGGGAATCCGTGCTTCGGCGCGCGCTCGCGAGCGTGCGGGAAGAGTATGATTACGTGCTCGTGGACTGCCCGCCTTCCCTCGGCTTGTTGACGCTCAATACGCTCACCGCCGCGGACTCGGTCCTCATTCCCATCCAGTGCGAGTTCTACGCCCTGGAGGGTCTCAGCCAACTGCTGAACACGATCCGCCTCGTGCAGAGAGGGTTGAACAGCGCCCTCGACATCGAGGGCGTCCTGCTCACCATGTACGACCGGCGCCTCAACCTGTCTCGGCAGGTGGCGGCCGAGGCGCGGGACTACTTCGGTGGAAAGGTCTACCGTACGGCCATTCCCCGGAACGTCCGCCTCGCCGAGGCGCCGAGCTTTGGGAAGCCGATCGTCCTCTACGACGTGCTTTCGGCCGGCGCGCAGGCCTATCTGACCCTCGCCCGTGAGCTCATCGCCAAGGGAAGCCCGGGCAAGGCCGGGGGCGGGTCGTGAATCGCCGCGATCGGCTCGGCAAGGGCCTCGGAGCACTCCTGGGCGAGTACCTCGAGCCCCAGGCGGACGCCGCCGAGATCCGACGCATCAAGGTGAAGTCCATCGTTCCCAATCCCCTCCAGCCCAGGCGGACGTTTACCGAGGAAGAGCTCGCCGAGCTCGCGGCCTCCATCCAGGCGAACGGACTCCTCCAGCCTCTGGTCGTGAGGCCCGCACCTGGTGGATCGGACCGTTATGAGCTGGTGGCCGGCGAGCGCCGGTTCCGGGCGATCGGGCAGCTGGGATGGGAGGATGTGCCGGTGCTCGTGCGGGATGCATCGGACGAGACCCTCCTGGTCCTCGCTCTAGTGGAGAACCTGCAGCGGGAAGCGCTCAACCCGCTCGAGGAAGCCGAGGGCTTCCTCGCACTCTCCGAGCGCTTCGGCTTGACGCAGTCCGACATCGCCCGCGCTGTGGGCAAGGATCGCTCGACTGTGGCGAACCTCCTGCGTCTACTGAAGCTGCCTCCGTCCATCCGGAAGCTCGTCGAGACAGGCTCTCTGTCGATGGGTCACGCCAGGGCCCTCCTCGCCGTCAGCGATCCGGTGCGTGCGGCGGAGCTGGCCCGCAATGCGGCACGCGAGGGATGGTCCGTGCGGGAAGTCGAGCGCCGCGTCACTGAGAGCGCTCGCACGAAGAAGCGCCCCAAGCCCCGCGCTGGCGAGAGCCCGGATCCCGTGGTGCGAGCGCTGGAGGACGCGCTCCAGGAAGGCCTCGGCACAAGGGTCTCGATCCGTAGGGGGCGGAGGGGGAAGGGAGTCATCGAGATCACCTTCCTCGGCTCCGAAGACTTCGAGCGCGTCTTCGAGCTGATCGCCGGAAGGGACGTGACGGAAGTTGTCGGATGAGCGACGAGAAAGGGCGCAACCGCCACCTGACCATCATGGTTGTTCCGGAGGGCGCCCCGGCGAGTCGAACGTTCCGGTTGACCTACGGCCGGTTGCGGCTCTTGTCCGTCGCCGGGGTGGTGGTGGCGCTCTCGCTGACGTTGATGGCGGGGAGCTGGTGGTACCTCGCAGCTCGGGCGTCCAGGGTCGCGGGGCTCGAGCAGGCCCTGACGCGCGCCCGCGCGGACTCGACGCGCGTCGAGGCGCTCGGGCGCAGGCTGGACCAGATCGAACGGCAATACGGACAGATTCGGCATTTGTTCGGGTCTACGCCCGAGGCCCCGTCCGACCTCTGGCTGCCTCCCGCCGAGGGTGGTCGCCGCCGCACACCTTCGCCGGCGAGCCGCGCTGAGAATTCGCGTCCAACGAGCTGGCCACTCACAGAGAGTGGCTTCGTCACTCAGGGCCTGCTCGAGGGGGCGGACGGCAGGGATCACCCGGGCCTCGACATCGCCGTGCCGGCGGACTCGTACATCAGGGCTGCAGGCGCGGGCACCGTGGTGGACGTGGGGGAAGACCCTGTGTATGGTCGGTACGTGGTCATCGATCACGGTGATGGCTACACGTCACTCTATGGGCATGCGTCCCTGACGCTCGTGACGCGGGGCGAGCACGTCCGACAGAACGAGGTCATCGCGCTGAGTGGGTCGACCGGGCAGTCGACCGCTCCCCATCTCCACTTCGAGATCCTGCACAACGGCAAGGCGGTCGACCCCCTCACCATGGTCACCCAGCCCTGACATACTGAGCGAGGGATCACGCCTCGGGACAGGAGAGTCCACAGATGGCACGAGAGCGACAGAGCAACGGAGCCCCCCCCGAGACCGTGATCTCGATCATCGGTCCAGGCATGAAGATCGTGGGGGACTGCGAGACGGACGGAACCATCCGCATCGAAGGGACCATCGAGGGCTCGGTCAAAGCCGGCAAAGCCGTCGTCGTGGGACGGGATGGCTTCGTGGACGGTGACATCCACACGCAGGATGCGGTGGTCTCCGGCCGCGTGAGCGGCACCCTCGTGGCGGCGTCCCGACTCGAGCTGCAAGCGACCTGTCACATCGAAGGGCAAGTGCGGACTCGCCGAATGCAACTCGAGGAAGGGGCGGTGCTCAACGGGACGGTAGAGATGGGCGAAGCTGGACTCGATCCTGGAAGAACGGTCTCGCCCGGGCCGGACGCGGTGGAGGCGGAACCGGACTCGTCGGCCGTGGCGTGAGGCCCTACGAGATGGCGCGGGCCTCGGGTGTAAACATAGTTTTCCTCATCGTGCATGGTCCTCGCTGAACAGCTTGACCCCTTCGTTTGCTGGCTTGCTAAGTTGTTTGTATCAAAGCTGTTAGGTGGATGTTGAAAACTGTGGCCGACCCATGAGCACCGAGCGGGCGCAGGTTTTCCACAGGCTTTCCACCGGCCCTCCACGGAGCGGCAAAGGGAGCCGTCGAGCTACGGTGAGCGACCGATGAAACTAGAATCTCTCCTCCAATACCTGGATGCGTACCTGCGGGTGTCGGAGTATCCCGATTCGCAGAATGCGCTCAACGGTCTCCAGGTCGGCGGGCCCGAAGACGTCCACCACGTGGTGGCGGCGGTCGATGCCTCCGAGGCCGCGATCGACGAAGCCGCCGAGAAGGGCGCGGATCTCCTCCTCGTCCACCACGGTCTCTTCTGGGACGGGATGCGCCCTCTCACCGGACGACGGCTCCGCAAGGTGAGGCCGCTTCTCGAGCACGGCATCGCTGTCTACAGCGTCCACATCCCGCTCGACGCCCATCCGGAGGTGGGCAACTGTGCGCTCCTCGCCCGTGCTTTGGGCGTGAAGATCCAGGGCCCCTTCGGGACTCATCGTGGGGTGGAGATCGGGTGGTGGGGTACCCTTTCCGACCCGGTCACCAACGAGGACTTGAAGGAGCGGTTCGCGGAGGTGCTCCAGGGCCCGGTGCATCTCATTCCCGGAGGTCCCGAGCGCCTGGAGAGTGTGGCGGTGGTCACGGGCATGGGAGCGTCGAGCGTGGAAGAGGCCGCCCGGCGGGGGATCGACGCGCTGGTGACGGGGGAGGGATCCCATCACACGCACTTCGAAGCGATGGAACTGGGGGTGACGGTCCTCTTGGGAGGCCATTACGCGACGGAAACGTTCGGCGTTCGCGCGCTGGCCGAGCACATTGCGGAGCGCTTCGGGCTGACGTGGGAGTTCATCGACCAGCCGACCGGGCTGTAGGACGCGCAGGCTGGGGTGACGGGGCCCGGGGAGGCGCTTCCCCTCTCCGCGCTTCCCTCAATCGGGATGGTCGTCGCTTCATGCCGTCCGCGGCTGTCCTGGCTTCGGCGCGGTCCTCGCCGCGTACGCCCTTCCCTACATCAACCCGTCCAGATACACCATCAGCTTCCAGCCCGACGCGCCGCGCACGGCGCGTGCGAGATCGACTCGGACGAGGCCGTCCAGAAACGACCCGCCTACTCCGACGGAGACGAGCGACCCGTCCAGCCGCACGTCGGATCGCGCACCCGCCCATCCGACGTCCGAGAAGGCAGTCAGGCGAGCTCCGGGGAAATCGCCTCCTACCTCGCCGCGCACCCTCCAGAACGTACGACCCTCGACACTGTTCGCGTCGAATCCCCGGAGGGTGGACGAGCCACCCAGGAAGAAGTGACGCTGAACGAGGTCGTCGCCCCACGTGGTCCCGGCTCCAGCCTCCAGCGCGCCGGACAGGCCCAGGAACAGCGGATGGCTCACGGAGCCCACCACGGCAGCGCGCTGGTAGCGGGCGTCACCGACCGCCGCCTCCGCCGACAGGCTTCCCGTCACGATGAGTCGTGCCGGATCGATTCCAGAAAACCAACTCACTGATCCTCGGACCCCCGTCAGGGTCACGTCGCGGGCTGAGAGGACCGGCGCGGGAGTGATGTCGCGCATGCCCTGCAGCAGGAAGAATCTCGTTCCGAGGTGCACGCTCCCCTCTCGCTCATGAAAGACCCCGAAATCGCTCTTCACGCGGAAACCCTGATGGTCATGGGAGACGGCGACGCCCGTGGCCCGGTAGTACTGGCCCCGGTCTCTTCCCAGCACGAGGCCGTCCAGCGAGCTCTTGAGGTTGAACGGATCGGACCAATCGGACATCGATCGGAGCTGGCGATACGCCCGTACACTCCAGCGGCCCTCCTCCGGACCGTGCTCGAAGCTGAGGGTACCGTTGAGGATCCGGTCCGCGGTGCCCATGCGGACCTGAGCGTCCACGTCGGTCATCGGGTCGAGAGGTACCGTCACCGCGAGCCCGGCGCTCAGCCCTTCCACCCGGTTGTAGCGAACGAGATCACGCTTGAGGCCCCACGCCACCTGGGGGCGTAATCCCGTGTGGGTCGGGAGCAGCGATTCGAGCTCGCCGCGGAGCTGTTTCACCTCGGCGCTCGTGAACGCGGCGGCTCCGCGCTGTCCGAAGTCCGCCGACAGGACCGGAGACGTCAGGACGGAGTCCGCCGGAGGAACGATCACCGTGACATACCGGGGATTTGCGCTGTCGCCTACGGACTTCACACGCCGCGACCAACCCGGCGGAAGCGGGGTGTCGAGCGAAGGAATGGCGCTCCGCGTCTCGTTGACCCGGTAGTCCTTGACGGTCCACTCCGCGAGCAGGGGCATCCGCACCAGGCCACCCATGCGCACTTCCCCCTGGAACGCGAACCGACGAGGGAGCCAGTACCGGAAGTCGTACAGGCTGTACTCCACCGACATGTACGAGATTTCGGCCTGGACGGGCTTGAGCAGTCCCGGCACGTCCTCGGCGTCGCCGGGTTCGTCGAGGGAAAGGTCGAACGGACGCGCCGGCTTGTATGTGGCTCGAACCAGGGACGCAGTCTGCGCGTCGAACCAGAGAGATCCGGCCACGAGATGAAAGTCCGCGTGCCGCGGCTCGACCTTCACCTCGTACAGGACCACGTCCCTCTTCTCCGAGGGAATGCTCAGACGCAAGGTGTCGCCCCAGAAGTACCGATATTGGGACAGGGCCGTGTCGGCGAGCGGATTCAGGGCCCAATGCTCTCCCAGAAGAAGCCGGTCGCCTGAAGGATCGAGGCCAAAGGGGAGGTGCGTGTCGTTCAGGAGCTCCTCGGGAAGCGAGTCCAGGACCTCCCCCCCCGCGCGCCGCGCCCCCCCTTCGGCGGTCAAGGCGTCCCGTCGCGTATCCGCTCCGAGGATTGGCACGGCCCGTCGCGCCCCGATCCATTCGATGGCGCTCTTTCCGTTCGCGCTCCACCGGAATCGTGCCACGCGCTCCTGCTCGAAAAGCCCCCGCTCCCGGCGAAAGTGCTTCAAGCTGAGACCGACATACAGGTGCTCCCGCATGACGCCCTCGTAGCTCTGGATGCCCGAAACGTCCCTTCCGCGGGCCTTCATGGCTCGCTCCACCAGGCGGGCGACGGCGGAATCGCCGAAGGTGTCGTTCAAGATCTGGGACTGCTGGGCACGCGCCGGCCGCACCGCCATGAAGCTCCACAGGATCACCGCGCCCAGCAGCCGTCCGGCACCCGGGATGAGACGCCCGGGGCGGCTCACGGTCCGTTGCCGCTGTGAGGGTGTCGAGGTACCATCGTCGAGAGGTGCATCATGTTCGCTCAGGAGAATCCATGATCCGGCGGATTCTGTCGGCCGTCCTCGGTCTGCTCGTCTCGGTCTCGGCATCGACCGCCCAGGGCGTGCCCACGCCGCGGGAGTCCTTGGGCTTCGACATCGGCGCGGACCGGAAGCTGGCGGACTGGCATCAGCTAACCTCCTACTACGAGAAACTCGCCGAAACGAGTCAGAGGGTAACGCTCGACACCCTCGGGACGACCACGATGGGGCGTCCCTTCGTGATGCTCACCGTCACGAGCGCGGCGAACCAGGCGCACATCGGGGAGCTGCATGCGATCCAGATGAAGCTCTCCGATCCGAGGACGGTGTCCGGGCCCGCGGAGCTCGACAGCTTGATCGCGCGGGGCAGGACGGTCGTCCTCATGACGCACGGGATCCACGCGACGGAGGTGGGAGGCTCGCAGATGGCCGCGCGCCTCCTGTGGAAGCTGGCGTCATCGAACGACCCCGAGGTCCGTGAGATCCTCGACAATGTCATCCTCCTGGACATCCCGTCGCTCAATCCCGACGGGCTCCAGTGGGTGGTCGACTACTACCGGAAGTATCTCGGCACTCCGTACGAGGGCTCTCCCCTGCCCTGGCTCTACCAGTTCTACGTCGGCCACGACAACAACCGGGACTGGTACGCATTTACCCAAAAGGAGACCCGGCTCGCCGTCGTGAAGGCGCACAACGCCTGGCACCCGGAAATCGTGCACGACATCCACCAGATGGGACCGACGCAGGCTCGTATCTTCTTCCCGCCCTACATCGACCCGTGGGAGCCCAACGTCGATCCGGCGCTCATCGCCGGCGTCAACCAGCTCGGTGCGTACATGGCGGCCGAGGTCACGGCGGAAGGCAAGGCCGGTGCCGTGATCGACGGCGTCTACGATGCGTTCACGCCGGCCCGCGCCTACCAGCACTACCACGGCGGTGTCCGGATCCTGAGTGAGACCGCTTCAGCCCGGATCGCCACGCCCGTCGACATCCCGGCGGATCATGTGCGGGGCGGTCGCAACTACGACGCGTCCACGGCGTCGTGGAACTATCCGCTGCCTTGGCGTGGCGGCACCTGGGGCCTGCCCGACATCGTCGACTACATGGAAGCGGGCGCCATGGCGCTCCTCACCAACGCCGCCCACAACCGCACGTATTGGCTGCGCAACTTCTGGGGCGTCAACGAGCGCGCTGTGGAGAAGTGGGAATCATGGCCGGAAGCGTGGGTCATCCCCTCCGGGCAAAGGAACTCGACCGGCGTGACGTATCTCCTGCGGATCCTCACCACGGGTGACGTGGAGGTTCATGTGGCGACGTCGGCATTCGACGCCGACGGCATCCACTTCCCCGCCGGGAGCTGGGTGATTCCCATGCATCAGCCGTACGCGTCCTTCGCGCAGACGTTGCTGGACGTGCAGCACTACCCGGATCTGCGCCAGTACCCGGGGGGGCCTCCGCGGCGGCCGTACGACGTCACCGCGCAGACGCTGCCCTACCTGATGAACGTGGACGCCGTCGCGGTCGAGGACTCCGTGACCGCGCCGCTGTCCACGCCCATCGCGGTCCCCGAGTGGGATTTTCGCCTCCCGCGCGCGCTGACGAGGCCTTCCGCTCCGCGGGTCGCCGTGTACAAGTCATTCCAGGAGCCGATCGAGGCGGGATGGACCCGCTGGCTCTTCGATCGGTACGGGTTGAAGTATGATACGCTGCACAGTTCCGATATCCGCCGCAGTGGGCTGGGCGACCGTTACGACGTTCTGGTGCTCCAGTCCCAGACTCCGCGGTCGATCATCGACGGATACACGCCAGGTGAGGTGCCCCCGCAGTATGCGGGAGGGATCGGGGCGGAAGGGGTCGCCGCAGTGGAGGACTTCGTCAGGGCCGGTGGGCGCCTGGTGGCGATCGAGGACGCCGCGGACTTCGCCGCGGAGACGTTCCATCTGGGTGTGACGAACGAGGTGGATGGCCTCGCGTCGCGAGATTTCTACATTCCGGGCTCGATCCTCCGTCTCGAGCTCGCCCCGTCCTCGGATCTGACCCGGGGGATGGACACCGAGTCCATCGCCTGGTTCGGTACCGGTGGCAGGGCGTTCGGCGTGACGGATTCCGCCATTCGGGTGGTGGCCCGGTACGGGGACGGGGACCCGCTCCTTTCGGGGTGGGCGCTCGGATCCGGGCACGTGGCGGGAAAACCAGCGATTGTGGAGGCAGACGTGGGTAAAGGCTCCGTGGTGCTGTTCGGCTTCCAGCCGAACTACCGAGGTCAGAGCGTGACGACCTGGCCCCTTCTCTTCAACGCGCTCGCCCGATGAGTGCCGCGGAGGGAGGAGGACCGGCGAAGCGCCCCTGCCCCCAGTGCGGCAAGCCGGCGTCGGGCAACTTCTGCCAGCATTGCGGCGCGCCCATGGGCGGCCGCTTCTGCACGAAGTGCGGCGCCGAGCTCATGGCGGGCTCGAGGTTCTGCAACCAGTGCGGCAAGCCGGTCGGGGCTCCGGCCGCGGCCGGGAGCTCTGCGGAGCCCTCCACGCCGTCGGGACAGGTGGCGGGCGCGCACCGCGCGGCGGCGGCAGCCACGCTCGGGGGGAACAACCTCCCGTGGTGGATCGCGGGCGCGGCCATGTTCTCGATGATTCTGGTGGTCGGCTGGTTCACCGTGCGCAAGGCACCCCCGACGGCGGAGCCGAATGGCGGTACGGCTGCGCAAGGGAGCAACCCGGCTGCAGGACCGTCGAACATCGACCTGTCGAAGCTGACCCCACGCCAGGCGGCTGATATGCTGTTCAACCGCGTCATGACCGATCTGAGCCGGGGCGATTCCGCGGACGCCGTGGAGTTCCAGCCGATGGCCGTTTCCGCGTACGAGCGGGCGGAGCCCCTCGACCTGGACGGGCTTTTCCACCTGTCGCTCCTCCAACGCCTGACCGATCCGACGGCCGCGTTGGGAACGGCCGAGCGCATCCTCGAGAAGAACCCGGACCATCTCCTCGGGCTCGGGGCGGCCGCGGAGGCTGCCGCCGAGCTCGGCAAGACCGATGAAGCCGTAAAGGACTACAAGCACATCCTCGACGTCTACGACAAGCAGATGGCATCGCCTCTCCAGGAATACAACGAACACAAGCCTTTTGTGGACGGCTTGAAGGCCGAGGCCCAGGCGTACCTGGTCCAGCACGGAAAGTAGTCCGCCGACCGTGCGGGTTTTCGTCACCGGCGGGTCCGGCCTGCTCGGCTCCCATCTGGCTGCCCTCCTGCGGGCGGAGGGTCACGAAGTCGTGGCGCTCCAACGCCGATCGTCCGAGACGACGTACCTACGCGATCTCGGGTGCGAGTTGGTCGAAGGGGACGTGCGTGACGAGCCCGAGGACCTGGCGGCGGCGATGCGCGGGTGCACCCATCTGGTGCACGGGGCCGCACTGGTGTATGCGGCGGGTACGTGGCCGAAGACCCGCGCCGTGAACGTCGAGGGCACCCGACACGTCCTGGAGGGAGCGGCGATGGCGGGGATCCCACGGGCCGTGCACATCTCCTCGGTGGCCGTCTACGGTACCCGTGACGGCCGCGTGGACGAGACCACCCCACTCGACGAGGACCTGCCCGCGAGCGACCTCTACGGACGCTCGAAGCGGGAAGCCGAGGAGCGGGCCCGGATGGTCGAGGCCGAGACAGGCATAGCCGTGACGATTCTGCGGCCGTGCGCGGTGTACGGGGAGCGGGACCGGCTTCTGGGCCCGGCCATCGCCCGCTTGGTGGCCCGGCCGGTGACCCTCGTTCTCGGACGGGGCGACAACACGCTTCCCGTCGTGTACGCCGGCAACGTGGCGGTGGCCGTCCTTCTCGCGCTCCGGGCCGGGCGGGGCGGCGCGACCTACGACGTCGGCCTGGACCACCCGCTCACGCAGCGAGAGCTCCTGCTGGGGATCGCGCGGGGTCTGGGGAGCCACCCCACGCTGGTGTCCGTCCCGGCTGTGGTGGTGCGAGCCGCGGCCGCCGTACTCCGACGCCTGGGTGTGTCTGCGCCCGGCACGAAGCACCTGCCGCTCGCACAGGTCGTCGGGGTCGCCCTGGGCGAGAATCCGTACCCCTCGGTGCGCATCCGCCGCGACCTGGGCTGGGACCCTCCGCATCGGCACGTCGAAGCCCTCGAGCGCACCGGACGGTGGGTGGGCAGTCATCCTTCCATGAAACACCACGGAGCCGAAGCATGATCGAGCATGACTCAGGGGCCCGTTGGGCCGAGCCCTTTCCGTACGAGCGGGAGACCGAAGACGAACGCCTCCTGGAGAGCGTCGAGGAGCTCGAGACGATCGGCAAGGACGCCTGGCGGATCTTCCGCATCATGGGGGAGTTCGTCGAGGGCTTCGAGGCGATGTCCAAGGTGGGTCCCTGCGTCTCGGTCTTCGGCTCGGCTCGGGTCACCGAGGACGATCCCATGTACGGGACGTGCGTCGAGACGGCGAAGCTCCTCGGCGAGGCCGGGTTCAGCGTCATCACGGGAGGCGGACCCGGCATCATGGCGGCGGCCAACAAGGGCGCGCGGGAAGCGGGCGCGCGCTCGGTCGGCTGCAACATCGAGCTCCCCTTCGAGCAGGCGGCCAACCGCTACGCGGACGTCTCGATCAACTTCCGCTACTTCTTCGTCCGCAAGACGATGTTCGTGAAGTACGCGCAGGGCTTCGTGATCTTTCCCGGCGGATATGGAACGATGGACGAGCTCTTCGAGTCCCTCACGCTGATCCAGACCGGCAAGGTGCGCCACTTCCCCCTCGTGCTGATGGGCCGTGACTACTGGGGTGGCCTCATCGACTGGATGCGCACGCGCATGGCTGTGGAGGGCAAGATCGCCCGGGAGGACCTGGATCTCCTGCTCCTCACCGACGATCCCGAGGAGGCGCGCGACCACATCGTGCGCCGCTTCGCGCATCGCAAGTCGGCGCTCAAGCAGAAGCTGCCGCCGGCCTGGGGAGGGCCATGATCCACGGGGCGCTCCCACTCACGGCGCTCATCGCGACGACCACCGCCCTGGCGTTTCTGCTGGATCGGTGGGTTCCCGCCTTCGGGAAACTGGGTGCGTCCCTGCTTGCGCTCATCTTCGGCGCCCTCCTCTCGAATCTCGGCGTCGTGCCAGCGAGGTCGCCCGTCTACGACACGATTTCCGGCCCGGTCACGTCGCTTGCCATCGCGTGGCTCCTCCTGTCGGTGGACCTACGGGACCTCAGGCGGGCCGGTCCGCGCATGATGGGGGCGTTCGGGCTGGCGCTGGTGGGGACCGTGATCGGGGCGATCGTCGGTGCCGTGATGTACGCGGGGTCCTTCGGTGCCCAGACGTGGAAGCTCGCTGGCACGCTCACGGGGACGTACACGGGCGGCTCCCTCAACTTCGTGGCTGTGGGCCGCGCCCTGCAGCTTCCGCCGGTTCTGTTCGCCGGAGGCACCGCGGCGGACGCCCTGACGACCGGGATCTGGATGGCCGCCACGCTCGTTCTGCCGATCTGGCTCGCGCGCTTCTATCCCCCGGTGCCCGAGGCGATGCTGGAGGTGGACCTCGGCGAGGACTCCGGCTCCGCGGCTCCGCACGAGCACCATCCTTTCTTCGCTTCGGCGTCGGTCTCCACGCTCGATCTGGCCGTCCTGATGGCGACCGGAGTTCTCCTTCTGGTCGCGTCCCGGCTGGTCGCGTCCTGGATCCCGCAGGTCCCGGCCGTGCTCTGGCTCACGACCTTCGCCCTCCTGGTGGGCCAGACACGCCCCTTCCACCGCCCCGAGGGCGCCCTCCAGCTCGGCAACCTCGCCCTCCACGTCTTCTTCGTGGTGATCGGCATGTGGTCTCGCATCTCCGAGATCGCCGCCGTCGGTATCGTCGTCTTCTTCTATACCTCTACCGTGGTGGGCATTCAGGGGCTGTTCGTCTACGGAGTCGGGCGTCTCGTACGGTTGGACGTGGGGTCGCTCTCGGTGGCGTCGCAGGCCGCGGTCGGAGGTCCCTCCACGGCGCTTGCGGTCGCGGCTTCCCGCGAGTGGCCGGGGTTGGTGCTCCCCGGGATCATCGTCGGGTTGCTCGGGTACGCCGTCGGGAACTACCTGGGGATCGGCGTCGCGAACCTTGTTCGAGTCTTCGGGATCGGGCTATGATCCAACGCTTTCCGGAAGGCCGAGACGCACTGCCGAGCGCCGTCTCCGCCGTCGGAGCGCCCGCTCCGAGGCGCCCGCGTCGACTCGTTCGAACGCTCTTCACGAACGCTGACAACGTTGGAGGATAGAGGTCTGAGCAATACGGCAACGGATACGCCCCGGGGCTACGCCCCCGGCGGCAAGGACACCGGCGTCGTCAAGCCGAAGGGCCACGCGCGCATCCGGGCCCACGAGGGCCTGGATACGGTCGCGATCAGGTCGCGCAAGCCGGAATGGCTGAAGGTCCGCTCACCGGGCGGCCCCAACTACTTGCGGCTCAAGCGCTTGATGCGCTCCGAGGCCCTGCACACCGTGTGCGAGGAAGCGGGTTGTCCGAACATGGGCGAGTGCTGGGAAGAGGGCACCGCCACGTTCATGATCCTGGGCGACGTCTGCACCCGGGCCTGCAAGTACTGTGGCGTAGCCCACGGAATGCCGACGGAGCTGGACGAGGACGAGCCCCGTCGCGTGGCCGAGAGCGTGGCCCGCATGGGGCTCGAGCACGTCGTGATCACGAGCGTGAACCGCGACGAGCTCCCCGACGGGGGGGCGGGCATCTATGCCGAGACGATCCTGCGCATCCAGGAGGCCGTGCCGGGCTGCTCGGTCGAGGTCCTGATCCCGGACTTCAAGGGAGACGAGGACGCACTCGCCATCGTGGTGGCGGCCAGGCCGGCCATCCTCGGGCACAACCTGGAGACGGTGCAACGCCTCCACCCCGAGGTCCGCCCGGGGGGCCGCTACTGGCGCTCGATCTCGTTCCTCGGCGCGGTGAAGCGCATGGACACGGAGATGCTCACCAAGACGGGCATCATCCTGGGGATGGGCGAGGAGGCGCCCGAAGTTCGCCAGGCGATGGCCGACCTGAGGGAGGCGTCCGTGGACATCCTCACGTTGGGCCAGTATCTGCGACCCTCCCCGATGCACATTCCCGTGGCACGCTGGGTGACCCCGGCGGAGTTCCTGGAGTGGAAGCGTGTGGGCGAGGAGGAATACGGATTCAGACACGTCGAAGCGGGTCCGCTGGTCCGCTCCAGCTATCACGCGAAGGAACAGGCGAGAGACGTGGTGGCCGGTGGGCCGGGCTCCATCCAGAGCGTGATGGAGGCAGACGTTCCCGCCCCCGCCGAGATGCGGCTGGACCTCGTTCAGCTGGAGCTCGGGCGAGGCCGCAGGCAAGGCTGATCAACCTCATGGCCGACACGAAGACCAAGACGAAGAAGGGAGCGGCGGGCCCCCTTCAGCAATACGACGTGAGCCCGGAGCTGGCCCGGGAGATCCTCAAAGAGATGCTCCTGTTCCGCCGGTTCGAGGAGAAGGCGGAGGAGGGCTACGCCATCGGCAAGATCGGCGGCTTCTGCCACCTGCACATCGGTCAGGAGGGCG
>CAZFIS010000036.1:0-28211 GCA_964519125.1 uncultured Gemmatimonadaceae bacterium | reverse complement strand
TCGAGGCCGCGGTGGAGGCGCTCGAAGGCGCCGGCGCCGACCATGTGGACGAGCTCTTCGTGGGTAACATGTCCGGCGGACAGTTCGTCGGGCAGGAGCATCTGGGCCCTCTCATGGCCGATCACCTGGGGATGGCCGGGATCCCGGCCACCCGCGTGGAGTCGGCATGCGCGTCGGGGGGCGCAGCCCTCCGCCTCGGTTTCATCTCGGTGGCGTCCGGCGTCAACGATCTGGTGCTCGTGACCGGGGTCGAGAAGATGACCGACGGCGCGGACGTCACGAACGTGCTCGCCACCGCCGCCGATCAGGAGACCGAGGTCTACCACGGCATCACCTTCCCGGGCCTCTACGCCATGATCGCGCGGGCGTACATGGCCAAGCACGGCGCCACCGAGGAGGACCTCTCCTGGGTGTCGGTGAAGAGCCACCGGCACGGCGCCATGAACCCGAAGGCCCAGTTCCGCCGGGAGGTTACCCTCGCCGAGGTCATGGCCTCGACGCTGGTGGCCGATCCGCTCCGGCTGCTGCACTGCTCGCCGGTGAGCGACGGCGCGGCCGCGGTGCTGCTCTGTCCGCTGGAGGATGCGCACCGCTACACGGACCGGCCCGTGAAGATCGTCGGGACCGGACAGGCGACCGGCTCGATGGCGCTGGCCGACCGCAAGGATCCGGCCGTGCTCGATGCCGTGTCGAGGGCCGCGGAGCGCGCCTACAAGATGGCGGGCGTGGGTCCCGAGGACGTCCAGGTGGCCGAGCTCCACGACTGCTTCTCCATCGCCGAGATCTGCTGCCTGGAAGCGCTCGGCTTTACGGGCGAGGGCGAGGGGGCGGGGGCGGCCCGCTCCGGCATGACGGCGCTCGGAGGAAAGATCCCCGTGAACACGAGCGGCGGGCTGAAGGCCAAGGGACATCCCGTGGGCGCCTCGGGCGTGGCCCAGGCCATCGAGATCTTCGAGCAGCTCCGCGGCGAGGCCGGGGAACGCCAGGTGGAGGGAGCGCACCGGGGGCTCACACAGAACATGGGCGGATCCGGCGCCAGTTCCGTCGTCCACATCTTCGAGAGGGTCTGACCATGCCGAGCCCCAGATACTGGAGGGAGATCCCGAACCGGTACCGCCTCGAGGCCGGCCGGTGCGCGCAGTGCGGCCACGTGAGCTTCCCGGCGCGAGGAGTCTGCCCCGAATGCCGCGGCAAGGAGGTGGAGACGATCCACCTCTCGCGACGCGGCCGCGTGACCACGTCTACCGTGGTGCGCACGCCGCCCGACGATCTGCTGATGGAAGCTCCCTATGCCGTCGCCCTCGTGGAGACCCCCGAGGGCGCGCGATTCATGGCGCAGGTCGTGGACTGCGATCCGGAGCAGGTCCTGCCCGGAATGGAGGTGTCGCTGGAGTTTCGGCTCATCCGCAAGGAGGGCCACGGGGGAATCCTGTGCTACGGACACAAGGCGGTGCCCGTGGCGTGAACTCGTGCAGGTCCCGAAGGGCTGCCGGGAGGCGCCATGCCGAAGCTGAAGATCCAGGTGGAGATGAGCGAGCACCTCTTCCACGCCTACCGCTGCGAGGCGGAGCGGTGCGACAAGAGGATGGAAGACCTCGTTGCCAAGCTCGTCAACGACCTGCTCCGGGAGATGGAGCGGGAGCTCGACGACCCGCCGGTGCCGCTGTCGTAGGGACGGGTACAGAGAGTAACCGGGTCAGTTCACGGGTTGTCCGTCCCTCTTCGCGTTTCTATATCAGATCGGCTCGCGGCCCCGGCACCGTCTCGGCGTGAGGGACTCGCGAGTGCCGAGCGCCGCGCGAAGACATCGGTGCGGCAGAACGGAACAGCCGAACCTCCAAGGACAGGACACCATGCGACCCTCTCGCTCCGCGAGCCGGCTTCCCCGGCGCACCACGCTGGCGACCGCGCTCCTCGAAGCCGCGCTCCTCCTCGCGCTTCCCCTCTCCCCACTTCTGGCGCAGTCCCCTCCCGCACCCGACTCGGCGCTGCTGCACGGCTGGAAGGCTCGCGACATCGGCCCGTCCATCGGCGGCGGTCGGGTCAGTTCCGTGGTCGGCATCCCGGGACAGCCGAACGTCTACTGGGTCGGTGCGGCCGGAGGCGGGGTCTGGAAGACGACCAACGGCGGCGACAGCTGGACGGACGTCTTCAAGGACGAGCCCACGTCGTCGATCGGGGCGGTGGCGCTGGCGCCCTCGAATCCGAACCTGGTCTGGGTCGGCACCGGGGAGGGCAACCCACGCAACGACATCACCGACGGCCACGGCATCTGGTTCTCGCCCGACGCGGGCGCTTCCTGGCAGTTCAAGGGTCTGGGCGACGTCGGCCAGATCCCGAGCGTGAAGGTCGACCCGTCCGACCCCGACCACGTCGTGGTGGCGGCACTAGGCAAAGTGTGGGTCCCGAATCCGCAGCGCGGCGTCTACGAGACCTGGGACGGCGGCAAGACGTGGACGAAGTCGTTGTTCGTCAACGACACCACGGGCGCCGCCGACGTCGACTTCATGCCGGGCAACCCGCGTGTCGTCTTCGCGACCCTGTGGCAGATGCAGCGCCTCCCGTGGACGCTGGTCGACGGCGGCTCGGGCAGCGGCATCTACCGCTCGGAGGACGGCGGGCACACCTGGCACAAGCTGACGAACGGCCTCCCGGACGCACCGCTCGGACGCATCGCCATCGGGATCGCGCCGAGTGATCCGCAGCACGTCTACGCGGTGATCGAGTCGAAGAAGGGAACGCTCTGGGAGTCGCTGGACGGAGGCGACCACTGGCACGCGGTCAGCAACAACCACGCCCTGGACGTGCGACCGTTCTACTTCTCGCAGGTCGACGTCGACCCGACGAACGAGAGCCACGTCTTCTTCGCGTCGTTCCAGCTCATGGAGTCGAACGACGGCGGGAAGACGGCGCATTCGATCGACCGCGGCGTACACCCGGACCATCATGCGCTCTGGATCGATCCTACGAATCCGAAGCGCATGATCCAGGGCAACGACGGCGGCGTCTATGTGACGCACGATGGCGGGAAGAGCTGGACGTTCCTGAACAACCTGCCCATCGAGCAGGCCTACATGGTCGCGCTCGACGGCCAGGACCCGTACCACATGTGCGCGGGCCTGCAGGACAACGATGCGTGGTGCGGCCCGTCGTCGGCGCGCGGCGGCGGTGACGTGCCGCAGTCCGAGTGGGTCGACGTCACCGGCGGCGACGGAGAGTACGCCGTGCCGGCCAAGTCCGACTCGAGCGTCCTCTACGTCGACTCGCAGAACGGCTACATCACGCGGTTGAACCTCCTGAACGGGATGAGCCACTTCATCCAGCCCTACCTGAAGGACGTGAGCGGGGCGGCGCCCTCCACGCTGAAATACCGCTTCAACTGGACGGCGCCGATCGCCGTGTCGCCGACAGACGCCAACACGGTCTACCTCGGCGCGGACGTCGTCTTCAAGTCGACGGACGGGGGGCGGAGTTGGCAGCCGATCTCCCCTGACCTGACGAAGAACGACAAGAGCCGGCAGATCACGAGCGGCGGCCCGATCTTCAAGGACATCAGCGGCGCCGAGACGTACAACACGATCCTGTCGATCACGCTCGCCCCGTCGGCACCGGACAGCGTGATCTGGGTCGGCACGGACGACGGCAACATCCAGTACACGCGCGACGGCGGCCGCACCTGGACGAACACCCGTCCGAACCTGAAGGGTGTGCCCTCCGAGGGGCGGGTCTACCAGGTCGGCGTCTCGCCCTTCGACCCGGGCGCGGCCTTCGTCGCGATCGACCGCCACGAGTTCGGTGACGACCATCCCTACGTCTACCGCACCTCCGACTGGGGCGAGCACTGGACGGAGATCGATCAGGGCCTGCCGCCCGACTACCCCGCCCACGTCGTGCGCGAGGACCCGAACCAGCGCGGTCTGCTCGCGCTCGGCACCGACCAGGACGTCTACTACTCGAGGGACGACGGGGCGCACTGGACATCGCTGCACGGCCTCTTCCCGACCGCACCGGTCTGGGACCTGAAGTTCGACGCGCGCCATCACGACCTGGTCGTGAGCACGCATGGGCGGGGCCTCTTCGTGCTGGACGACCTCTCCCCGCTCGAGCAGCTCGTCGACACCACGCACACGCAACTCTTCAAGCCGATCCCGGCCGTCGAATACCAGGGCGGCCCGCCGACCTCGCTCGAGCCCTCGAAGTACCGGCCTTCCAGCCGCCGGGGCGGCGCGCTCATCGCCTATTACCTGCCCCAGAAGGTCGACACGAGCGCGGCCGACAAGGCGGCGCACCACGGTCCCGTGCGCATCGACGTCCTGGACGCGAGCGGTGACACCGTGACGACCGAGTGGGGACCGGGCGCCGAGGGCATCAATCGGCACAGCTGGGACCTGCGCTACAAGGGTCCGCGGAGCCTCGACTTCGGCGCGGGCGCGGACCAGGGGAGCGGCGGCAGCCGCGGTCCGGCCGTGCTGCCCGGACGCTACACGGTCGTGCTGACCGTGAACGGCAAGGCGGAGAGAACGCAGGTGGACGTGCGGCCCGATCCAACGGTTCCATTCGACACCGCGGCCGCACGCGAGCAGCTCGCCGCGGCCCGGACGTTGTCGACGGAGGTGACGACGCTGAACACGATCGTCGATCGCCTGCACTCCATGCGCCAGCAGCTCGCCGGCACGCGGAAGCTGTACGGGAAGGACGGGGGCATGAAGCTGGACAGTGCAGTCTCGGAGAGAGCGGACTCGCTCGACGCGCACCTCGGAGAGCTCATGGATTCACTCTACGACACGCACGTGCAGCGCAGCGCCCCCGAGGACGATATCCACTACCTGACGGACTTCCAGGGCTCGCTGCAGGGGCTCGGCTACGGCTTGTTCTATCCGTATGACGAAGCTCCGAGCCAACAACTCCGTGACCGGATGGCCGAGATGCGTGAGCGGCTGCAGGGTTACGTGGCCGAGTACGACGGGCTCGTGACGCAGGAGGTGGCGGCCTACAACCGGTTCGCGGCGCAGCACGGGGTGCCGGTTCTCGTGGGAGGGGACTCGATCCACTGGCCGTGAGGCAGGCGGGCACTCAGCCGCACGCCGCGGACAAGCCGTAGGCCAATCTTCCTCCGTCGTCGAGGCGTGGGACCGCGCCCTGAGGAGTGGTTGACTCCTTGGGGCGCAGCGTCCATCGTACGAGAATCATGAGACGGCCTGCCCGGCTGCACCGGCTCTTCTTCGCCTTGTTGGCGATCGTCCAGGTAGCCGCTCCTGTGGGAGCGGCCCTCGCGGACGCTGTGGTGCACGCCCCCCTTTTGGGCGAGCACAGCAACCCGGGCCAGGCGCCTCACCACGACACCTGCATCTTCTGCCATCTCCTCGGGCAGCACGCGGTGGCGTCGTCCGCCGCCGTGCAGGCCGCACCGGGCACCGAGGTCGGGTACGTTCCCCCAACCGCTCCCCACGCCCTGGTTCGTGAGGCCGTTCTCCACCTCCCGGATTTGCGCGCCCCACCCCTCTCCTGAGCACCGCGCTTCCGCGCGGACGCATCGAGCCATCCATCGAAGCGCATCACCGGCACGGATCGAGCGTGCCGGCGTGTGTGCGTCTATAGGCATCAGGAGATCCTCATGACCTCGTATGTATCCGGTGCAACCCGCCTGCGCATGGCGCGGTGCGCAACCTCGTTCGGCATCGTCGCGGCATTCCTCGTTCCCATCTCCCTTTCAGCCCAGGCCTCCGGCGGCGTCAAGGGTGACGTCCTCGGCACGGTCACGGACAGCGCCGGCGGGACGCCCCTCCAGGGCGCTGAGATCGTGATCACGCACGCTGGAGGCGGTGTCGTGGCCGACGTGATGAGCAATCAGTTCGGACGCTTCATCGCGCACGATCTGCCGGCAGGCCCGTATCGGGTGGAGGCCCACCTCATCGGGTACCGCACGACGGAGCACGACGTGACCGTGAGCGCCGGCGAGGCGTCCGTTCGGGTGGACCTGACGATGTCCGCCGCACCGCTCGCCCTCCAGGCCATTACGGTGACCGCCGGCAGCCCTATGGCGGTCGACACCCGCAGCGGCGACCAGGTCTATCAGCAGCACAGCTACCATGGCGCGCCGTCGAACACGACGTCGCAGATTCTCCAGCAGTCGATCGTCGGCGCTGCACGCGCACCCACCGGCGAGGTCCACATCCGGGGACAGCATGCCGAGTACACGTACTACATCGACGGCGTCCCCGTGCCCCCGGGAATCTCCGGAAGCCTCAACGAGCTGTTCAGCCCTACCGTCGTCAACAAGATCGACTTCCAGACCGGGGGGTGGGACGCTGAGTACGGGAACCGGAACGCGGCCATCATCAACGTCCAGACGCGCGTGCCCTCGGGGCGCTTCCACTCCGAGGCCTCCGGGTACGTGGGGTCGTTTCAACGTAGCGGGGAAGCGTTGGACGCGAGCGGGAACGTGGGATCGCTGGGATGGTTCGTGTCCGGTTCGCGGCAGGCCAGCGCGATGCGGCAGGATCCGGTGATGTTCGACACCACGACCGACACGCCGATCAACTTCCACAACAGCGGGCAGGACTACTTCGGCTTCGGCAAGCTTCAATACGCGCCGAGCGCCGCGAACCTGGTCAACCTGGACCTGAACTGGTCCCGCACGCACTTCGCGGTCCCGTTCGATTCCACACAGGGCGTCATCAACGACCACCAGACCGACGTGAACAGCTTTGCGAACCTGAGCTGGCACCACCAGTTCGGGAGCTCGGAGGGCGCCGGAGAGGGGGAGGCCGGCTCGAATCTGTTCGCCGCCGTCTTCTACCGGCACGGGAGCCTCGACTATGCACCGGGCGCGGCCGACCAGCCGTCGTTCATCTTCTATCCGGACCCCCGGCCCCTGAACGTACGCGAGGCTCGCTCCTTCAACGAATACGGCACGAAGATCGACTTCGACTGGCGCGCGAACGGCAGGGCGGAGATCAAGACCGGGGTGGAAGCGGGAGCCACGACCGGAAAGGAGAACTTCACGACGACCGACTCGCTCGGAGACTCGGGTCCGGCGTCGCAGTCGAACCTGAACGGTCACGACGTCGGCGTCTACGCCGAGACGATGCTCACACCGGTCGAGTGGTTCGAGCTACGCACGGGCGTCCGCTACGACACGCACGCGGCGCCCTTCGTACCTGATCAGCGGCAGGTGAGCCCCCGGGTGAAGCTGAGCTTCTTTCCCAGCCCCGAGAACACGATCTACCTGTATTACGGGCGCCTCTTCATGCCCACGAACGTCGAGAACCTACGCTCGATCACGACCGTCTCGGATGCCGGGGACACGACCTCCGCCTCGCCGACCCTGCCCGAGCGCGACAACTTCTTCGAGGCCGGCGTGATGCACCGTTTCCCGTCCGGTATGGTGCTCAAGCTCTCGGGTTACTTGAAGAACAGCTCCCCGGGCATCGACGACAATACGGTTCCGGGATCGTCGATCACCACCGACGTAAACATCGCGAAGGTGCGCATCCGCGGCATCGAGGCCACGCTCGACGTCAAACCGCAGGACAGCCCCCTGTCCGGCTACCTCAACCTCGCCCTCAGCCATGCGTACGGGCACGGTCCGGTCACGGGAGGATTCTTCCCGACGGATCCGGCCGCCGTGCCGGGTGGATGGTTCGACCTGGACCACGACCAGCGGATCTCGGCCGTGGCGAACGCCGTGTACTCGTCGAACGGGCGCTACCTCAGCGTTACGGGGATCTACGGCTCCGGTCTGGCGAACGGCGAGGACGTCACCAAGCCGATCGGGCTGGGACTCTTCAGCATGAACTCCGCCATCCACACGAGCCCAAGCTTCATCTTGAACGGCTCGGCGGGCACCACGCTCGTCGTCGGGTCGACCGTCGTGAGCCCGGAGCTCTACGTGACGAACATCTTCGACAACCACTACCTGCTGAAGGGCGCGTTCTTCAGCGGCGCTTCGGTCGGGCGTCCGCGGAGCGTCGAACTGCGCCTCAGCGTGGGCTACTGAGGAGAATGACATGCGCTTGATTCCAAGGGAGGCCGCGCTCGCCGCTGTCATCGGCGTGCTCCTTCTCGCAGGGTGCAAGGACTCGGCTACACCAATTCCCCGTACCCCGACCACCCTCACGCTGGTCTCCGGCTCGAACCAGACCGGAGACCTGTCCGCGGCGCTCGCCGCCCCGCTCGTCGTACGCGCGTCGGATGCCGCCGGGCGGCCGGTCGCCAGTGTCGAGATCACCTGGGCGGTCACCGGTGGCGGCAGCGTCTCACCGCCGACCGCCACCACGGATTCGGTGGGAGAGGCGAGCGTCACGTGGACGCTCGGGCCCTCTCCGGGCTCGCAGACGGCGACCGCCACGAGCGCTGCGATCACCGGAGCCTCGGTCGCGTTCGTGGCCAGCAACGGCCCCACCATCATGGGTGCCGTCACGGTGTCCAATCCGGATCCGACGAGCTTCTTCTCAGCGCCGCTCGCTCCCGCTCCGGCGACAACGGCCGCCGGAGCCAGGGGCGCCACGCGACGCTCGTCCCGGGCGATCGTCGTCGTGTTCCGGAGTCACGTGGTGCACGTGGCCGCCGCGGGCTCCCCGGCCTATCAGTCCATGGACGTGGCGCGGGCCACGGCGAAGGTGCTACGCACGCGCACCGAGGCCATTACGCGTGGCCTACCGATCGGGGAGACGAGGATTTCTCCCGCGATCCTCGCGGCACGGCTCACCCTCACAGACACGACGAAGGTCGACAGCGTGCTGACGGTGCTGCGCGCGGACCCGTCGGTCGCCTCCGCCTCCCGCGACCTCGTCTACACCCTACGCGACGGAGCGCCACCGCCCAGGCCCGCGGGAGCTCATGCGAGGCTGTTCGGGTCCCCGCACGCGACGGGTGCCGCGACGAACCTGCCCAACGACCCCGACCTCCCGTATCAGTCGTGGGGCGTCAACATGACCGACCTGCCGAGGGCTTGGGCCCTCACGACGGGGAGCACGGCCTTCACGATCGCGGTCATCGACATGGGCGTCCGCTTCGACGATCCGGCCGTCGCGCCCAACCTCACGCACGACGGATACGACTTCGTGTCGGACATTTCGCTTTCCGACCTGGGATACACCTCCCCCGGCCAGATCTGTGGCGGAGGCACGTTCACCACCATCTCCGGAGACGGAAATGGACCCGACGCCGATCCCACCGATCCCGACGATCTCACCTACGACAGCACACAGGACTGTTGGCAGCGGGCGTCACTCGGCGATCACGGGGAGTGGGTGGCGGGCATCATCGGGGCCGTGGGCAACGACGGCTCCACGGTGACCGGCGTAGACTGGAGGGCGCGCATCCGTCCGATCCGGGCACTCGGCATCACCGGGGACGGCAGCACCTTCGACATCGCCCAGGCAATCCTCTACGCCGCCGGCTTGCCGGCCACGGGGGCGGACGACACGCTCGTTACAGCGCTGGACAAATCGCCGATCATCAACCTGAGCCTGGGAGGGTCCGGCAGCGACCCGGCGGAGGCGGCGGCCGTTGCAGCAGCCGTACAGGCCGGGTGCCTGGTCGTGGCCGCTGCGGGGAATCAGACCTCGGCCACAGCCGAGTACCCGGCCGCCTACCCCGACGTCGTCGGCGTGTCGGCGGTCGGCATGGACGGTGTGATCGCGTCGTACTCCAACACCGGCACGGACATCGACCTCGCAGCGCCGGGAG
Organism: uncultured Gemmatimonadaceae bacterium; assembly: GCA_964519125.1. Classification (GTDB taxonomy): domain Bacteria; phylum Gemmatimonadota; class Gemmatimonadetes; order Longimicrobiales; family Gaopeijiaceae; genus SZUA-318. The sequence goes on along the minus strand of CAZFIS010000036.1, from coordinate 18,518 downwards.
GCGAGTACCGCGGCGACAACACGGGAGGAGGAGGCGTGCTGGGCCCGGGCTGGAACTTCACCACCGGCCAGCCGGTCCTGATGTTCGGATACGGGACGTCCGCCGCGGCACCGTACGTATCCGGGATCGCAGGGCTCCTGCTGGCCTCGAATCCAAGCCTGTCCGCCACGGATCTCTCCGATCGGCTCGAGCAATACGCAACGCGTGCGCCCAACACCACGCGCTCCGATACGTACGGATGGGGAGTCGTGAACGCGTACGATGCCCTCGCGCAGAGCGACGGGCCGCCGCGGGCCTCCTACGTCCGTCTGATCGACGCCGACAGCGGTGCGATCCTGCGCACGGTCGCCACGGACCCCACAGGCGCGTTCGTGCTCACGCAGCTTCCGGCCGGACGGTACGAGCTCGCGGCCGGCGAGGACGAAAGCGGTGACGGGGTGATCGGGCTGCCCGGCCGGAGGTTCTCGTGGGACGGGAGCGCCTCGGCACCCACGGTGTTCACCGTCACGACAGACACGCCGCAGGTGCAGACGACCGCGGTCTCCATCGGCATCCCCCTGGAATCGGAGCCGAACGACACCCCTGCCGAGGCCAACCCGCTCAGCGTGGACAGCTACGTCGAGGGGCGCATCGACGCCCCCGATGCGAACGACGACTACCGGGTCAGCATTCCCGTAGCCGGCACGTACACGTTCGAGACATCCGGCGTCCTGGGCGCGTGCGGATGGGGCCTCGAGCTCGATACGAAGCTCGATCTGCTGACGTCCACCGGTGCGACCGTGGCGTCGAACGACGATTCCGGATCGCCGCTCGGGCCTCAATGCTCGAAGATCACGCAGGCGCTCTTGCCCGGCACGTACACCGTCGTGGTCTCCGGGAGCGCGGCCAACGGCCTCTCGGACCATGGCCGCTACCGGCTGCAGGTGCGCACGGGCAGCTGACGCGAAGGCGGGGCGCCGATGTCGGACCGACCTCGGCGCCCCGCACCGCTCACACCCTCAGCGTATCCCCCTTCCTCGACACCATCGCGTAGAGCACCGGCATCAGGTAGATGCTGATGAGCAGACGCGAGAACATCCCTCCGACGATCACCTGGGCGAACGGCCGCTGCGAGTCGGAGCCGACCCCGTGCGAGAGTGCCGCGGGGAGCAATCCGAGCGCGGCCACCAGCGCCGTCATCATGATGGGTCGCAAGCGCAGGATGGCCGCCTCTCTCGTCGCTTCGGCGATGTCGACACCACTTCGCCTCAACTCGTTGGCGTACGATATGTAGACGACGGCGGTCTGCACCGAGACGCCGAAGAGGGCCAGGAACCCGATCCCCGACGACACCGAGAACGGCGTGCCGGCGATCCAGAGCGCCAGGATCCCTCCGACCGGAGCGGACAAGACGACCCCCAGCACCGTGATGAGCGGGAACTTGATGTTCGTGTACAGCCCGAACAGGATCATGAAGATCACCACGATCGTAAGCGGCAGGATCAGGCGGAGCTGCCCACGCGACGCCGTGTACTCGCTGTACTCACCGCCCCACTTGATGCGGTAGCCCTCGGGCATGTGCACAGACGCCGCCACCTGCTTCTGGGCGTCCTGGACGGCACTCGCGAGGTCGCGTCCCTGCACCGAGAACTGCACGCCGATGAAACGAGAGGCGGCTTCGCGGTAGATGAACGACGCTCCGTTGGAGACCTTGATGGTGGTCAGGTCCTTGAGCGGGACCTGCTGCCCCCCCGGCGTGGCCAGGAGGATGTCGCCGATCTCCTCCGGGGTCCGCCGGAACCGGGGCTCGAGCCGCACCACGAGATCGTAGAGCCGCTCACCCTGCTCCACCTGCGTGGTCGCGCTCCCGCCCACGGCAGCCTCGATGAGGCCGTTGATGTCCGCCACGCTCACGCCGTAGCGTGCCGCCTCGGCCCGGTCCACCGTGATCGTGAGCGAGGGCTGTCCGAGCTCCTGCACGACGGTCACGTCCTTGATGCCGCGCACGTGCTGCATCACGGCCTTCACGGCGCGCGCGTTCTTCTCGAGCACCTGGAGATCGGGACCGAAGATCTTCGCGTCCAGCGCGCTCTTCAGCCCGGTCTCCGCCTCATCCACCGCATCCTCGGCAGGCTGCGTGTAGTTGAAGATGATGCCGGGGAACTGCTTGAGCTTCGTGTTGATGGCGTCGATGAGTTGCTGCTTCGCGTGGTACGGGCCGTGCCACTCGTCGTAGGGCTTCAGGCCCACGTAGAACTCGGCGTTGAAGAAGCCGGTGGGATCCGTGCCATCGTCCGGACGGCCGTGCTCGGAGGCGACGACCGTCACCTCCGGGAAGCTCCGCAGCACCTCGCGGATCTTCGGCACGATCTTCGACGACTCGTCGAACGAGATCGTGTACGGCATCGTGGCCCGCACCCAGAGCGCTCCTTCGTCGAGGTGCGGCATGAACTCCGCGCCGACCATCGGGATGACGAGCAAGGAGGCGCCGAAGATCGCCGTCGACACGATCACCGTGGTCCACGGCCGAGCCAGACAAGCGTCCAGACCGCGCGTATACCATTGTTTCACCCACTCGAACGCCACGTTGCGGCGCTCCCGCACGCCCCGCTTGAGGATCCACGACGCAAGCACCGGAAGAAGCGTCAGCGTCACGGCCAGAGAGCCCACCAGCGCGAAGATCGTCGTGTCCGCCATCGGCTTGAACAGGCGCCCCGACGGCCCCGACAGCGCATAGATCGGCAGGAATCCGGCGACGATCACGGCGATGGCGTAGAAGATCGGCCGGTCCACCTCCCGTGCGGCCTCGACGATGACCTCGTGGACGTTGAATTCGGTACCGTGTCTTCGAGCGAGCTGGCGGTATATGTTCTCCACCATCACCACCCCGCCGTCCACCAGGATGCCGAAGTCGATGGCGCCTATGGACAGCAGATTGGCGGGTATGTGCCTCAAATCGAGGAAGATGAACGCGAACAGCAGCGCGAGCGGGATCGTCACCGCGACGATGAGCCCGGAGCGCACGTCGTAGAGGAAGAAGATCAGCACGACGACGACCAGGAAGATCCCGCGCAGCAGGTTGTCCTCGACCGTGCGCGTGGTGAGCTGCACGAGGTCGCTGCGGTCGTAGAACGTGTGGATCTTCACGTCCTTGGGCAGGATCTGGTTGTTCAACTCCTGCGTCATCTTCTCGACGCCCTTGAGGACGTTCTGGGTCAGATCGCCCTTGCGCATCAGGATCACGCCCTCGACGGCATCGTCCTGATTGTTGTAGCCGAACTGTCCCAGACGGGGAGCGTGTCCGATGACCACGTCGCCCAGATCCTTCACCTTCACCGGCGTGCCGTGGTTGACGGCGACGACAATGTTGCCGATGTCCGCCAGCGTGTGGACGCGACCCAGACCCCGGACGTAGTAGAACTGCCCGCCCTCGGAGTAGAAGCCCCCGCCCGCGTTGCCGTTGTTCGCGTTCAGCGCGTCGGCCACGTCGCCCACCGAGAGGCCGAGCGACGCGAGCTTGGTCGGGTTCAGGAGTACCTGGTACTGCATCGTCTCGCCGCCGAAGCCCGACTCGTCGGCCACGCCCGGCACGGACTTGAACGCCTTGGAGACGACCCAGTCGTTGATGTTCTTCAGCTCCATGGGCGTGCGGTCGGGGCTCTGGAGCACGTAGCGGTACACGAGCCCGGACGGAGAGAAGAGCGGGTCCATGCTCGGCGTCACACCATCCGGCAGGGACACGTCGGACAGACGCTCGAACGCCTGCTCTCGCGCGAAGTAGTTATCCGTGCCGTCCTGGAAGGTGAGCCGGAGGCTGGAGAGCCCGTACAGCGAGATCGAGCGGATGATCTTGAGCTGCGGCAGCCCGTTCATCTCGATCTCGAGCGGCACGGTGATGAGCCGCTCGACCTCCTCGGCCGCGTGGCCGGGCCACTGGGTGGTGATCTCCACCATGGGCGGCGACAGGTCGGGATAGGCGTCCACCGGCAGACGGCTGAACGCTCGCACGCCCAGCGCCACCAGCAGCAGCGACAGCAGCACGACCAGGAAGCGCTGCTTCAGCGAGCCCGTCACGATGCGGTTGATCAGGGAGGGGCGGTCCTTCTCCTCCGGCCGTTCGGGGAACGCGTCCGGGACCTTCTCGGGGCCGCTCACTGGGTCAGCGCGAACTGCAGGAACAGCTCGCCCTCCGACACGACCTGGTCGCCCGAAGCCAGGCCGTCGGTGATCTGGTAGCGCTCACCGACGCGGGGGCCGAGCGTCACCGTGCGGCGCTCGAACCTGCCGCCCCCGAGTCCGATGAACACGAACGGCCGGTTGTCCTCGTCGCGCTCCACCGCCGAGACCGGGACCAGGATGCCCTGCTGCGTCCTCTTGGAATGGATCGCGACGTTCACGTACATGCCCTTGCGCAGGCGGTGGTCCGGGTTGGGAACCGTCACCCGAACGGACGTGGCCTTCGTGTCCGGATCGATCAGGTCGGCCACGTAGTCGATGCGCCCATGGAAGTCCTCACCCGGATAGGCGTTGCTCGTCACGTCCACGGAGTCTCCGCGCTGGACGTGTGCCAGGTCCGACTCGAAGACGTTGCCGAGCACCCACATGCGCGAGACATCCGCCACGGTGAAGCACGGCGTGTCGCCCGCGGTCAGGAGTTGGCCCGGGGTGATGAGCTTCTCGACCAGCGTCCCACCGATGGGCGCGCGGATCACACCCCCCGCCCCCGAAATCGGCTTGCCGGCTTTCAGCGTCTCCAGGTCCACCGAGTCGGCGCCCAGCGCGACCAGCTGCTGAAGTGCCGCCTCCCTGTCCGCTTCGGCCGAGACCGCATCCGTTTGTGCCTGCTCCATGTCCCGTCGCGCGATGGCGTCGTTCTTGAAGAGCTGGACGTCCAGCTCCGCGATACGGCGCGTGTTCTGGGCCTCGGCCTGCGCTTTGCGGAAGTCGGCCACGGCCGCCGCGAAGTCGGGCGACGAGACGACCGCGAGCGCCTGGCCTTGCGTCACGTGCACGCCCGGTTCCACGAAGATCCTCTGCACGGGCCCCGAGATCGGAGCCAGAACCTGCGTGGATTGATCGCCGTCGAAGGCGACCGTACCGGTCGTCGTCACGGTCAAGTGGAAGGCGGTCGAGGTCACGGGCATCACGTGGATCTTCGCGACCTGTTCCGAGGGGAGCGTGATGATGCCGGTGGAATCCGAGCTCGCGGCGGCATCGTCGGTGGCCGGGCCCTTGGAGCAACCCGCGACGAGGAGAACCGGCAGGATCCACGACGTGGCGGCGAGCGCCGCGCTCTTCCTACTCATGGTGGTCTCCGGAGGTGGCGGTGTTGAGGGGAGCGCCGACGGCGAGCTGCAACTGGGCGATGGCGTCGTTGGCCGCGCCGAGGGATTCGGCGTACTGGCTCTCGGCGTCGATGAGGGCGCGCTCTGCGTCCAGGACATCGAGCGCAGAGGAGCCGCCGAGCCCATAGCTCACCGAGGCGATGTGGTAGGCCTGCCGGGCTTCGGGAAGCAACTCACCACGGATGTAGTCGGCCTGCTGCATCGACGTCACGGCGGTGGCGTACGAGGTGCGCACGTCCTCCTCGACTTCCGCGACGAGATCCTGGTTCGACGCCGCCAGCTCTCGCTCGTAGTGCCGTGCTTCGGCGATCTGGCCGTTGTGGTGCTGCCAGAAGTAGAGCGGGACGGAGAGGCCGATGTCCGTCTCGGTGGCCGTACCTCCGCTCTGGGAGAGATCTCGTGAGAGCGCCACGGTCAGATCGGGAAGCCACCACTCGCGCGCCAGGTTCGTGCTGGCGTGCGCGCCGTTCTCCTGCGCCACGAGGCTACGCAGATCCGGACGCGACCGAATCGCCAGCGCGCGCAGGTCGTCGAGCGAGCCGAGGGAATCGGGCATGCTCAGGCTGTCCGCCAACTGGAGGGGCGCTCCCAACGCGCGCGCGAGCAGCCGGTTCAGCGCCGCCCGCGCATTGGACACGTCGAGCTGGCTCGCAATGAGCGCGTTCTGAGCCTGCGCCCGGTCGACCTTGGCCTTGATCACGTCCAGCTTGGCGGCGGTGCCGCCGGTGTAGCGCGCCTGTGTCTTCGCCACGAAGTCGTCGGCGAGCCCCACGGCGTCGCGGTAATCGTGCTCGTGACGCAGGGCCACCAGAAGGGCGTCGTACGCCTGCGCGGTCTGGGACGCGATCTGCTGGCTCGCCTCGTCGAAGTCGAACTCCGTGGCCTTCAGGTCGGAGTGCGCGGCGTCACCCGACAGCCTGAGCTTGTCGGGGAACGGCACCGCAAAGACGAGCCCGGCTTCCTTCGTGGCGGGGGTATACGTGCCGGCAGGATCCGGGAGCTCGACCGACTCCCATACCCGGGCACGCGCCTGGTCGACCCGCTGGCGCGCCGCGCGCAGTTGCGGGTTGTGGGCCAGCGCCTCGGACACGGCCTGCTGCCGGGTGATCACGAGCGGCGGCACGCTGTCGGGCCCCGCACGGTCCTGGAATGTGCCGCCGCCGAGCACCGTACTGCCGAGCGCGACGACGGCGATGATGGATGTGAGCATGGCTTCCCCATGGTGGAACGCACGCGCAAGCCCCCACGATGGGGGTGCGTGACAGGCGGATAGGACGCGAGCGCGCCCTTCCGTACGTGGAGCTGTCTAGAGAAGTGCGTCCGGGGCGGACGGGGGAGCGCGGGCGAAGCGGTGGGCGGGGCGGAGCACCTGGCGGCTGATCCGCACGGGTGCGGGGGGCTCGGCCTCGCGTTGCCAACTCGAGCGCAGCACGTACGCCACTGAGCCCAGCACGGCCATGGTCTGGAGCGCGGCACACTCCGGGCACATGCTGGAGGCGCTGGAGGCGTGATGCGACCCGGTCGACTCCACCTGGACGGGCCCGAATCGGTGGTAATACACGTCGGCCAGGGGCGAAGCCATGGCGAGCATCGCCTGAGCCACCAACGCGAAAAGCGTGGTGGCGATCAGCCGACGACTACGTCGATGGTTCGTGGGGCCGAGCATGGAGTCCCGGGCCGTCCTCAAGCGGGAGGGCCGAAATGCCGAAGTGCGAACAACTATCACGACGCGGGTGGTAGCGCAATACGTCCGCCGGTGTTCCCGGGAGGTGTACGGGCTACCTCGTCCCCATCGCGTGGATGAGGATCGCCACGGCAAGCAGGTCGGGGCCGCGTGCGAGCTGCATGACCAGCTCCACCGGGAAGAGGCCGAGCGGCGTCTCCATGACCGCCCCCCCGTAGGTCATGGGTGGGCGGGTCGCGGCTCGGTACGACGCCGCCAGGACTCCGAGAACCACCGGGAGGTCGAAGAGCGCCACGTGGGACCCGCCCGCCGGCCAGGTCACGGCCCACCACACGGCGAGCCCCACGGCCGGAACGATGAGGTGCACGAGGCGCGTCTGGGTCTCGTCCCCCCCGATCGCCCTACGGAGCCCGGGAGACTTGCCCAGGGTCCTCAGCCCGCCGGTCAACCGGTTGGCGGCCAGATAGGCGATGATCACGTGAGCGACGCCCGCCGCCGAGGGAACCACGACCGCGATGGCGTACTGGACCAGAACGAGCGCGACCCACGCCCCTAGCGCGCCCGGGCGGCGCACCTGGCGCCTGAGCTCCGCCTGGAGCAGCGCCGATGTCCGTCCGGGAAAGATGGAGAGGAACGGCCGGCTCCTCACCTTGCCCACGCTCCGCCACCTGCGCTGGTCGAGGACGCCCGAGAGGAGCGACAGGTCGAGGCCGATCGTCGCCGTGGCGGCCGCCACGGCAATCTGGGCCCCGGAGCCGAGATCGACGAGGTCGAGGCGGGGAAGCGTGCGCACGGCGAGGACGAGGGCCGTAGCCGCGAGCGCGAGCCCCACGCCGACGACCGGCACGGCGGGGGGAAGGACGGGGTGGAGGAGCACCCGCCCCGTGTAGTGCGTGAACACGACCACAGCGGCCACGAGCGCGCCCAGGCCGGTCAGGATGACGCCCGGGACGCTGGGCCAGCGGCGTCGCGTCGCTCCGCCCTGCGCCGGCACCGTCCAGGCCACGCCCGCCACCCCCCACACCGCCCCACCGAAAGCCGCCCAGCCCAACGCGTGGATGTGCAGCCCGAGCAGGGCCACCACCATGGCCAGGACCGCCGTGACAACCGCGCCCGCGAACACGAGCCAGACGAAGCGCGGCAGGAGCCACCCCCTGCGGTCGACCGGCGTGGAGATACCCCACGCCTGCTCGGCCGGAGTGGCGAGGAGCGGACCGACCGCCCTCAGGCCTCGCCACGCCAGCCCCGTCCCGGCCAGGAGCACAGCCACGCCGATCCAGTAGCGCTCGGCCGACGCCCCCATGAAGCGGGACGGCTCCTGGAGGTGGCGGTGAATGGATGCCGCCAGGGCTCCCCCGTATACGAGGACGAGCCAGAGCAGCATGTAGAGATCGGTGAAGGCGTCGCCGAGGGATCGATCGTGATGCGCCCGGCGCGCCCGGCGCAGCTGCGACCGCCACCGGCGCGCCGAAGGGGCCGGAGCGGCGGCCGCCACCGAGCTCATCGGCCGATCTCGATACGCGTGTCCGCGACCTTGTCGATGAGCTCGGGGTCGTGCGACGCCATGAGCACCGCCGTGCCCGCTTCCTTCTCGCGCAGGAGCTGCTCGGCGAGCCAGGCGCGTCCGGGAACATCCAGTCGCTGCTCCGGCTCGTCGAGGACGAGCAGGCGGCGCGGACGGACGAAGCAGGAAGCGAGCGCCAGGCGGCGGCGCTGCCCGCTGGAGAGCGTGGCGGGCAACTGGTCGCGCGCCTCGTGCAGGCCGAGCTGCTGCACGACGGCGTCGACCGCGCCGCCGTCACCTCCATGCGCGAACGCGAGGAGCTCGAGATGCTCGACCACCGAGAGGTCGGGAAAGAAGTCGATGTCGTCGAGCGCGGTCGCGAGCGCCGCGCGGACCGACGGATCCGTCTCGTCGAGCGGCCTGCCGTCCAGGAGCACTTCGCCGGCGTCCGGGCGGTCGGCGCCGACCACACAGCGCAGAAGCGTCGTCTTGCCCGCGCCGTTGGGACCGAGCAGGACGGCGATGTGGCCGGCCGGGACCGCGAGGCCGACGTGATCCAGCACGACGAGGGATCCGAACTTCCGGACCAGGCCGCGTACGGTGAGCGTGTCCATCATGCCGGAGCGGCCGCCCTGGGCGACCGTCCGCCGCTCAAGAGCCGGCGAGCGACGGCCACCGGCGCGCCTCGTACGCCCGGATGCTGTCCTCGTGGCGGAGCGTGAGCCCGATCCGATCGAGTCCCTCTAGCAGACATGTGCGCCGAAAATCATCTATCGAAAACTCCATGCTGAGTCCGTCCTGGTCGCTCACCGTGCGTCGCTCGAGATCCACGGTCAAGCGGTACGGGTCCCCGCCGCTCGCCCGTCGCATCAGCTCATCGACCTCGTCCTCTTCCAGCGTGACAGCCACGAGCCCGTTCTGGTCCGCGTTGCCGCGAAAGATATCAGCGAAGCTCGGTGCGATCACGGCCCGGAACCCGTAGTCCTTGAGAGCCCACGCCGCGTGCTCCCTCGACGACCCGCATCCGAAGTTCCGCCGCGCGACCAGGATCGACGCACCCGCGTGCTCCGGCAGGTTCAGCGCGAAGTCGGTGATCGGCTCGCCCTCCGGCGTGCGCCGCCAGTCGTGGAAGAGGAACTCCCCGTAGCCGGTCCGCTCGACCCGCTTGAGGAATTGCTTCGGGATGATCTGGTCGGTGTCGACGTCCGCCCGATCGAGCGGCAGGACGACACCGGTGTGCTTCCTGAACGGATCCATCGGCTCCTCAGGTCGTCAGTGCTCGTGGGTCGACGAAGTGGCCCGCCACGGCCGCAGCCGCCGCGGTCGCCGGGCTGACGAGGTGCGTGCGCCCCCCCCGTCCCTGCCGCCCCTCGAAGTTGCGGTTGGACGTGGACGCGCACCGCTCGCCCGGCGCGAGAATGTCCGGGTTCATCCCCAGGCACATCGAGCAGCCGGCCTCGCGCCACTCGAAGCCCGCGTCCAGAAAGACGCGGTCGAGCTCCTCCACCTCGGCCTGACGGCGGACCTGCCCCGATCCGGGCACCACCATCGCGCGCACGCCCTCGTGCACGCGTCGTCCCCGCACCACGGACGCCGCCTCGCGCAGGTCCTCGATGCGCGCGTTCGTGCACGAGCCGATGAAGATCCGGTCGAGCGCAATCGCCTCGACGGGCGTCCCGGGTCGCAGGTCCATGTAGGCGAGCGCCCGCTCCACGGCGTCGCGCGAGGCCGCGTCGGGCGCCGCGTCCGGGTCGGGCACGCGCCCGGAGATCGGCACGACCATGCCGGGGTTCGTGCCCCACGTCACCTGGGGATCGAGCGCGCTCACGTCGAGGACGGTCGTGGCATCGAAGTGCGCGCCCGCATCGCTCGCGAGGTCCCGCCACTCCTCCACGAGCCCCTCGTACTCCTCGTCCGAGGGCCCGAGCTCCCGCCCGCGGAGGTACGCGAACGTCGTCTCGTCGGGGGCGATCATCCCGGCGCGCGCCCCGGCCTCGATCGACATGTTGCAGATCGTCATCCGCCCCTCCATCGACAGGGCACGGATGGCGGCGCCGGTGTATTCGACAACGTGGCCGGCGCCGCCCGCCACGCCGATCCGCCCGATGACCGCGAGGATCAGGTCCTTCGCGGTGATGCCGTCGGGCGGCGTGCCCTCCAGGCGGATCTCCATCGAGCGCGGCCGGCGCTGCGGGATCGTCTGCGTGGCGAGTACGTGCTCGACCTCCGAGGTGCCGATCCCGAACGCCAGCGACCCGAATGCGCCGTGCGTGGAGGTGTGGCTGTCACCGCACACGATGATCATTCCGGGCCGCGTGAGCCCCAGCTCGGGCCCGATGACGTGGACGATGCCCTGGCGCACGTCGCTCACGTCGAACAGGCGGATGTCGAACTCCGCCACGTTCTGCCGAAGGACCTCCATCTGCTTCCGAGCGATCGAGTCGAGCACGGGCAGCGACCGGTCGGTCGTCGGCACGTTGTGGTCCACGGTGGCCACGCACAAATCGGGGCGACGCACGCGCCGCCCCGCGAGGCGCAACCCTTCGAACGCCTGCGGGGACGTCACCTCGTGCAGCAGATGCAGGTCGACGTACAGGAGCTCGGGCTCGCCTTCCTCGGAGTGGACGACGTGCGCGTCCCAGATCTTGTCGAGGAGCGTCCTCGGCATCACCTACCTCCCGCTGTGGTCGCCCCGGTCGACGCCGACGAGACGAGCCGCTGGTACTTGGCCATCACGCCGGGTGGCACGGGCGTCGGCTTCAGGCCGGCGGCTTTCACGCGCGCGCGGATCTCGTCGTCGGAGAGGTCGACGTCCACCCTGCGCGCGTCCAGGTCGATCGTGATCCGGTCGCCGTCCCGCACGGCCGCGATCGGCCCGTCGTCGACGGACTCGGGCGCGACGTGACCGACCATGAACCCATGCGTGGCTCCCGAGAAACGCCCGTCCGTGATCAGCGCCACCGAGTCTCCCAGACCCTGCCCGACCACCGCGGCCGTGACCGCGAGCATCTCCCGCATGCCGGGCCCGCCCCGCGGTCCTTCGCCACGGATGACGATGACGCTTCCGGGCTCGATCCTTCCGTTCTGCACCGCCGCGAACGCCTCCTCTTCGCCCTCGAACACACGAGCGGGCCCCTCATGGCGAGTCTTCGCGTGACCGACGGTCTTCAAGACACACCCGTCCGGCGCCAGGTTCCCCTTGAGGATGACGAGCCCGCCGCGGCTCTTGAGTGGCTCGGCCAGCGGCCTCACCACCGGCTGGTCCGGCGTCTCCTCCGCGTTCGCGGCTTCCTCCGCGAGCGTCCTCCCGCTCACGGTGCGCGCGTCGCCGTGCGCGAGGCCCGCCTCCAGGAGGCGCCTCACGATCACGGCCACGCCACCCGCGCGGTGCAGGTCCGTGGCCACGTACCGTCCGCCCGGCTTCAGGTCGGCGAGCACCGGCGTGCGGGCGCTGATCTCATCGAACGCGTCGATGTCGAGCTCGATGCCGGCCTCCCGCGCCAGCGCGAGCAGGTGCAGCACCGCATTCGTGGAGCCGCCCGTGGTCACCGCCATGGCAATCCCGTTCTCGAACGCGTCGCGCGTGAGGATCGCGGAGGGGCGGAGCCCCTCCCGCGCCAGAGCGACAGCGCGTGCGCCGGCGGCCCGTGCCACGTCCGCCTTGGCGCTATCGGTGGCCGGTACCGTGTTGGCCCCCATCGGCGAGATGCCCATCGCCTCGAACACCGTCGCCATCGTGTTGGCCGTGAACTGACCGCCGCAGGCACCGGCGCCCGGGCACGCGGCGCGCTCGATGTTCGCCAGCTCGTCGTCGCTCATCTTTCCGGCCGCAGCCGCGCCCACCGCCTCGAAGACGTCCTGGACGGTGAGGTCGCGCCCGCGGTAGTGCCCCGGCTGGATGGAGCCACCGTAGAGCATGAGCGCGGGCACGTCGAGGCGCGTGAGCGCCATGACCGAGCCCGGGATCGTCTTGTCGCACCCGGACAGCGCCACGATCGCGTCGAACGAGTAGCCCCGTCCCACGACCTCGATCGAGTCGGCGATCACCTCCCGGCTGATGAGGGACGCACGCATCCCCTGCGTGCCCATCGTGATACCGTCCGAGACCGCGACCGTGTTGAACTCGACCGGAACGCCTCCGGCCTCGCGCACTCCCTCGCGCACCCATTTCGCGACGTCCCGGAGCCCGGCGTTGCAGGGCGTCGTGTCGGTCCACGTGTTCGCGATGCCGACGAGCGGCTTCCCGAAGTCGTCGTCTCCGAACCCGACAGCACGCAGCATGGCCCGTGCCGGGGCGCGGTCGCGCCCCAGCAGCATGCCCGCACTGTTGTGCGCGCCGGGGTCGGGGGATCCGTTTCCTCGCCGGGCCCCCGTCACGCTACACCCGCCGAGGCCGGCTGCGCGATCACCTCGCGCCACCCCCGAGGATCGGGGCTCCTGCCCCGCACGAGATCCATGTACGCCGTCTGGAGACGGCGCGTCAGCGGGCCCACACCGTCGCCGATCGGGATCCGATCCACGCTGCGGATCGGAGTCAGCTCGGCCGCCGTACCCGTGAAGAACGCTTCGTCCGCCGTGTAGAGTGCCTCCCTGGGGATGCGGGCCTCACGCGCGGGGATGCCGAGATCGCCGCACAGCGCCAGGATCGTGTTGCGCGTGATGCCGTCGAGCATCGTCCCGTCGAGCTCCGGGGTGAGAACCTCACCCTTCCGGACGACGAAGATGTTCTCGCCACCGCCTTCGCTCAGAACACCGCCCGGCCCCAGCGCGATCCCTTCGGCGTAGCCGTTCCTCGCGGCCTCCAACTTCATGAGCTGGCTGTTGAGGTAGTTTCCGCCGGCCTTGGCCAGGGCCGGGAACGTGTTCGGCGCCGGCCGTAACCATGTGGAGACGCAGGCGTCCACGCCCTCCTCGAGCGCCTTGGCGCCGAGGTACTGCCCCCACGGCCAGCCCATGAGGTACGTCTCCACAGGGCTTGCCGTCGGGTTGAGGCCCAGGGCACCGAAGCCGCGGATGACGAGGGGCCTGAGGTAACCCTCGGTCATCTCGTTCCTGCGGAAGAGCTCCCGGCTCGCCTCCGCGAGCTCGCCGGCCTCGTGCTTCAGGGGCATCTGGTAGATGCGGGCCGACTCCTCCAGGCGACGCAGATGATCGCGCAGGCGGAAGAACGCCGGGCCCTCCGGCGTCTCGTAGCAGCGGACCCCCTCGAAGACCGACGATCCGTAGTGCACCACGTGGCTCAGGATATGGATGTTGGCGTCTTGCCAGGGGACGAACGCGCCGTCCTTCCAGATCCAGGGAACCAGAGGCGAATCGCTCACGATGCCGCTCCCTCCTCGTGCAGCCAGGCCATGCGACTGCGCAGGCCGGTGCCCACCTCGTTGATCGGATGGCGGCCTTCCTCCTCGCGCATGCGCTTGAAGTTGTCGCCGCCGCTACGCCACTCATCGATCCAGCGCCGGGCGAAGGCACCCGACTGGATCTCGCCGAGGATGTCCTTCATGACCGTCCGGCTGGCCTCGCCGACCACTCTCGGACCGCTGACGTAGTCACCGAACTCAGCGGTGTCGCTCACTTCGGCCCGCATCCCCGAGAGCCCCTTCGCGTATGCGAGATCCACGATCAATTTAAGCTCGTGGAGGCACTCGAAGTACGCGAGGCGCGGATCGTAGCCCGCGTCGACGAGCGTCTCGAAGCCCGCCTTCACGAGGGCGGAGAAGCCGCCGCACAGCACGGCCTGCTCGCCGAACAGGTCGGTCTCGGTCTCCGAGCCGAAGTCGGTGTCGAGCACGCCCGCCCGCGTGCACCCCAGCGCGTGCGCGTAGGAGAGCGCCAGGTCCCTCGCCTTGCCGCTCGCATCCTGGTGCACGCCGATGAGCGCGGGGACTCCGCGACCGGCCTGGTACTCACGGCGCACCATGTCGCCCGGAGACTTGGGCGCGACCAGCACGACGTCCACACCCTCCGGCGGCTGGATCTCCTTGTAGTGCACGTTGAACCCGTGGGCGAACAGGATCACGTCGCCCTTCTTCAGGTGCGGCTCGATCTGCTTGTGGTAGACGTCCGGCTGGATCGGATCGGGAATGAGGATGGCGATGAGGTCGGACCGCTGTGCCGCCTCGTCCACCGCCATCACCGTGAGTCCGGCCTTGCGGGCACGTTCCGCCGAGCCGCTCCCCTCGTGCAGGCCCACCACCACGGTCGCGCCGCTGTCACGCAGGTTCAGGGCGTGCGCATGCCCCTGGCTCCCATATCCGATCACCGCCACGCGCCTCCCACGGATCAGCTCCGGATCGGCGGCGGTCTGCTCGTATAGCGTGGCACTGCTCATCGGGTACGCTCCTGTCGTTTTCTCTGAATGGGCCGCCGCGTCGGGCTCCTCCGCCCTCCGCGTGCGCTCGAGATGGATGACGTCCGGGCTCGCTTCCAGCTCCGCCCTCATCCGCTCCTCCATACCACCGTTCATCTCCACGTCCACCACCAGCTTCTGCGTCGTCGCGGACGCCCGCGACACCGTGAGCCCGGACACCGATACCGTTCGCCTGCGCAGGGTGCCGAGGATCCGCTCGACCACCGCGGGGCGGTCGGTCACGTGTATGATCCACCTCTCGTGGCTGCTCATCGAGATCTCGCTCCGGACGCCGTCACGAACTCGTCGAGCGCGGCCCCCGAGGGAACGATCGGATAGACGTTCTCCTCACGGACGACGCGCAGGTCGAGGAGCGCCGGGCCGTCGCACGCGCTCGCGAACTCGAGCGCGGCTCCGAGGTCCTCCCGTCGCTTGACCGACCGCGCCGGAATCCCGTACGCGAGCGCCACGGCCACGAAGTCGGGCCCCGAGATCTCGCTGGCCGAGTACCGCCGCTGGTAGAACAGCTCCTGCCATTGGCGCACCATGCCGAGGAAGCCGTTGTTCACCACCGCGATCCGCAGCCGCGGGCGCTCCTGGGCCGCCGTGGCCAGCTCCTGGATGTTCATCTGGAAGCCACCGTCACCGGCCAGGACCCACACCTCGCGGCCGGGGTGCGCGACCCCGGCGCCGATCCCCGCCGGGAGTGCGTAGCCCATCGTGCCGAGCCCGCCCGAGGTGAGGTGCGCACCCGGCTCCACGTCGGGCAGCTCCTGGGCCAGCCACATCTGGTGCTGTCCCACGTCGGTCACGACGATCGAGCGGCTCCGGCTGATCTGATGGGCGAGCGCACGGATGACGTCACGCGCCCTCAGCGGACCGGTGCCGGCCGCGAGCGGCTCGCCCGCCCCCGCCTCGCGGGCCCACGTCCCGAGCCGCTGGAGCCACTGCGGCCGGGTCCGCGGCCGGATACGCTGGATCAGCCCCGGCAGGGTCTCGGCCAGGTCGCCCGGCACCCAGTGGTCGGCGCGGATCGTACGCCCGACCACCGTCGGGTCGATCTCGAAGTGGACGATCTTCGCCCGAGGGGCGAAGTCCTTGGCGCGTCCAATGACCCGGTCGTCGAAGCGGATGCCGAGCCCCAGGATCAGGTCGGCCTCCTGGATGGCGCGGTTCGCGCGCGGCGTCCCGTGCATGCCCGGCAAACCGAGCGCGAGCGGATGGCTGGACGGGAACGCGTCCAGGCCGAGGAGCGACGTCACGACCGGGAGTTCCGCCCAATCGGCAAGGCGCC
Source organism: uncultured Gemmatimonadaceae bacterium (assembly GCA_964519125.1). GTDB lineage: Bacteria > Gemmatimonadota > Gemmatimonadetes > Longimicrobiales > Gaopeijiaceae > SZUA-318. The sequence continues at coordinate 2,363 of CAZFIS010000036.1, read as the reverse complement.
GCACGGCCGACGAGACGTTCGCCAGCAGCACGCCGCGTCCCACCATCAGGACCGGACGCTCGGCCGCGTTGACCATCGCGGCGGCGCGGTCGAGCGCTTCAGCCACCGCCGAGCTCGTGCCGACGCCGCCGCGGCCCGCGCCGTTCGCGTTCCACCCCGACGGCACCCAGCCCTCGACCTGCTGCATCTGCACGTCCTTCGGCACATCGATGAGGACCGGGCCGGGACGTCCGGAGCGCGCGAGGCGAAACGCCTCCGCGAAGACGTCGGAGAGCCTGTCCGCGTCGTCCGCCAGGAAGCCGTACTTGGTCACGGGCGCCGTCACTCCGAGGATGTCCGTCTCCTGGAACGCTTCGGTGCCCATGGCCGCGCGGGCCACCTGACCGGTGATGGCCACGACCGGAACCGAGTCCATCATGGCCGTCGCCAGGCCCGTCACCAGGTTGGTGGCGCCGGGCCCGCTCGTGGCCACGCAGACGCCCACCTGTCCGGTGGAGCGCGCGTAGCCGTCCGCCGCGTGCGCCGCACCCAGCTCGTGGCGCGTGAGCACGTGCTTCAGCCGGCCGTCGCGGTGCAGCGCGTCGTAGAACGGGAGGATCGCGCCTCCCGGGTGACCGAACAGGACCCTCACGCCTTCCGCGTGCAGCGCTCGGCACATCAGGTCGCCGCCCGTCGGCGCCGCCGCGGCGTCGCCTGCCGGCGGATCCCTCCTCAGACGCCCCACAGGTCGCCCGCGCGGGCCAGCCCGCGCGCCTCCAGGATCCGGGCCTGCTCGGCCTTGTTGATCGCGTGCAGGTACGCCCTCGCGGACGCGAACACGACGTCGGTGTGCCCGCCACGGCCCGTGAACGTCTGCCCGTCGATGCGCGCGCGCAGGCTCACCTCCCCCATGGCGTCCCGCCCCGGCGTGGCCGCCCGGAGCTGGAGGTCCTCGATGACCACGTTGAAGTCCGTGAGCTTGTCCGTCGCGGCGAACGTCGCGGAGATGGGCCCGTCCCCTTCGCCCTGAGCCGTGCGCGGCACGCCGCCCTCGCTCATGAGCGTGATGCGCGCCCGGGAGACCTCACCGCCGCAGACCACCTCGAGACTCTCGAGGTGGTGCACCTCGGGGACGTCGTCCATGACGCCGTAGTGCAGGAGAGAGAGGAGATCCTCGTCGAGGACGTCCTTCTTTCGCTTGGCCAGCTCCTTGAAGTCGCGCGTCACGCGATCCAGCTCCTCGTGCGTCAGGCTGTAGCCGAGCTTCTTGAAGCGGGCCTCCAGGCCGTGCCGACCGGAGTGCCTGCCCAGAACCAGCTCGCTCGCGGGCTGGCCGACCAAGGCCGGAGTCATGATCTCGTACGTCCCGGGATCCTGGAGCATGCCGTGCTGATGGATGCCGGCCTCGTGCGAGAACGCGTTGCGTCCCACCACGGCTTTGTTGGGCTGCGGGTGGATCCCCGTGAGATGCGCGAGCATCCGGCTGGCCCGGTACAGGCCCTCGGACTTCACGCCGGTGTCGTGGCCCATCGCGTTGCTGCGCACCCTCAACGCCATGACGATCTCCTCGAGCGCGGCGTTGCCCGCGCGCTCGCCGATCCCATTCACCGTGCACTCCACCTGGCGCGCTCCGGCCTCGACCGCGGCGATGGAGTTGGCCACCGCCAGGCCAAGGTCGTTGTGGCAGTGCGCGCTGACGACACGCTCCGAGAGGCCCGGAACCCGCTCCAGGAGCGTGCGCACCGTGCGCGACATCTCGCCGGGAAGGGCGTAACCGACGGTGTCGGGCACGTTGATCGTGGTGGCGCCGGCCTCGACGGCGACCCGGACGACCTCGCACAGGAAGTCGAGGTCGGAGCGGATCGCGTCCTCCGCGCTGAACTCGACGTCGTCCACGAGCGTGCGGGCGAGCTCGATGGCGCGGGCGGCTCGTTCCAGGCACTCGTCGCGACTGATGCGGAGCTTGCGCGAGAGGTGGATGTCGGAGGTGGCGATGAACGTGTGGATGCGCGGACGCGGAGCGGCTTCCAGGGAGCGGGCCGCCGCCTCCACGTCGCCCGTGCTGGCTCGTGCGAGCGCGGCCACGACCGGCCCGCGCACCTCGCGGGCCACCTGGCCGATCGCCTCGGCGTCCTCGAGCGAGCTCGCGGCGAAGCCCGCCTCGATCACGTCGACGCCGAGGCCCGCGATCTCATGCGCCATGCGGAGCTTCTCGCCCGCGGTCATGCTCGCCCCGGGTGATTGCTCCCCGTCTCGCAGGGTCGTGTCGAATATCAGAATGCGCGCCATGGTGGTTCTCTCGGGTCAGGTGCATGAAAAAGCGGCGGGCCCTCTCGTCGGAGAGGGCCCGCCGCTCGGTCGTGTCTGGATCCGCTGTCAGCTAT
>CAZFIS010000035.1:0-28653 GCA_964519125.1 uncultured Gemmatimonadaceae bacterium | reverse complement strand
TTCGTCACGAAGATGCGGATCGCCTCCTCGTCCGCCCGCGCCTTCGCCTCCTTCAAAGCCTCGCGCTCCAGGCTCGGCGCCAGCAGTCGCTTGTAGCTGTCCTCCAGGGCGAGGGCCACCTGCTCGGTCGCGAATCCGCTGCTGCGGAGATAGCGACGCCTCAGACGCGCCAGGGCATCGGCCTCGTCCGGCCGGGCCTGCACTCTCAGGAAACCCTCGCCGCTCCCTCGCAGAATGGCGAGGATGCGGTGCGACGGCGCCCGTGGGAGCGGCTCCGACCAGTCGAACCAGTCGCGAAACTTCGCCGCCTCAGCTTCTTTCTTCTTGACCACCGCCGAAGACAACAGGGCGCGGCGTGCGAAGAGGTCCCGCAACTCGGCGCGCGCCTGCGCGTCCTCGCTGACATCCTCCGCGAGGATGTCGCGAGCGCCCGCGAGGGCGGTCTCCGGGTCCTCGAAGGACGAGAGGTCGATGTGCGTCCCCGTCTGCGCCAGCAGCTCCTTCGCCAGCGGCTCGAGTCCCGCCTCGCGCGCAGCCGTTGCGCGGGTGCGCCGCTTCGGGCGGTAGGGCAGGTAGAGATCCTCCAGCGCGTTCAGCGTCTCCACCTGAAAGATCCGACGACGGAGGGCTTCGTCGAGCAGCCCGCGCTCCTCCAGCGACGACAGGATCGCGTCGCGGCGCTTGTCGAACTCGGCGAGCTGCGCCAGCCGGTCCCGCACGGCTGCGACCTGCACCTCGTCCAGGGAGCCCGTGGCCTCCTTGCGGTAGCGCGCGACGAACGGGACGGTCGCCCCGCCCTCGAGAAGCTCGGCGGTGGCGCGCACCTGCTGGACGGTCGCACCCAGCTCCCGTGCGATGAGGGGAGAGTAGTCGCGCGGCGTGGCACGAGGCGTTCCAGGGGAGTCTGCGGGCATGGGGGCCTCTCGAGGGGCGGAGGGAGAGCTAATCGAACAGGACGGATGCGAACGCATCAAGACGGCGGAGACCGGAACCCTGTTCGGAGCCAAGGGTCGGCTGCGGCCTGCGCGGCCCCTTCCCCACGGAGGTCGCAGGCAGCAGCAATAATGCGGGATGTTCGGGGCGCCCCGTCGTTTCGATTGCGCAACTCCACCTTCCGGACCCATAGTGGTGGCCCCAGCGCAACACTGTGGAGGCCCTCCCGACATGCCTACCCCCCATCCGTCCAGGCGGCGCAATACCCTTGCGCGTCGCCAGGCAGCGCTCCTGCGCCTGAGCACAGGAATCGCCGAAGCAGGCGACGAGGACTCGATCTGCCATCGGGTCGTGCACGGGCTGCGTGACGATTCCCTGGGCTACCAGTTCGTGGGCATCTTCCTCGTGGACGAGGCCACCGGGGCGCGCCGCATGCGCGCCAGCGTGGGATGGTCGGACATCCCGGACGACATGGTCATCCCCGCGGGACAGGGCCTGAGCCACCGCGCCATCGCCACGGGCCGGTTGCACTACACGCCCGACGTCTCCGGAGAGCCGGAGTATGTTCCCGGCCTCAGCACCGGGTGCGAGGTGGACGTCCCCCTGGTGATCGACGGCAAGCCGGTGGGTGTGCTCGTGGTGGAATCGGAGCGGCCCAACGCCTTCGGTGACGAGGACCTCGAGATCCTGAGCGCCGCGGCAAATCAAGCCGGCATCGCCATCGCCCGCGCCCGCCTGGCTCAGGAGCAGCAGCGTCTCCTCCAGATCGAGCGCCGCAGAGGCGAGGAGCAGCGCGCCCTCCTGGAGACGATGGCCGACCTGTCTTCCCAGTTGGAGCTTTCCCGCCTCCTGCAGGCGGTGCTCGAGCGTGCGGTGGGTATCCTCGGGGCGACGGCGGGCGAGTTGGCCGTGTTCGACGAATCCACGCAGGAGTTCGTAGTTGCCGCCAACGTTCACGTGTCCCCGTCTACGGTGGGCATGCGCCTCGGGCTGGGCGAAGGAGCCATGGGCCACTCGGCGGAAAGCGGCGAGCCGCTCATCATCGCCGACTACGCCAACTGGTCCGGACGATCGGGGCAGTACGCCAGGATCGAGGCCCACGCGGCGCTCGCGTCACCGCTGCATATGCGCGGACGCTTGGTCGGAGCCTTCAACGTGTGGACCACGGAGCGGGGCAAGATCTTCGGCGCCGAGGACCTCCGGCTCCTCAACATGTTCGGCCCCCACGCAGCCGTCGCCATCGAGAACGCGCGCCTGTACGCCGACGCAGAGAGGGAACGGCAGTACCTGCAGGAGCTTGTCCGGAACAGCCCGGTGGCCATCGTCACGCTCGATCCCGACCACCACGTGGTCTCGGCCAACCCGGCGTTCGAAAGGCTGTACGGGTACGTGCAGGCCGAGCTCGTGGGACGCAACCTCGACGAGTTGATCACCACGGAGGACACGCGCTCCGAGGCCGTCGGCTACACCGCGAGGGCGGTGGACGCCACGGTGCGTGGGGTGGGCCGTCGCCGGCGCCGGGACGGCACGATGGTGGACGTCGAGGTGCTGGCGGTTCCCGTCGTGGTGAACGGCGAGCGCGTCGGCATGATGGGGCTCTACCACGACATCACGGAGCTCCTGAAGGCACGCAGCGAAGCCGAGACCGCGAACACGGCGAAGAGTCAGTTCCTCGCGTCGATGAGCCACGAGCTGCGCACGCCCCTCAACGCGATCCTCGGCTACAGCGAGATGCTGCAGGAGGACGCCGCCGACGGCGGGCAGGAGGCGTTCATCCCCGACCTGCGGAAGATCCACGCTGCGGGGCGTCACCTGCTGACGCTCATCAACGACGTGTTGGATCTGTCGAAGATCGAGGCCGGGAAGATGGAGCTGAACCCGGAGACGTTCGCCGTGTCGCCGCTGGTGGAGAGCGTGGAGGCCACCGTCGAGCCGCTCATCGGCAAGAACGGCAATCGTCTCGTGGTCGAGGTGGGCGACGAGGTCGACGATTTGTACGCCGACGCCACGCGGGTCCGGCAGATCCTGCTCAACCTGCTGTCCAACGCGGCGAAATTCACCGACCACGGCACCATCACCCTGACCGTGGGGCGCACGGACGACGATATGTGCTTCACCGTCCGGGACACGGGCATCGGAATGACCGGGGAACAGATCGGAAGGCTGTTCCAGGCGTTTTCACAGGCCGAGGCCACCACCGCCGCGAAGTACGGTGGTACGGGGCTCGGGCTGGCCATCAGCAAGAAGTTCTGCGAGATGATGGGTGGCTCCGTTGCGGTGGAGAGCACACCCGGAGAGGGCACGAGCTTCACCGTGAAGCTACCCGCACGTCGTGCACTGCCCTCTTCCGAAGAGGTCGCGGCGCCGGTGTCGGCGAGGGCTTCGGATGCTGCCGGCCTACCCGCGGTTCTCGTCATCGACGATGACCCGGCCGCTCGTGAGCTCTTCGGCAAGATGCTGGAGAAGGAGCCGATCCGGGTCCTGCGTGCGGCCACCGGTGAAGAGGGGATCGCGGTGGCCCGGGCCGAGCACCCCGCGATGATCGCCCTCGACGTCGTCATGCCGGGCATGGACGGCTGGGCCGTGCTCACCGCCCTCAAGGAGGACCCGGTTACGCGGGACATTCCGGTGGTGATGACCACGATGGTCGACGACCGGAACCTGGGCCTGGCCCTGGGAGCGTCCGAGCACCTCACCAAGCCCATCGACCGCGCCCATCTCACCGAGGTCATCGACCGGCGCGTCGGTCCAAAGGGCACGGGCGTCCTTGTCATCGAAGACGACGCGGCGACACGGTCCATGGTGCGGCGAGTGGCGGAGCAGGCGGGGCACCAGGTCCGGGAAGCGGCGAACGGACGCATCGCACTCGACTGCATCGGAGACGAGATCCCGTCGCTCATTCTCCTCGACCTCATGATGCCGGAGATGGACGGGTTCGCCTTTCTCGAGTCCCTGCGTGAGCGGGACGAGTGGCGCTGGATCCCCGTGGCCGTCATGACGGGCAAGGATCTCACCGACGACGATCGCGAACGGCTGAACGGGGGCGTCGCGCGTATCCTACGTAAGGGGGCAGGCGACGGGAATTTCCTCGACGAGGTCCGTGCTCTCATGGCCCGGCCCGTCCGATGAGCCGCGCACCGCGCACACCTCGGCCCGCGACGGGCGGCACCCCGGTGCCGCGCAACCACGCCACCCGCCGGCAGGCGGCGCTCCTCCGCCTCACCACCGGAATCGCCGCGGCGCGCGATGAGGCGCAGGTGTATCAGTCGATGGTGGACGGCCTCCACGACGAGGCCCTCGGCTTCAGCTTCCTCGGCGTGTTTCTCCTCGACGAGCGGACCGGCGACCGTGTCCTCAGGGCCAGCCGCGGCTGGAAGGACGTCCCGAAGGACTGGCGCGTGACGCGGGGCACGGGTCTCAGCCAGCGCGCCGTGGACGACGGCCGCCTGCACTATACGCCCGACGTGACCCACGAGGCGCAGTATCTCCCGAGCCTGAACACCGGATCCGAGGTCGACGTTCCGCTGCGCGTGGACGGCGCCACCATCGGCGTGCTCGTGGTGGAGAGCAGCGAGCCCGACGCCTTCACCGATGAGGATTTCGAGGTCCTCCAGGCCGCTGCGGACCAGGCGAGCATCGCCATCGGGCGCGCCCGACTCCTGGTCGCCGAACGCCGGAGGGGAGACGAGCACAAGGCGCTCCTCGACACCATCAGCGACTTGTCGGCGGAGCTGGAGTTGTCACGGGTGTTGCAGGCCGTGCTCGCGCGCGCGGTGACCCTTCTGGGCGTCACGGGCGGCGAAGTCGCCATCTACGACAGCGAGGCCGAAGAGCTCGAGGTCGTGGCCAGCGAGCGCATCGGCAGGGACTCCATCGGCACGAGACTGAAGCTCGGCGAGGGCGCCATGGGGAGGGTCGCTCAGACGCTCGAACCGCTCATGATCGAGTCGTATCGGGACTGGAGCGGCCAGTCCGTGAAGTACGCGGACGTCGTCGTGCACTCGGTCATGGTGGCTCCGCTCCTCATCGGCCGACGCCTCGTGGGCGCCATCGCGTTGCTCCACGGTGACCCGGCTCGGGTATTCAACGACGAAGACCTGCGGCTGCTCAACCTGTTCGCGCCCCAGGCCGCCATCGCCGTCGAGAACGCCCGCCTCTATACGGCGGCGCGAAGGCAGCGCCAGTACTTCGAGACCCTGGTGCTCAACAACCCGGTGGCCACGGTGACGCTGGACGCGAACCACACGATCGTGTCGTGCAATCCGGCATTCGAGAGCCTGTTCGGCTACCCCCAGGGCGACGCCGTGGGCCGGCAGCTCGACGATTTGATCTCCACCGAGGACACGCACTCCGAGGCGGTGCGATACACCCGGGAAGCGCTCGGACGCCCCGTCCACGGCATCGGCCGGCGGCGCCGGAGCGATGGCACCCTGGTGGACGTCGAGATCCTCGGCGTCCCGGTCATCGTGGGGGAAGAGCGCGTGGGGCTCATGGGCCTGTACCACGACATCACGGAGCTCCTGCGCGCCCGCCACGACGCCGAGCAGGCCAATGCGGCCAAGAGCCAGTTCCTCGCCTCGATGAGCCACGAGCTACGAACGCCGCTCAACGCCATCATCGGCTACAGCGAGATGCTCCAGGAGGAGATGGCCGAGCTCGGCCAGAAGCAGGCGGTGAGCGACCTCGACAAGATCCGGGCGGCCGGCCGGCATCTGCTGGGGCTGATCAACGACATCCTCGACCTGTCCAAGATCGAAGCGGGCAAGATGGAGGTGCACCTCGAGGAGTTTCCCATCGACGCGCTCATCGACGAGGTTCTCGCCACCGCCCAACCGCTCGTCGCGAGGAACAAGAACCGCCTGGACGTCCAACGGGGAGATGGGGCCGGAGCGATGCGCTCCGACCGCACGAAGGTCCGTCAGATCCTGTTGAATCTCCTCTCCAACGCGTCGAAGTTCACCGAGGGTGGCACCATCACGTTCAAGGTCGAGCGAGCGGACGACAGCCTCGCGTTCTCCATCACGGACACCGGCATCGGCATGACCCCCGAGCAGCTGGCCCGGTTGTTCGAGGCATTCGCGCAGGCGGACAGCTCCATCTCCAGTCGGTACGGGGGCACGGGGCTGGGCCTCGCGATCTCCCGCCGCTTCACGCGCTTGTTGGGAGGGGAGATCCACGTTTCCAGCGTTCGGGGCCAGGGGTCCACGTTCACCGTCGAGATGCCCCGGGACGCGAGCATCGACGCGCCCGCCACATCGGCGACCTGACTGGGAGCACCGCATGGCGCACATTCTGCTGGTGGAGGACAACGAGATGAACCGCGACATGCTGTCGCGGCGGCTCCAGCGAAAAGGGTACACGGTCGACATCGCCGTGGACGGTCCCGGGGGGGTGGCCATGGCGCTCTCGGGCGACTACGACCTCGTGCTCATGGACATGAGCCTGCCCGAGATCGACGGGTGGGAGGCGACCCGCCGCATCCGCGCCACCCAAAGCGGGGCGGAGGTGCCCATCATCGCCCTGACGGCCCACGCCATGCAGGGCGATCGGGAGAAGGCCCTGGAGGCCGGCTGCAACGACTACGACACCAAGCCGGTGGAGTTGGACCGGTTGCTCGGGAAGATGGTGGCGCTGCTGGGAGCGTCCGAGTGAGCGAAGCCCGGCCTACGGGAGAGGTGGCGTCGCTTCGCCACAACCTGCGCACGCCGGTGAATCACATCGTCGGATACGCGGAGATGCTCCTCGAGGACGCCGAAGCGGAAGCGAACGAGACGCATTGCGCTGCCCTCGAGGAGACGCTGCAGGCGGCGCGGCGGGTGCTCCAGCTGATCAACGACTCCCTCTCGTCAGGCCACACCAGCATCGCGGCCGCCGACCTCAAGGCACTGTACGAAGCCTTGAGGGGACCGCAGCGCGAGATCATCGAGGCGATGACCCCCCTGCTCGAGTCCGGCGCCAGCGACGAACAATTTGCCGACGACGTGCGACGCATCCTCACCGCCGCGGAGCGTCTGGTCGAAGCGGAGCCGGAGGCGACGGCGGCGGAGCACGAGGCGCCCACCTCCGCCGAGGCCGTCTCCCGGGCGCGCATCCTGGTCGTCGACGACAACGAGGGAAACCGGGAGGTGCTGCGCCGGCGCCTCGAGCGCCAGGGCTACTCCGTGGACCAGGCCGCCGACGGCCACGCGGCGCTGGCCAAGCTGGCTGCGAGCCCCTTCGACCTCGTCCTGCTCGACATGTTGATGCCGGGGCTGGACGGCTACGAGGTGCTCAAGCGCCTCAAGAGTGATGCGTCCACCGCACACCTGCCCGTGATCATGATCTCGGCCCTCGACGACATGGACAACATCGTGCGCTGCGTCGAGGCCGGTGCCGAAGACTACCTGCCGAAGCCCTTCGACGCGGTGCTCTTGCGGGCGCGCATCGGTGCGTCGCTGGAAAAGAAGCGCCTGAACGACGCTCAGCGCGACTACATCGCCAAGGTCCAGGAGGTGATCGCCGCGGCGTCCGCCGTGGAGTCGCGCACGTACCGCCCGGGAATGCTCGCCGACGTCGCGCAACGCGACGACGCGCTGGGCCGACTCGCCCGGGTGTTCGACGGCATGGCGGTGGAGGTGAGAGCGCGGGAGGACCGCCTGCGCACGCAGCTCGCCGCCCTCCAGAGTGAGATCGCGGTCGCGCGCAGGGAATCCCACGAGGAGGAGTCGGCTGTGGCCGACGGCCACAACCTCGTGCCCGGGGAACGCTTCGCCGACCGGTTCGAGGTGCTCCAGGTGGTGGGGCGTGGGGGCATGGGTACCGTCTACCGGGTACGCGACCTCGATCTGGACGAGGAGCTCGCGCTCAAGACGGTGAGGCCGGAGTTCGTCACCGACCCGGTGCTCGTGGAGCGATTCAAGGACGAGATCCGCTTGGCTCGGCGCATCACGCACCGCAACGTCGTCCGCATCCACGACTTCGGCGAGTCTTCGGGCACGTACTACCTGACCATGGAGTACGTCGAGGGAATCACGCTGCGCGAGCTGCTCGACACGCGAGGCCACCTGGAGGTGGCGCCGGCTCTGGCCATCGCCGCGCAGCTCGCCGATTCGCTGGCGGTGGCGCATGGACAGGGGGTGATCCACCGCGACATCAAGCCACAGAACCTCCTCCTGGACGCCGAAGGCGTGCTCAAGGTGATGGACTTCGGTGTGGCCCGTTTGGCCGGGGGCGCCTCCGGGCGTACGGAAGTGGGGCTCGTCGTGGGGACGCCCGTGTACATGGCGCCCGAGCAGCTCATGGCCGAGGAGGTCGACGTGCGCAGCGACCTCTACGCCGCCGGAGTGGTGCTGTACGAGTGCCTCACCGGTCGGCTTCCCCACGAAGCCGGCTCTCTGATCGCACTGATCGCCCGGGTCCTGCACGAGGACCCGGAGCCGCCCGCGACGCTCGATCCCGCGATCTCGCCCGCGCTGTCGGCCCTCGTTCTCCGGTTGCTGTCCAAGGATCGGGCCGAGCGCGTGCAGAGCGCGGAAGAGCTGTCGAAGCAACTGGCCGCCATCGGGTAGGTCCGCCGCGCGGAAGAGCCGACGACCGCGCTTCCAGGCGTCGGCCTCTGTCTCCGCCTTGCAGACGCTCCCCGGACGGACGACCTTGCGAACGTCGACCCCACCCCGAGAACATCGCGGCGATGCACCCACTTCCCTCCGGCGGCTCGATCGCCGGTCATTTGCCACGCAGTGCCATGCGGTATCTGGATTGCGTCGGGATAGCGTTGATCCTGGCGGCAACTGCCGCTGCATTGCCGCTCCGCCCATTGCTCGCACAGGAGCGCGATGGTGGCGAGACGGCCCGCCGGCGTGCCGAGTATTTCCTGAGTCAACGAGAGTACCCCGCCGGCAGGATACCGCATGGGGGGTATGGTCGGGCCCTCAGGGAGCTACGCTCTTTGCCCTCCGGACCCGCGTTCCGTGTGCCCGGGGTCCAGCCCTCCTGGACCAGTGTCGGCCCCACCGCCATCGGGCCCGAGACGTTTGTCGGGCGCGTGAACCGTTTGGTCGTCGATCCGCGTGACCCCAATACGCTCTATATCGCGGCGATGGGTGGAGGGGCGTGGAAGACGACCGACGGCGGAGGGTCGTGGACCGCGCTGACCGACGGTCAGTGCGCCTTGCCGACGGACGCGATCGGACTCGACCCCCTGGACCCCGATATCGTGTATGTCGGAACCGGCGAAACCAACTCGCCGGTGTATCCGGGATGTGGCCTGCTGCGCTCGCAGGACGGGGGGGCGACGTGGACGAATATCGATCCGCCATCGTTCGCGACGCCGTGGGGAAGCGGGGGCATCAGCATCGACCGGATCGTGATCCTGCGGGGCTCCGGAACAGCCGCCGCCTCCACGCTGGTTCTGGCGACCAATCGCGGTATCATGCGGTCCACGGACGACGGCGCGACCTGGTCCAACCCACTCAGCACCGGTTGGTACTATCCGGCCACCGACCTGGTGGTGGACCCTGGAGACAGCGCGGTCATGTATGCGGTGGCGCACGATCCCTATCAGGCGCAATCGAGCCACACCGGGATCTTCAAGTCGGTGGACTCCGGCGCCACCTGGAGCCGGCTCTCCGGATTCACCCTGGACAACGGGGACGCCTTTCTCGCGATCACGGCGACCCGCCCGGCCGTTCTCTATGTCAGCGCCCAGAATCGCAGTGGCTCGTCGTGGGCCGGGCTCTGGGCGTCCAGCGACGGGGGCGCCACATGGACCCAACGCACCGCGATCGGCCTCGACTCTCCGCCGTGGTACCAGGGGCTCGTGACCGTGAAGCCGGACGATCCGGCGACGGTGCTCGTCGGCTCTCTCTCACCCTATCTCTCGTCCGACTCGGGCAAGACGTTCGTGAAGGTCGGCTCGGCCATTCACGTGGATGTACGTGGATTCACGTTTGCCCCGGACCCGTCGGTCCTCTACGTGACGAACGACGGGGGGGTGTACCGCACCGGCGATCTCGGGAAGACCTGGACCAACCTCAATGGCAATCTGAGCGTCACCACCTTCTATCCAGGTCCTTCGATCGAGGTCGGCAATCCCGCGCACGTCCTGGCGGGTACGCTGGACAACGGTGTGGACGAGTATACGGGGTCGACGCAGTGGGCTCGGCCCGCAGGGGGCGATGGGGGGTACTCGATTCTCGATCCGGAGAGGTCGGGCACCGCTTTCAGCGAGTACCAGTGGCCGTATGGCCCGATACGGCGTGTGAATGGGGGTGGGTTCCGCGGCATCTTGAACGGGCTCGACGTCGGCGACAAGGCTCAGTTCATTCCACCGATGGTTCCGGCCCCGCTCGACCCGGCGGTCCTCTACTTCGGCACCTATCGACTCTACCGGACCGACGACCGTGGCTCGAGCTGGTCGGCGATCTCGGGAGACATCACCAGCGGGGGGACAGTCACGGCCATTGCTCCCTCTCCCGCGGATACGATGCTCGTTTGGGTCGGAAGCAGCAACGGCAAGATCCTGCGCTCGGTGGACGGCGGCGAGAGTTGGAACGATGCCTCGGCGGGCCTTGCCAATCGCTACGTCACCCACATCGCGCCCGATCCGCGCGACGCGAACACCGCATACGTCACGCTGTCCGGATTCGGGGCGGGCCACGTGTTCGAGACCAGCGACGGAGGCCAGAGTTGGACCGACATCAGCGGCAACCTGCCGGACGCACCCGCGAACACGGTGTTGGCACTCCCGCAGGCGTCCACTGTGCTGGTCGGCACGGACCTCGGGCTGTTCAGCGCCGGTAGCGGCGGGCTGACCTGGACCGCCGTGGCCGGTTTGCCTCATGTGGTCGTCAGCGACCTCGCCGTGGATCCGCCGACCGGGACGGTGTTGGCGACCACGTTCGGCCGCGGCGCGTACACCATGTCGTTGGGCCCGACGACCCTGACGACGCAGAGCATATCGCTGTCCGACACGTTCGCCGTCGGTGACTCCGCCGTCCGCGCCGACTCCATGCCGGTTCCGTTGGCCGGGCCGGCCAGCGGACACGTGGTATGGAGGGCTTCGAACACCGCTCCGTGGCTGACGCTCACCCGATCCACGGGTGTGGGATACGCCCCCATCCGTTGGTCGATGAACCCGACCGGGCTCACGCCGGGACGCCACGTGGACACGGTGACGGTGTCGGTGCCGGGAGTCGTGGGCAGCCCGGTACGCGTCGTTCAGACCCTGGCCGTGACGGGCGTGCAGCTCTCCGTCGCGCATCCGGGGCACGGGCGCAGCGTGGTGGTGGGTGACCAGGTCCCGGTGACCGATTCCGAGGCCGTGACCTTGCTCGGCCTGTCGACCGATTCGGTGGCGTGGTCGGCCAACGCGAGCGCGGCGGGGTGGCTCTCGCTCCGGAGCCGCTCCGGCACGGGAAGCGGCATGCTACGCTGGACGCTCGATCCTGCGGGTTTGGGTGTGGGGACCTATGTGGACACGATCACCGTGAGCGCCGGCTCAGCCTTGGGCAGTCCGGCCACGCTGGTCGACTCGCTGCGCGTGCTTCCGCCCTTGAGCGTCACCGCGACTCACCTCGGCGCACCCGACTCGGTGCCCGCCGGGGCGGTCCTGGCACAGATGGACTCTGCGGCGGTGACGACGGTCGGCTTCGGCGCAGCAGACGCGACGTGGCGCGCGACGCACCAAGCGACCGGGTGGTTGAGCATGGTCGCGGACTCGGGTAGGGGTGACGGCACCGTGCGCTGGTTGGCCAGCGCGGCCGGGCTGGCCGCCGGGACCTACGTGGACACGATCGTAATCTCCATCGCCGGATCGGCGGCAGCGCCGGCCACCGTCGTCGCCTCGCTCCGCGTGTTCGACCTGACCGTGGACCTCGGATGCGCGGTGGGGCACTTCCTCGGCGGCGCGTGCTTGTCCGCCGAAAGTGCGCGGCTCCTCGACGAGGTGGGCAATCACAACGGCGAGTACGATGTGGGCGACCTGCTGGAGTACCTGGACCGCAAGCACGCGCATCTGAGCTCGTCGGCCATCTCCGCGCCCGTCCGATCGGGCCGCGCCGCTCGAGGAGGAGGGGAGCCATGATCAACCGTGTCGTCGTCACGGCGCTGAGCCTCCTGCTGCTGCCGCTTCTGCTCACGTGTGGCGGCGGGGCCTCGGGCACGGGCCCGCAGCCACCCGACCCGGGAGCGGTGGAGCTGAAATTGACGACGCCCAATTCGGACGACGGGATCATGCGCATCGTCGTGACGGGGGGCGCCGTCACGGCCGTGAAGTCGCCGGCATACGAGGTTCAGACCGCGATATTCGCGGCCGACTCCACGGTCGTTCTGGTCCGCGGCGATCTCGCGTCGGGTGTCGTGGCGGAGATCACCGTACCGGATCGAGGCGCGCTGGCCAGCTATGCTGTCCGCGTCGACCAGGCGGCGTCACGCACGACCTACGAGCTGCAGAACGTCGCGAACTACCACGTGTCTCTGGTGAAGCCCTGACGTTCGTCCCCGCCAGCGTCGCAATGCATCACGGACCTCGTGCGCCCGAGGGTGCCGCTCCCTGAGGCGAATCTCTATCGTTCGAGAAGAACGGCGTCTATGTTGAGCATGCCGTACGAGGCGTTGGGCGGGGGGTGAAGGCGGGCGTGGGGCGATCGCCTGAAAGAGGGACACCCATGAGGGTTCTTGTAACCGGGGCGACCGGATACATCGGGGGACGCCTGGTGCCACGACTCCTGGAGAGGGGGCACGAGATCCGCGTGCTCGTCCGGGATGCACGGCGGGTGTCGGGTCGTCCTTGGGTCGACGAAGTGGAAGTGATCACCGGCGACCTGACCGACGCGGATAGCCTCGCACCCGCTCTGAACGGTGTCAGCGCGGCGTACTACCTGGTGCATTCCATGTGCACGGGGCGCGACTGGGAGGAGCGGGACCGGCGCGCGGCGCACGCTTTCGTGGCCGCCGCCCGCGGGATTCGACGCGTCGTGTATCTCGGTGGACTCCAGCCTCCCCCGGGATGGCCTCAGGTGTCGGCGCACCTCAGGAGCAGGGGTGAGGTCGGGCGGATCCTCCGCGACGGCGTCCCCACCTTGGAGTTCCGGGCGGGGCCCGTCATCGGCTCGGGCTCGGGCTCCTTCGAGATGGTGCGGTACCTGACCGAGCGTCTCCCCGTGATCGTGAGTCCTACCTGGATCATGAACGGTGTTGAGCCCATCGGAGTCCGGCCGCTCCTCGAGTATCTGGTCGCCGCGCTGGAGCACCCGGCCGTCGGTGTGGTCGATCTGGGTGGAGATCCCCTGAGCTTCCGGGATATGCTTCTCGAGTATGCCAGGGTACGCGGCCTTCAGCGGATCATCGTCACCGTGCCGGCGCTCCTGCCACCCAGGTTTGCGGCGCGGATCGTGGGGCTCCTCACCCCCATCCCGAATTGCCTGGCGGTTCTTCTGTTGGAGGGGATCGCCCGGCCGATTCTCGCTGATGGGCGCAGGGCCCGCCGGCTGTTTCCCGAGGTGACATCCATGACCTATACGGAGGCGGTGTCCCTGGCGCTGCAGCGCGTCCGTGAGGGTCAGGTCTTGACGCGGTGGAGCGGGGCGTTACGCGGAGGTTCGACGTACACCTTCGAGGATCGCGAGGGTGTCGCCGTCGAGATCCGCTCGAGATGGGTACGAGCCTCCCAGGAGTCGGTGTACCGCGCGTTCGCCTCCCTGGGGGGAGCACGTGGATGGCGTGTATGGCGCTGGGCGTGGTGGATGCGGGGAGTGATCGACCAGGTCATGGGCGGACCCGGCCTCCGGCGCGGGCGGCGGCACCCCTTTGACCTGCACCTCGGAGAGGCCGTGGATTTCTGGCGGGTCGAAGAGGTGCGCCCTCCGGCTATGCTGCGCCTGAGGGCCGAGATGAAGGTGCCCGGGCGGGCGTGGCTCCAATGGGAGGCAGTGCCGGAAAATGACGGCACACGCCTGATACAACGTGCTTTCTTCTCTCCCACGGGGTTCTGGGGCATGGCCTATTGGTACGGGTTGTATCCCCTGCACAGGCTCATCTTCAGCGCTCTGGTGGACGCGCTCGCCGCCGATGCTTCGAACGGGATCCCCGCGGAGTTGGGGGTGAGCGTAGCGGGCACGTGAGGGGTGCCCTCGGTTCAGCAGCGTCGCCTCCTACGTCGACGGCACCTCGTTTTGGTTCGGGGGCGGGGCACTCGAGCGGTACGAGGACTTTGCTCCTTCAGCCGGGATACGACCTCCGGCACGGACCCCGCAGCCTGGACCTTCACGATGGCAGAGCCCGCGCTTCGTGCGCGGACCGGCGTGCCCGTCAACATCAGTGCGCCGAAGAGGAGGGCCGCAAGGCCCGGCCCCAGCCCGCCAACCGGGTGCCTCCCGAAATAGCTCCGGGCCCTGGCGCCAAGCGCGGTCGCGGGATGGCGCGACGCCCACGCCCTCGCCATTCTTTCCACCATGCCGACGCTCGTCCCCACACCTGCGATCCACATCGGGCTCGTCCTCCTCCTGTCGTTTCTCATCGGCTTCGAGCGTGAGGAGCAGAAGCAGATCGAGGGGAAGTGGATTTTCGGGGGTGTCCGCACCTTTCCGTTGATCGGGCTCGTAAGCTACTCGCTTGCCCTGGTGTCCGGCCCCGCTCTGGTGGCCTGGATGCTCGGCTTCGCGGTGATCAGCGGCTTCATGCTCCTGTCGTTTCAGCGGAAGCTCTCCGCGATCCAGGACGCCGGCGTCACCACGGAGCTGAGCGGCCTGGCCACGTACCTGGTGGCAGGGCTCGTCTACCAGAACCAGTACTGGATGGCCGCGACGATCGCCGTGGTCGCCGTGCTCCTGCTCGATCTCAAGAAAGCGCTCGAGGGGCTCACGCGGCACGTCGCGCCGGGCGAGATCGCAACCGTCGCCCAGTTCCTGGTGGTGACGGTCGTCATCCTGCCGATCGTGCCCAACCACGACTTCACGCGTTTCGCCCTCAATCCGTTCCGCACCTGGCTCGTGGTGGTCGCGGTAAGCGGCGTGTCGTTCGGCAGCTACGTGGTGCAGCGCCTGCTCAAGGGCCGCGGGGGCGTCATAGTCTCGGCGCTGCTCGGCGGCGCGTACTCGTCGACCGTGGCGACCGTGGTGCTTGCGCGCGCTGCCCGCCGCGAGCTGCGTCCGAACCTGTTCGCTGGAAGCATACTCGCCGCATCCGGCGTGATGTACATCCGGTTCCTCGTCCTGATCGCGTTCTTCAACCGGGACTTGGCCGCGAGCCTCCTGCCGGGCTTCGCCGTGGGCGCGCTCATCGGCGTGCTGGGGGGCTGGTTCGTGTCGTCCCGTTCCGACGGGAAGGACGTTTCGGCGCCGTCGGCGCAACCCAGCGTGAACCCGCTGGAGCTGACGGCGGCGTTGCTGTTCGCCGTCATCTTCGTCGGCTTGCTCGTGGTGACGACGCTGGTGCGGGAGTCCCTGGGACGGCCGGGGCTCTACACGCTGGCGGGTATCGTGGGTGTGACCGACGTCGATCCGTTCATCCTGGGCATCACGCAGGCGCGCGCGGGGGCGCTCACGCTCCACGTGGCGGCGGTCGCGATCATCATCGCGGCTTCCAGCAACAACCTGATCAAGGCAGTCTACGCGTGGAGCTTCTCCGACCGTGAGACGGGGCGCCGCGCCGCGTTGCTCTTGTTCGGGCTCGCGGTGGTGGGCCTTGTCGGGTTTGCCTGGGTCTGAGCGGGTTCGAGCGGCGGCACCTCATGGCTTCTGATCGCAGGGTGTCAGCCGCCGCAGGTGGACGTCGTACTTCCTCAACTCACCCGACGCGAACGTCAGCGTGTCGATGTGGATGTCATAGATGTCGAGCTCTCCCCCTCCGAAAACGGGCAGCGGCTTGGCGCGTACCTTGAGGGCGTACCGCGTCGCTGGATCCAGCGCTTCGATTCCGAAGCCCCCGTCCGCGCCGGTGAGGTAGCTTCGGATCTCGGGCGGGTCCTGGTCGATCTCCGTGAGTTGCACCGTGACGGAGTCGATCGGCCCGTCGCCGCAGCGCGTTTCGGTGACGGTGCCGCTCAAAGCGGCCGACGTCTGGTTGTAGCGGAGCTTGCAGTACTGCGGCGCGGGCGATCCCCCGGCTTGAAACGTGCAGGTCTCGTAGGGAACGGACTTGGTGAGGACGCCCCCGAGAAATCCCACGGCACCCGTGACGTTGGACGTCAGCTCCGCCTGGCCCAGCCCCGCGGTCGAATACTGGAGACCGGAGGGCCAAATCGAGTCCGATCCGACCATCCACAGGTCCCGCTCGCCGATTGCCGGGATGCCGCAGTACCCGTTTCCGCGGGCTTGCGCCGCCGCCCGGGCGATCGGAATCGTGTAGGTCCCGTCGTCACCCAGGGTCGCCTTGTACGAGACGCTGTCCACACCCGATCCGCACCCGTCGGAGAAGTGGACGGCCTGCCCCACGAACGGGAGGTGCTTCAGCCCGGTGACGCGGAGGTAGTCGGAATCCCGCACGCTCAGACGGTTGGCCGGCGGCTGCGTGATCCACACCTCGACCTGGTAGTCCTGCGGGATCTCCACGACGGCATCGGCGGTGCTCCCGCTGTCGCCTCTGACCGAGAACCGATAGGTGGCTCCGGGATCGATCTTCTGGGTAGTCCAGAAGTTGTGAACGTAGGCTCCCTGCGAGCCGAGCGTCGAGTCCGAGTAGTACGCGTACTTGAACAACGAGTCCCGCATCTCGATGGTGCGGCCGGTGGAGACGTCCTCGAGCGTCACCGTGTCCCCGTACGAGCCGGGTGAGGTCAGCTTCAGCGGGCGGATGGGCATCACGCGGATCCACTGAGTATCCGCGGAGGGGTCGAGGTAGCCGAAGACCGAAAAGTGCAGCGTGCGGCTCGGAATGATCGGCTCGAAGGTCTGGTCACAAGCCCCCGCGAGGACGGCCACGACCACGAGGGTCATCGAGGCCAGCGGCATCGCACGGAGGGTGCGCGCCCGCAGGGTGGCCCTCGCGCCGCGAAGCCGTCGCCACCGGAACGTGGGCATCATCGGCTCTTGAACGTCAGCGACAGGTAGGGCGCCAAAGGCATCTGGTCCAGTCTGCGCCCGGTGAACAGATCGTAGTAGAACATGTTGCGTCGGTCGTAGGCGTTGACGGCTCCGGCCTGCACTGCGAGCTGTCCGATCGACACGTCGAAGTCGCGCTCGACCGACAGGTCCAGGCGGTGCATCGCGGGCAGTCGCCCGGTGAACGGCTTGTTGAGCACCAGACGCGTCGTGCCGGGATCGGTATGGACGTCCTGCAGGCCCTTGGAGAAGTCGAACCCTTCATCGAATCCCAGGGGCTGCGTGAAGGGGAACCCCGAGCCGAACTGCCACCGAGCCGAGAGCTTGAACGCCGCGACGTCCAGGCTCGCGAGGGCGTTGACCTGACTGCGCCGGTCGAAAGGCGGGTGGTAGCTCTGCACCGGCTGGCCGAACCAGTCCGCGAACTCCGCCTGCGAGGCTTTGTACAGCGTCCAGCCATAACCATAGCCAACGAAGCCGTAGAAGTGCGACCGTGTGAGCTCGAGCCGTGCGTCGGCCCCGTAGGCTTTTCCGTCCGCGCGACCCAGCGTGGTGGTGAACTGGGCCACAGCCTGCCAGACCGGTACAGGAATGTTCTTCATCCGCTTGTAGTAGCCCTCGAGCGACCAGCGCAGGCCGCCGCTGAGCGGTTGCTGCCAGCCCAGGGTGGCCTGCCTGGACTCGAGGGGTAGCCCGCCCGGTGCCGTCATCCAGGCCGTGAACACGGAACCGACGTCGCGCATGTCGCTGATGCCTACGACGCTCTGTCGATAGAGGCCGACCGCGCCCTGCAGGGTGCCACCCGAGGACCCGAAGGGCTGCCAGCTCGCCCTCAGCCTCGGCTCCACGCCGGCCGTCGGAGATGCCGCGAGAACCACCCCGGGCTTCACCTCGAGCCGAGTGCCGAGTTGGATATCCGCCTCACCGTACACGCTCGCGCCGAAGACCGCATCGGAGTTCGTGGCCTGGTCACTGAACAGCTCGGACAAATCGTAGTCCATGACTTCGACATACAGCTCGTAGCCGGCGTCGAACGCGATCGGGCCCAGAATACCGCTCGCGTGCGCGTCGTTCTGCATGCGCCAGATGCTCGAGCGGAGTTTCGACGAGCCGAAGGTGACGGCGGCGCTCCTGGATCCGCTGTAGCTCCAGTTCGCCTCGACCCGTTGTCCGTTGGGACGGAGGGTGACGCACTTGAGGCCGAACAGGAGGTTGGTCCACGAGACGTAGGACGTCGCCGCCTGGGGGTCGATACGTCCGCGGTCCTTGGTGTGCATCGCGAGCGCGGAGCATCGGTAGTCCTGCCCCGACGTCACTTTGAGCATCTCGCTCTCGAAGGTGACGGGCTCCCTGGCTCCCAGCAGCGCCGTGCTCGTCTCGTCGACCAGCGAGTGGCGCACGGACGCGAGCCACGTGGCGCCGCCCGTGGGCCCCTCGATCATCGCTTGCGCGAGGAATGGACTCACCGACACGGTCGTGCGGAGGCGATCCGGATCGCCCTCGCGCAGGTGCACGTCCAGCACCGAGGAGGTGCGACCGCTGTAGCGGGCGCCGAAGCCGCCGGCGTAGAAGTCCGCGCTGGACACCAGATCCTCGGGGAATACCGAGAAGAAGCTCAGGATGTGGAAGGGCTGGTAGATGGGAATGCCGTCCACGAGGACCAGGTTCCCGGACGGTAGCCCGCCGCGCACGAAGAGCTGTCCGCCGCGATCGCCGGTGGTGGTCACGCCCGGAAGGGTCTGGAGGTAGGTGGCCAGATCGCCCGACCCTCCCGGCACGGGCACGGCCCGGATCTGACGGGGAGTCACGACCTCACGGCCCAGCTCCTTGACCGCGGCGCTACGCTCCGGAGATACGGACAAGCCCTCGAGCTCCACGGCGGCCTGTCTCACCCGGAAGCTCACGGTGAGCGGGGTGCCGGCCACCAACGTGACGACCTGTTCGTGCCGCTCGTAGCCGATCAGCTGGCTTCGCAGGGTGTAGGTGCCCGGCTTGACGTCCTCGATCCGGTAGACCCCGTTGCGGTCGGTGAACGTCCCGTAGGCCGTCTTCCCTCCTGCTACGAGCGTGATCGCCACGTCCTCCAGCGTCCGGCCGGTGTTCGACTCGGCCACGATGCCCTGGATGGCCGCCTCCTGGGCGGAGGCGGGGGTGGGGACGCAGCACACCAGAGCCGCAAGCAGGACGATGCCGAGAAGACACGTTGCGGTCACGTGGACCGGCCGGCTCATCTTCAGCCGCGACTCCATGGAGGGCGCTCGCATCCGCTTCATCCCCGAACATTGCTTTGGCACGATGGGGTCGGTCGGGAACGGGAGGATTCGGGGCCCGACGGTGGGTGTGTTCACGTTGTGCCTGGATCAGGTACCACCGGTCCACTGATCGCGCAACATCCCCAAGGCGCACATCCCCGAGGATCCGCTCGATGCCCCTGACTGTGCGAAGAGCCGCGGATATACCGGGGCCTCCGGCTCTCAATCCGGCCTGACCACCACCCAGAGTCCCTTTCCGGCGGGTACTCGTACGGCCGAAAGGTCTACCGGCCCGGCGTCCTGGAGTCCCTTCACCGCAGGGGTCGAGGCCTCCAGCTTCGTTCCCAGTCCCAGCGCGTTCTTGTCGATCCGGAGCGACACGACCTGGTCCTTGTCGGACCAGGACGCCAGAGCGATGAGCACCCGATCGTGGCGCACGTACGTGGTGGCCAGGATGTCGTCGCGGCCCGTACGCACCGGGGCGTCGTCCAGCCAGTAGCCGAGCATGCGGCTGTCGGCGATGCCGAAATCTCCCATCATCCGCCACACGGGGCGGGGGTCGGTATCGCCGTACTTGCGTGCCGTCATGCCGTAGAGCATGCCGCGGTAGGGACGGCCACCGCCCTGGAGCATCTCGCCCATCAGGCCGAACGGGAGCCCGGACACCTCGGTCATCCAGTACCCGGGCTTCTGCGAGTAGTCGAAGTACTCGCCGAACCAGAGCCGCGAGAGGTAGGGAAAATCCTCCATGTAGAGCATGGCGCTGTTGTTGTAGCCGTCACGCGGATTGAACTGGTTGGCCGAGTGGAGGTCGATGATCACCCGAGGCCGCTCCTGGTACAGGACGTTCACCATGCGCCTCATCGTCTCGCGGCCGAAGGCTACGTCGTCCAGGTAGAGCCCGTCGATGTGCTGGTTGTGGGCCAGCCACCGGAGACCCTCGACGTAGTAGTTCGTCCAGCGCGACGTGCCCCGGTCCAGGATGGAGGCGTCGTCCACCTGATAGGCGCGCCACCCGGCGTGGTAGTGATCCTGCAGATGCTCCTGGAGCCAGGAGTAGCCTCCGCCCGCGCCGTCGTTGAAGATCTCGTCGCCGAGACTCCGGATCGGGAAGAGCTCGCGTGTCTTGTAGGTCAGCTCGCGGATCGTGTAGTAGAGCTTGACCTTCACCCCCTTGGCGTGGGCCTCGTCGATGTAGGCGCGCTGCGCGTCGAGCTTGTAGAACGGATAGTTGATGTACGGGTTGATCGGCGTGGCGTGGTGGATGTTCACGACCGTACCGCCCCATGCGACCACCGAGTCCACCGGCACGTACTGGTGCACGAAGCGGGTGCGGAAGTGCGTGCCGGTATCGATCGGCTTGAAGGGCGTGATGAGGAAGCGGACGTTGAAGTGCAGCGTGTCCCCGGCCGTCAGGGTCCGCGGGCCCGAGTAGTTGTGCGCCACCACGGCCCCACCCTCCTCACGGATGCGGATGCCGCCCCGCCCGCCGTTGAACCACGACGGCGGCATGCGCAGCGGTTGGCTGTGGTAGAAGTTGGTGTTCAGCGGGCGGACGTAGTTGTCGTCCCGGAGCACGTACTGGAGGCCCCGGTTGATCCCGCCCAGCCAGACGCCCTCCTGATTGTTCTGGACGTTCCATTTCCAGTCGATCGACGCGGGCCGCAGGCCCCCCATGCGCCCGAGCCCGAGCATGTACTTCGCTGCGCCGGGCGTGTACCGGACCGGAAAGTCGATGTCGTCGACGGCCATGTCCCGGTCCGCCACCAGAGACATGCGCACCCTCAACATGCCGTCGTACTCCAGCGTCCCGTCCACCGTCAGGTGGAGGCCGTCCGCCGTGCTACGCGCGGTCCAGGTGGCCCGTCCGGGTGACGAGGATGTCATGGTCGGGCCCTCGGGGCGGAACGCCACCGGCCTCCCCCCGGCCGTGACGTCGAACTCGAGCGGCGCGGCCAGGATCGGGAGCGGTGTCTGCGAGAAGCCGGTGAGCTCGGGCGTGAAGAAGCTCTCCATGGTGTCCGGCAGCCCCGAGGCGCCGAGCCTCACCCGCCGCCCGAGGATCGTCAGCGTGTGTCCTGCGACCGTGACGGGTTTGAAGGGCGGGATGATGTAGTCAGGGTCCTCGCCCGCGGTCGAGTTGATCCATTCCAGCCGGGTCATCAGGTCGGGTTCGTCCTCACCGCCGTCAGCCGCGCGGGCGTCACGAACCTGCAGGGATACGGCCACCGAATGGCTTCCCCGGTCGGCCGAGGAGACGGTGACGGTCCCGCGCACAGGTCCCGGACGCTGATCGGCCGGAACGCGCACCCCGAGCCAGAGTGGCTGGACCTGCCCGGCGGGCACGTCGACCTCCTTGGTGAACGCCCGTCCGTATTCGTCCACGCCGCCGCAGTTGAAGCACGTCCATGCCCACGAGTCCGGGAAGCCGTCGAACGTGACGCGCACGTGGCTCAGGGGCACCTCACCGCTCACCACGGCCACCTGGAAGGTGAACGCCTCGTCGCGGAGCACCTGGCTGGCGAACGACGCCGGATTCTCGAGGCCGATCCAGTGGTACGGGATGAAGTGCCGCATCCTCACGGGGCGGTCGCGGGGCTCGGCCACCACGCGCCACCCCTGCGGCGCGCCGGCCATGAAGGTCGCTTCCTCGTGCGGCGTGGCGGCGACCTCCATGGGGAAGAACGAGTGGAAGGCGCTGACCGATTGGATCCGCGTGGTGCGCGCCCGGGGGAGCGAGGAGACGCCCGCGGCTCTCACGCGCGCGGCCCACCGTCGATCGGGGGTGGGCGCCAGGTCGGCCGGGTACGTCACCTTGGGATAGGGCCCGCCCGTCGTCACCCACGGCATGTAGTAGACCCAGTAGACCGTGCTTCCCCGGTTCGGCTGAAAGGCCACGTCGCCGGAGGCGTTGTCGACGCGGAGCGTCGTCATGTTGGCTACGAGCTCGCCGGTGGAGGCATCCACCACCAGCACCGACTTGTCCTCGGGGTGGGGATCGTGGCGCCGCCACGGGATGGTCACCGCCACCGCCGGAGGAGCGGCGTCCCGGACCAAGGACGAATCCACCTCCACGACCGCCCGGTGGTTGCCTCGCGAAGTGCCGGCCTTACCGGGTGCGAGGTCCGGCGTCCAGTCGCCGGCATCCCAGATCACTCCATCCACCACGTGGGAGAGCGCGGGAACGCGGTAGAGGGGCGCCGTGTCCGTGGCTCTCTCGCCGCACGCGGCCACCAGCCCGGCAGCCAGGAGGACGGCGAGGATCCGAGTCGGTGGAGTCGGCGAGGTCGCGATGCGGGGTCGAACGTTCATGGGGAGACCTCGGTATCCGCAGATCGATGGTGGGACCAGTGTAGACCAGCCGGTCGAAGACGTCCACCACTCCCCGGATCCACCCCAGCGCCGGCCCGTCCAGGCGCCGGGCGCCGAAGTTGCCATTGCCCGGGGCGCGGGCGGGACGGACATTCGCGATCCAGGTGAACACCCACGCGGGTCCGACGCTCATGGCCTCACGCTCAGAAGCACCCGGTGCGCGTCTCCGCGCGCTCTGGACCCGGCTCTCACGCTTGCCGGGAGGGCGATGGCTGTTCACCCGAGCCCTCGGGTGGATGGTTCCGTACTCCGGTCGGCTCGGCGGAATTGTCACGCTCTTCGAGCCGGGCCACGTGCGGGTCGAGCTCCGGGAGCGTCGAGCCGTGCGCAACCACCTCGGCTCGATCCACGCGGTGGCGCTCGTCAACCTGGGAGAGCTGGCCAGTGGCCTTGCGGTGATGGGTGGGTTGCCGGCGACCGTGCGGGGCATCGTCACGGGGCTCGACGTGACCTTCTCGAAGAAGGCCCGTGGGCGGGTGGTCGCGGAGAGCCGCTGCGGCGTGCCTCCGGAGGTGCCGGCGTCCACCCCGGTGGACGTGGAAGCGACGATCCGGGATGCATCCGGCGAGCTCGTCGCGCGGGTGGTGGCGCACTGGCTCCTGGGACCGGTTCCGGCGAGTGCCGCACAGGGCGCCGACACGACATCATGAGCGTATCGCCACTCGACACGCCGCTCGCCCGGGACGCGGGCGTCTCCGTGCCGCTCATCTGCGGTGCGATGTATCCGTGCTCGAACCCGGAGCTGGTGGCGGCCGTCTCGGAGGCGGGCGGGCTGGGCGTCGTGCAGCCCGTATCGCTCACCTACGTGCACGGCCACGACTTCCGTGAGGGACTGCGCCTGATCGGGCGCCTCACCGATCGTCCCATCGCGATGAACGCGCTGATCGAGGCGTCCTCCCGTCGCTACCACGAGCGCATGGTCGAGTGGGTCGACGTGGCGCTGGAAGAGGGCGTGCGGTTCTTCATCACGTCGCTCGGCAAGCCCCGCTGGGTCGTGGATCGAGTGGAGTCGGCGGGCGGTGTGGTCTATCACGACGTGACCGAGCGCAAATGGGCCGAGAAGGCGATCGACTCGGGTGTCCGCGGGCTCATCGCCGTGAACCGCCGCGCGGGAGGCCACCCCGGCGGGCTCGATGCCCGCGCGCTCCTGGACGACGTGGGCGATCTGGGACTTCCCGTCGTGTGTGCCGGCGGTGTGGCGACTCCGCAGGCGTTCGCGGACGCCCTGGCGACGGGCTACGCGGGCGTGCAGATGGGCACCCGCTTCATCGCGACCCCCGAGTGCAACGCGGCCGAGCCGTACAAGCGGGCGATCCTGGATGCGGTGGAGGACGACATCGTGCTCACCGAACGGATCACGGGTGTGCCGGTCTCGGTGATCGGCACCCCGTACGTGCGCCGACAGGGATTACGGGCCGGATATCTGGCGCGTATTCTGCTGCGTGGCCGGCGCACCAAGAAGGTGATGCGGGCCCTCTACGCGCTGCGATCCGCGTGGCAGCTCAAGCGGTCCTCTCTGGACGAGTCGGGCGCCAGGGAGTACTGGCAGGCGGGACGATCCGTGGCCGGCATCCACGCGATCGAGCCGGCCGGGGAGATCGTTCGCCGGTGCGCCGAGGCCGCGTCGAGGTCTCCCGACGCGGGCTGAGCGGGAAGGCGGCGGCAGCAACCCGACGCGGCGCTCGGAGCCGCGTACCCTCCGACCCGGGGACCACCCCGAGCCTTCGTGGTGTAGCTTCGTTTTGATGCGATCCTCTCGTCGATCCTGGATGGTGCGTCCGGCTCTGCCGCTCGCACTTCTCTCGGCCCTGGCCTGGGCCCCTTCCGGCTACGCCGCCGCGCAGGACAGCGGGCAGGCCGCGGCGCTCTCCTCCGCCGACTCCACGGCCCTGGTCGAGGAAGCCCACAAGCACCAGAAGGACTTCGAGCAACTGCGGGCCAGCATGATCCCGCTGAGCCCCATGCCGGCCGGCCGGTGCGAGGACATGATCGGCCGGATCTGCATGTGGTGGGGCGGGGAGCAGGAGGGGGACGTCCCTCCGGAGTTCCAGCAGGTCGTGGACGGTCGCACCGACCTGATCGAGTTTCTCACCCACGCCAACGAGCAGATCCACGATCCCTGGATCACGGGCCAGCTCGTGCGCTACCTGGTCCAGGATGGCGAGAGCCTCCAGGCGGAGCGGGTCGCGCGGGGGTGCGCGCTCACAGAGCGCTGGTGGTGCGAGGCGCTTCTGGGCTACGTGCTGCATATCCGGGGATCGTTCGTGGACGCGGAGACCGCGTACCAGGCGGCGCTCGATTCCATGCCACCCAAGGAGCTCGAGCGCTGGACGACGCCCGGCTACCTCCTTCAGAAGGACGGGAAGAAGGTCTTCGAGCAGGACACGCCCGAGGAGCGCGCGAAACTCTGGAAGCTCTTCTGGCGGCTTTCCGACCCCCTTTATCTCGTTCCGGGCAACGACCGGCTCACCGAGCACTACACGCGTCTCGTTCAGGTGAGGATGGACGAGGACGCGGCCAATCCCCAGGGAATCGACTGGGGCGACGACATGGCCGAGGCCCTCATCCGCTACGGGAGGATGACCGGGTACAGTCGGAGTCGTGCACGTCCGCCGGGAATGCAGGGCGGACGCCTGGACATGCGGGACACACGCCAGGTCATCGGACACAACGCCCTCGGAAGCCGCGGGTTCCTCTTCCCGGAACAGTTTCTGAAGGCGCCGGCCGAGATTCCGCCGGAGAGCTGGATCACGGCTCCGCGCGTGGCGTGGACGTGGTACGCTCCACCGTACGCGCCGCACTTCGCCGAGCTCGAGACCCAGGTCGCGCGCTTTCGCAGGGGCGACACGATGCTGGTGGTGGGCGCATACAAGCCGGGCCCGCTGACACCGGCCGAACGGGTGGAGCCGGAGGACAAGAAGCCGGAGCCCGAATTCGGTCGACGGGGCGGCATCATGAACCCGTTCGATCACAGCCGGCAATCGCGGGAGTCGCCCCCCCGTGACACCACCCCTCCGCCCGTCAAGATCGTGGGACCGGTGGAGACCGGGTTCTACCTCGTGCCCACAGAGGGAGGTCCGGCCATCGACGTGCGCGGCAGCGCACCCAGCGGCGTTCTGACGCTGAAGGCTCCCCAGGGGCGTTACGTCAGCAGCCTCGAAGTCTTCGACCAGCAGGGCAAGCAGGCCTGGCGGGCGCGTCAGGGCGTGGTGCAGGACTCGTTGGTACCGGGCGTGCCAGCCGTCTCCGACCTCATGATCCTCAAGCGGAGTGCGTCGCTTCCCACATCGCTGGCTCAGGCGATCCCGGAGGCCCGGCCCGGCATCCGGATCGAGCAGGGCCAACGCTTCATCGTCGTCTGGGAGGTGTATGGCCTGCGCGTCCAGGAGCCCGTGGGCGTGACGCTCGGCTTCACGCGGGGCCGTCCGGGGTTCCTGGGGCGGGTCGGCAAGTTCATGGGCATCCTCAAGCCGTCACAACCCGTGAACGTGACCTTCCAGGACACCGGGCCCACCACGGTGCAGACCGCATTCCGTGCCGTGCAGATTCAACTGCCCAAGCTCGATCCGGGCCAGTACACGCTGCATCTCCAACTCGACCTCAGAGGGCGCAGCCCTATTGTGACGAGCCGGCCGATCGTGGTGGTGAAATGAGCGGCGCGCCGACGCTCACGGCGTTCTGCGCGGCGGTTCTTCTCGCGGCTTCACCCGGACGCGCGCGTGCCCAGGACTGGCCGATGTTCGGCTGGAATGTCGAGCGCTCGAGCGCGCCGACGGAGTCGATGGGCCTCACGGCGGGCGACTTCGCGAAGATGCACCGCCAGCAGGTGGCGATCGACGGCACGATCGACGCGTCGGTCATCTACCTGAGGAACGTGCAGGTCGGCGGGCGGGCGCACGACGTGTTCTTCGGGACGACGACGTACGGGAAGACCATCGCCGTGGACGCCGACTCCGGCGCCGTGCTCTGGGAGTACACGCCGCCGAGCTACCAAGGGCTCGCCGGTTCCCGCCAGATCACGACCGCCACTCCGGTGGCGGACCCCGACCGGCAGTCGATCTACGCTGCCGCGCCGGACGGCATGGTCCGGAAGCTGGCGGTCTCCGACGGGCATGTGGAATGGAGCACCTCGATCACCAGGCTGCCGCATCGCGAGAAGATCGCCTCGCCGTTGGGCTTCTTCCACGGGCACGTCATCGCGACCACGGGCGGCTACATCGGTGACCGTCCGCCCTATCAGGGTCACGTCGCCATTTTGGACGGTGCCAGCGGCAAGCTCCTGCACGTCTGGAACTCGCTGTGCAGCGACCGATCCGCGCTGATCGAGCCGTCCTCGTGCCGGGCGAGCGACTCCGCGATCTGGGGGCGTGCCGGCGCGGTCGTCGATTCCACCACGGGCGACATCTTCGTGGCCACCGGCAACGGTCCCTGGGACGGGAAGACGAGCTGGGGAGACGCCGTGATCGAGCTCGATCCGGACGCCACGCGCATGCTCGGCAACTACACGCCGGCGAACACGGCGCAGCTGAACGACGACGACGCGGACCTGGGCTCGACCTCTCCCGTGCTGCTGGGCGGCGGCCTCGTCGCGCAGGGCGGCAAGGACCGGATGATCCGGCTGCTCGACTGGACCAGGATGCGGGGCTCTGCCCCGCACAAGGACCACGAGCTCTCGCACGTGGCGACGCCCGGCGGGGACAGGCTGTTCACCGCACCGGCGGTGCTGCATGTCGCCGGCGCGACGTGGCTGTTCGCCGCGGACGGGGGCGGCACGGCGGCCTGGACGCTGCATGGGTCCCGGCTCGCCCTGGCGTGGCACAACCACCACGCGGGCACGAGCCCGGTCACCGCGGACGGCCTGGTGTTCGTGTACGATCCGAACGGCGGCCTGCGCGTCTACGAGGCGTCGGGCGGACACCCCATCGCCCGGCTCGACTGCGGAGACGGCCACTGGAACAGCCCCATCGTCGCCGACGGCCGCATCGCTCTTCCCGAAGGCAACTCGAACGCTCACCGCACGAGCGGCGTGCTCGACATCTGGCGGGTGGGAGCGGCGGGCCGCTGAGGCTCGCGGCTCACGCCGCACCGACCTCCGAGCCTACGCCGGGTCAACGCCGGCGCGCCGAAGGCTTGCCTTGGTGGGTGGAAGACGGCGATTCTGGTTGATCGGTCCTGTGCGCCGTCCGGCGATGACAGCAGGCGCCCCCACCCCACGATGGCCTGCATGGCCGCGTGGCCTACCCCGTAGAAACTTGCCCCGACTCGACAAGTTCATCCACGCCGCCCTGAGCCACGGAGCCGACGCGCTGGTCCTCGAGGCCGGCTCCCCGGCGTCCCTTCTTCGAGGGCAGAAATCTCACGCGCTCGGCGCGCAGACTCTCACCCACGCCCAGGTATGGGATCTGGTCATGGAGCTCGCGTCCGGGGACGACGCGAAGCTGCTGGCTGCCGAGGAGCCGACGGCCTTCGACTACGGCTCGCCCGCCGGAGGTGTCACCGTCGAGGTGGACGTGGGCGAGGCTGGACCCCGGGCGGTGCTTCGACCCCGCCCCGCCCGTGAGGCGCGCGACGCGGACGCCGGCGGCACGCCCCCGGCCAGCGCAGGGAATGCGAAGGGCCGGACCCAACTCGACAAGCTGCTGAGCGAGCTGGTGAGCACCGGAGCCTCCGACCTCCATCTACGGGTCGGTCAGCCGCCGATCTACCGCCGGGACGGACGCCTGGTCTGGGAGGAGGGTCGTGCGTTTGGTCACGACGAGATCCAGGCGATGCTCGACGCCATCGCGCCGGAGCGCGACCGGATCCGGCATGCCACGGTCGGAGACACGGATTTCGCGTACGAGATCGCCGGCGTGGCACGCTTCCGCGTCAACGCCGCCCGGGACCGGGGCGGCTCCATGGCCGTCTTCCGGGTGATCCCCAGCGAGATCCCCACCTGTGACCAGTTGAAGCTCAGCCGGGAGGTCCAGAACCTGACCATGCTCACCAAGGGTCTGGTCCTGGTCACCGGTCCCACGGGCTCGGGAAAGACCACGACGCTGGCG
Source organism: uncultured Gemmatimonadaceae bacterium (assembly GCA_964519125.1). Lineage (GTDB taxonomy): Bacteria > Gemmatimonadota > Gemmatimonadetes > Longimicrobiales > Gaopeijiaceae > SZUA-318. Next base: position 36 of record CAZFIS010000035.1, on the reverse strand, counting down.
GCGCTCGTGAACAAGATGAACATGGAGCGCCAGGAT
>CAZFIS010000034.1:0-28796 GCA_964519125.1 uncultured Gemmatimonadaceae bacterium | reverse complement strand
CGGCCGACCTTCGGCCCCACCCAGCCGAGCCACCTGCGTGGGCCACCGGGCATCGCACTTGTGTATGCGAGCGCGTCGCACTATCGTATGCCGATTCGTAGCAGTCACGTATGCCCAGGAGGGGTCAGTTGACTGACCGCGAACAAGCTCTCCAGTGGCTCGACCGGCACACGAGCGCGGGGGCGCCGCCTGTCTTCCTGCCAGGTGAGGTCCCCCACGATGTCCTCCGGATGCTCCGGAGGCTCGACCTCGTCATCCGTGTCCCGGGTGGCATCCTGGTTGTGCGATCGCCTGGCGACGAACCCACGCGCGTTCTCCAGGCACTGGTGTGGCCCATCATCCAAGCGCTCACGCGCATCTATGACCCTGCCGTGGTGGAACGGGATTCTGCGGTCCGGCTCTACCTGGGCAGGACGGATCCCGGTCCCGAGATCCGGATCCGCCAGACGGGCCGGACGCGCTGGCGTGAGGAGATCGCCCCGGGCATCGTGGTCCGGGTCGAGCGAGGAGATGTGAAGGGCGCCCGCGCAGTAAGCGTCGGCGAAGCCCGCATCCCGGTCGATGTGCCGGAGAACGTCCTCCTCACGCTCCCGCTGGGCTTCGTGCGGAAAGGCCTGGACGACGTAGCGCTGTGGATGAAGTCCCTCGTGCTGTCGCGTCCGGCGCTCACGCAGGCCTATCGCCGTCAACCGAGGCCCGTGGTCCTCAAGAGGATGGAGCACATCGCGCGGGATGTCGGGAACGAGTCGCTTGCGGACCTGCTCGGTCGGGTCGTGGACGAGGAACAGACCGTGCGTATCGGCCGGGATCGGACCGGAATCGGCCGCGAACTCGTCCTGTCCCCTCTCGTTACTGGAGCCGAGACAACACACGAGCCGTGGCTGGATCGCTTGCGGGTCGCGGTCCGCGCGTCCCGCGACGAAGCAGGAGCGATCCTCTCCGAGCTTGAACTGCCGAGGCCCAGGACCGAGCTTGCGGTCCTCCTGGCAGGCGCTCGTTCGGCCAGGGCGTCCGACGCCTACCACTCCTCGTCCATCGAGGGATACCGACTTCGTCCCGAGGCGGTCTCGGCGCTCCTTGGAGGCGTATCTCCCGGCGGGCCGGAGATCGAGGACGCTCGTTCCAGGATGGCTGTCGTCGGCTACGGAGTCGCCTTCGACCGGCTGCTGGATCGGGTAGAAAAGGCGCAGGGGCGGGTGGAACTCACACCCAGCCTTGCCCTGGATCTGTATGTGGATCTGTTCAGACCGTCCGTCGAGGCCGGGATCGTCGCGGCAGATGACCTGAGGGGGTGGCGGCAGAATCCGGTCTTCATCCGCAACACGCTATTCGTGCCACCCCGACCGGAGAAGGTCCCCCGCCTGATCGACCTGCTGCTCGCCGAACTCGCCGACATCGATCACTCTCGTGGCCTTCTGCGTGCTGTGCTCGTCCATCTCTGGTTTGTCTGGGTGCACCCATTCCCAGACGGGAACGGCCGGGTCGCCCGCTTTCTGATGAACACGGCTTTGCTTGGCGGCGGGCTTCCCTGGCTCACGATCCGGGTGGAACAGCGGGGCGCCTACTTCGAGGCTCTCCGGCGCGCACAGCTCGGGGAGGATTACGCGCCGTTCACCCGTTTCATCGCTGGAGGGCTTGCACCGAACGAAACGAATTGATGTCGTGGTCGCGAGGCGGGCCACACGTGCCGCCCCATCGACCTCCAGGAAGGACGCCAAGGGGGTGTGCAGCCTACCCGTGCCGTCCTTAGTGATGGCTTGATTTCCCTGTGCAGGTTGTCCGAAAACGCCCTGAATCTCTATGCCTCCGGAGCATGAGGTCACAGGTTCGAGCCGAGCGGCCCGAGGGTGCGCGCTGGCCTGTTCGGTGGCATTCGCGGCACTGGTATTGCTCGTACCGGTAATACCACAGGAGCCGATGATGAAGATCACCACGAAGGGGCAGGTCACGATTCCGCACGACATCCGAGAGCGACTCGGGCTCTTGCCCCACACGGAGGTCGATTTCGAGGTGCGCGGAGACGTCGTGGTAGTGACGAAAGCGGAAGGGAGAAGGCGCCGCGGCCGGCGGATCGTCGAAGCCATGCGAGGCCGCGGTGATGTGCGGATGAGCACGGATGACATCCTGGCCCTCACCCGCGGCGACGAGCCGTGAGCGACACTCTCGTCGACAGCAATGTCATCCTCGATATCCTGACTGAGGATGCCGAGTGGCTTGAATGGTCGGCCTCTGCCCTCGAGCGGCAGGCGGAACAGTCGGTCCTTGTGATCAATCCGATCGTATACGCCGAAGTCTCGATCCGCTTCCAGCGCATTGAGGACCTGGATAGCGCGCTTCCGGCGGCGACCTTCCGAAGGGACGCATTGCCGTGGGAAGCCGCGTTCCTCGCGGGCGAGTGTCTTCTGTCCTATCGGCGACGCGGCGGTGCGAGGCACTCTCCCTTGCCCGATTTCTGCATCGGCGCGCACGCAGCCGTGACGGGGATGACGCTCCTTACGCGCGACGGGACTCGATACCGCTTCTACTTTCCGTCCCTTGACGTGATTGGACCGACGTAGCGCTGGGGGAGCGCGCGGGTGTTTCGTGACGGGAGGTGCCATGGATCGGCTCGGCCGCAACTTCGTCCTCGCGCATGCCGCATGTAACCGGCGCAAGTCAGACCATCTGGCTGCCGAAGCGCACCTTGCGCGGTGGGTGGAGCGCAATGACGCTCAGCGCGATGTCTTGGTCAACGCCTTCGACAACGAGCGCATCCGCCACGAGCTCGGTGCGTCGACCGATCCCAACGGGACGCCGACCTCCTGCGTCCATCCAGTGCTCGCGCGAGCCGCCCCGAAGAGCCACACATCGAGCGAGCCTCGAAGCCCGAGGAACGACGGACTCTCCGGGGACCCTGAGGCTTCGGGAGGCATCGGACGAAGTCGCGGGTGGACATGCGCTGTCGGGGACCTTCTTATATTGGCCTGACGCCTGCCGTCCCGGCGTCCGTCCGCCCCCTTCACAGGAGCGCATATGAACTGCCCGAGCTGTGGCAACGCCATGACCGAGATGACAGCGGGCAACATGAAGGTGAACGCATGCAGCGGTGGCTGCGGCGGTCTGTGGTTTGACGAGTGGGAGCTACGCAATGTCGACGAGGCGGATCAATCCGCAGGCGAGGTGCTGCTGCACATCCCGCGCAACCCGGCGGTGAAGGTGGACCCCGATCAGCGGCGCAAATGCCCGCGCGACGCCGACGTCGTGCTCATGCGCCATTTCTGGAGCGCAGAGCGGAAGGTCACGGTGGACGAGTGCCCGGAGTGCGAGGGCGTCTTCCTGGATCCGGGCGAGCTGGCCACGATCCGCGACCTGTATCACTCGGACGAGGAGCGCCACAAGGCGGCGCACGCGTACTACGACGAGATGTTCGACAAGCAGTTGGCCGGGATGCTGAGAGAGGACAAGAGTAAGCTGGAGAAGGCACGCCGCTTCGCGCACATGTTCCGCTTCATGTGTCCGAGCTACTACCTCCCCGGGAAGCAGCGCTGGGGCGCCTTCTAGCGGACGGGGAGGGTCTTCGCCTCCCCCATCGCCACCTGCTCTCAACGACTGCCCAAGAACCCTGTAATCTCGGGCCCGACGAGGTGTTCGCTACGCACAGGGATGGGGGGATCGCATCGTGACCATGGCGACTCCTCTTTGGAAGGGAGGGTAGGAACGCCGATTGCCCTGTGGTCCTGAGCAGCACGGTAGGATGCAGGCCATGGAAAGGTGGGCGGCAACAGCCATGCATCAACGCCGCGCCGAGGGATCCCGGGGACGGGGTGGGCGGTAAGCGTACGGTACCATGAACTCACCGGATCCGATGTCCTCCAGAGCCCGGGCGCCATGGCGATGGGGTGCGAAGGCGGCGGGGCTCGCCGTCCTCGTGCTCCTCGTCGCCGTGGCGTCGTTCGTCGGCTACCTGCGCCTCTCGGGCAACGTCCACGTCGTCGAGCCAGGCCGGTTCTACCGGTCGGCCCAGCTCGACTCGGCGCAGCTCGACCACGTCATCCGGGAGGACGGCATCAAGTCGATCCTGAACCTGCGCGGCGCCTCTCCGGGGGCGGGCTGGTACGACCACGAGGTCGCGGTGTCGAGGGCGCTGGGCGTCACCCATTACGATTTCGGGATCTCGGCCAGCCATTTCGTGCCGCGGGCCCGGATCGACAGCATCCTGGCGATCATCCGCGCCGCGCCCAAGCCCATGATCGTCCACTGCAAGGCGGGGGCGGACCGGGCCGGTCTCGTGTCGGCGCTGTACCAACGCGTCGTCCAGGGCGAGAGCAAGGACGAGGCCGACCGACAGCTCACGCTCCGCTACGGGCACTTCCCGTGGCTGGGGAGCGGGACCGAGGCGATGGACCGGAGTTACTGGTCGTACGTGGACAGCGCCTCGAGCGCGCCGCGAGACTGACCGGGGCCCGCGGCGGCGGGGGCTCGATCGCCCCCACAGAAGCTCCCCCCATCGCTCCACCGGACGTCGATCCGAGCATTCGTCATCCGACGACCGATGTGTTCGCGAGGGGTGATCGTACGAGGCGTCGCCCTCGACACGATGACCCTGCTCCGGGCCATGCACCAAGGCCCCGCACGTCTTCCGGCTCCGGCCGTTCGAGGTGCTGACCCTGGAGGATACGGCGTCCTGAGCTCAGGCGGGCTGGGGCACGAGTTGGAGGCGTGCGACGAGCCCGATGCACATCCCCCAGAAGAGAAGCGGGAGCGCCCATAGCGCGGCGCCGTGCGACATGAGCAGCGCGCTGGTGAGGAGACAGTAGGCCAGGACCGCGACTTCGGCGAAGAAGGTCCAGTGCAGCGGGCTGAAGTAGGGGCGTGCGGCCGGAGTGGACACAAGGTCGACCGAGGACCGGCCTTTGGGGGTCCGGGCAAACACGCCCTCGCCCGGGAGGAAGCCCTGGAGTTGGCCCACGGTATTGTTGACCATCAGGCCGATGCCCAGGCACATGCCCGCGATGACCTGGCCGACCAGGTCGATGCTCCATCGCTCGCCACGCTCACGCAGCGTGATCAGGAAGCTGATCGGTGCCACGAGCGTAGCGAGCGACATGACGCCTTGCATGATCCAGAAGAACGTCCGGTCGACGTACAGTACCGCCCACGGCCAGAGCGCGAGGTTGACGAGCAGGACGGGGTGTATGCCGTAGGCGGCGAGAAGGAAGATCTCTTCCCATCGATCCCGGAGTCGGTTGCCCGAATCCAGGACCTGACCTCTGAGCTTACGGAAGCACTGGGCGTTCCCGCGCGCCCACCGGAGCTGCTGCAGCTTGAACGAGCGCATGTGTGCGGGCAACTCGTTGGGCACGGCGATGTCGTGAACGTACCGCCCGTGGCAACCGGCCAGCGCGCAGCGGAAGCTCAGATCGAGATCCTCGGTGAGGGTATCCGCAGACCAGCCACCCGCCGCGTCGATCGCGGCTCGTCGCCAGATTCCCCCGGAGCCGTTGAACGTCGTCACCTGGTGGGCGAACGCGCGGGCGGGCTTCTGAACGTAGAAATGGCGGTCCAGGAGAAGCGCGAGCGCCGCATGGAAGAGGCCGCCCACGGAGTGCCACGTCCATCGGGTCTGCACGAACGCGACCTTCGGATCCCTCAAGGCATCCTCCTCGACGAGGGTGCGCCAAAGGAAGTCAGGCTGGGGCGTGAAGTCTGCATCGAAGACCGCTACGAACTCTGCGGTCGACCGATCCAACCCTGCGGCCAGCGCGCCGGCCTTGTACCCGGTGCGGACGGGACGACGGATGTGGTCGATCCGAATGCCTTCTGCGCTCACCTCCCGCACCACCTGCTCGACGATCGCGGTCGTTTCGTCGGTGGAGTCATCCAGCACCTGGATGTCGAAGCGGTCCACAGGATAGCTCTGGGCCGCCGCCGCGACGATCACCTGGCGGGCCGACAGCCGCTCGTTGAAGAGCGGAAGTTGAATGGTCACGGTCGGCGGGAGGGCTCCGTCGCCCGCGCTCGCCGCTACCCGCTTCATGCTCGATCGTACCGATGCTCGCACGGACTCCCGGTTGCGGACGAAACGTATCAAGAGACGCAGCTCGGCGGCGGCGAACGACGCACCCACGAGGGCCGCGAGCACGTAGAGACTGGTGATGAGGAGAGTCATGCGGGCCGGAAAGGCGGGAAATGGGTTCAGCAAACGAAGGATGGTACCCGAAGTCGGACGATCCAGGCAAGTTACGTTCGGCATATCCGTGAGCATGTCGCGGGCATGCCCGGCCCCCGGGGCGACCCGTGGAGCGGCGCCGCTGGACAGCCTGGAGAAGGGTCCGCAAGTTGGGGGCCAGGCTTCCCGCATCCAGAGCCCGGGCCTCCGATCTTCCATGACTCCGTTCGGTTGAGGGGCCGACCCCTCCGCATCGCCTTCGCCGTGCAGGGCGAAGGACGAGGCCACATGACCCAGGCGCTCGCCGTTCGGCGCTTTCTGGCCGACGCCGGGCACGACGTTGTCGCGGTGTACCTCGGCACCAGCTCCGTCCATCCGGCCCCGGACTACTTCGCCCGCAAGATCGACGCGCCTCTGCACACATTTCCGGCCCCGACCCTCGTGCCCGACGGACGGTCCCGTGGGATGAGCGTCCCTCGGACCGCGGCGTACAACGGGCGTCGCCTGGCACGATATCTGTCCGCGGGTCTCTCGATGCGGAGCGGCCTCCGCGCATACCGCCCTGATGTCGTCGTGAACTTCTTCGACCTGATCGCGGGCTTCGTCTATCTCGCCGGCGGAGCGCGCATCCATCCGCCCTGGGTGGCCGTGGCCCATTCCTACCTGATGACTCATCCGGACGCGGCGCCACCTCCTCCGGGGCGACCCGGTCACCTGGGTCTCACACTGCTTTCGCGGGTTGCGGCATTCGGGGCGGGTACGGTGCTCGGCCTCTCCTTCGACGAGCTGCCCGACACACCGAAGATCAAGGTCGTCCCTCCGCTCTTGCGACCGGGCTCGGCGGGACGCACCGGTACGGATGGGGGCTACTTGCTCGCGTACGCGCTCAACGGGGGATATGCGCGGGAGGTGGCGGCATGGCAGGCACGCCATCCCGACGTGGAAGTGCACTGCTACGTGCCCTCCGGAGGCCGGGGGCAGGGCCTACCCGAACAGGCCGGCTTCCATTCCCACGATCTGGACGACACGGCCTTCCTCGATCACCTTGCTGGGTGCCGGGCGTACGTCGGCACCGCAGGGTTCGAGTCGCTCTGCGAAGCGTTCCATTTCGGAAAGCCCATCCTGGCGGTGCCCGTGGACGGTCATTACGAGCAGGCGTTCAACGCCGCCGACGTGCGGCGGGCGGGCCTCGCGACAACGGGATCGTTCCACGATCTGGACACGTTCTGGGCCTCGCTTCCCGTGCCTTCGCCGGAGCGTGTCGAATCCTTCCGGCGTTGGGTGTCCCGCGGGCCGGAGATCATTGTGGACGCCGTGGAGAACACCGCCCGACGAGCACGTCGCTGACGCCGATACCGGAGGACGATTGTTGCCCCATCCTGCCCCGTGAACATCCTCGAGCTTTCCGGATCAACCGGCCTGCGTCGCTTCGTCGCGGCGCCCTGGTCGATCCTGGACGCGGACGCGCATCCCGCCTGGATTCCCCCCCTGCGGATGAGTGTGCGCTCGATCCTCGACCCGAAGACGAATCCGCTCTTCCGCAGCGCGGAGCGTGCCCTCTTTCTCGCGGAGGAAGACGGCCGGCCCGTGGGAAGGGTGGCCGCTGTACTCAATCGCCAGGCCGCGGCGGTGGGGAGGGACCCCGGCTTCGTGGGCTTCTTCGAGTCGGTCGACGACCAGGAGGTGGCTACCACGCTCCTGTCCACGGCCGAGGCGTGGCTGAAGGAGCGAGGAAGTGCGCTCGTCACGGGGCCTGTGAGCCCGTCCACGAACTACGAGGGAGGGGTCCTGGTCGAAGGATTCGAGCACCCGCAAACGTTCATGACCCCCTGGAATCCGCCCTACTATGCCGAGCTGTTCGGAGCGGCCGGATACGAGAAGGGTGCCGACCTCCTGGCCTGGCACCTGGCCCTCGACCGCGTGGATGCCGACATGAGGCAGCGTCTGGACCGTGTCCGGGAGCGCGTCCGCGCAAAGCTCGACCTCACCGTCGGTCCGATCGACTTCCGGCACTTCGACAGCGTGATGCATGGGTGCTGGGAGGTCTACGGGGAGTGCTGGAAGCAGCAGTGGGGCTACGTTCCTTTATCGTTCGAAGAGTGGCTCTTCATCGCCCACGAGCTCAAGCCGCTCATGGTCCCCGAAGAGTCGTTGGCCGTGTACCACGAGGGTGAGATTGTGGCCTTCGGCCTCTTCCTGCCCGACTACGGCCGGGCGATGGCCGCGGACCGGAGTGGTCGGCTCCTCCCGCTCAACTGGCTCCGGTTGTTGCGCGCGAGACGACGCTCGAATTGGTCCCGGGTCATGCTGGTGGGCGTCCTCCCCCGGTTCCGGAGGATGGGGGGTCTGTCCTTGCTTCTGGGCGAGGCCTTCAGCAAGGCTGCGGATCTGGGCGCGCACCACGTCGAAGCGTCGTGGGTTCTGGAGGACAACGACGACCTCAACCCTGTCCTGCGGGGCATGGGGGGAGAGGTCTACCGAGTCTGGCGCGTCTTCCAGAAACGGCTCTGACCCCGGGGGCGGTCTCTCTCGAAGCCGTCAGACCCGGGCCAGGACCAGCGCCGCGTTGGTTCCGCCGAAGGCGAAGGAGTTCGCGAGGGCGTACCGCAGGCCCTCCACTTCCCGGCCCACCAGGGGAACACAGTCCAGCGGGCAGTCGGGGTCCGGGTGCGTGAGGTTGGCGGTGGGCGGCACCCTCCCCGTGCGGAGCGCGAGCACGGTCCAGATGGTCTCCAGCGCGCTCGTTGCCCCGACGAGGTGCCCGTGGGCACCCTTGGAGGAGCTGACGGGGATGCGGCGAGCGCGCTCGCCGAGCGCGTTCGAGATCGCGGTCCATTCCACCCTGTCCCCGGTGGGTGTGCCGGTGGCGTGGGCGTTCACGTATCCTATATCGTCGGGGTCGAGGCCCGCATCGGTCAGGGCGCGTCGCATGGCCAACACCTGTCCGTGCTCGTGGGGCTCGGTGAGGTTGTGGGCATCGCACGACATCCCGTACCCGAGGACCTCCGCGAGGGCGTCCCCGCCGCGGGCCCGTAACGCCTCCTCGCTCTCGAGGATCAGGATCGCCGCACCCTCCCCGAGCACGAGGCCGGTCCGCTCCGCATCGAAGGGACGGCTGGACGAGGCGGGGCCGTCGGCGTGCTCCGTGGCGAGCGCGCCCAGTGCCAGCCAGGCCGCGACCGTTCCTTCGTTCAGTTGGGCTTCGGCACCACCTGCGATGGCCGTCTCCAGGTATCCGTCGCGGATCGCCCGGAACGCCTCGCCCACGGCGACGGCCGATGACACGCACGCCACGGAATACGTCAGTGACGGTCCAGTCAGGCCGAAGTGCATGCTCACGTGGGAGGCGGGCCCGCTCGCCATGATCATGGGGGTGGTCGCGGGCCGCAAGCGTCGTGCGGGCGTGGCGAAGTACGCGCGGTAGTGGTCCTCGAGTGCCTCCGATCCGCCGAGGCTCGAGCCGACGTAGATGCCGGCTTCGCGCGCCCAGGACGCACCGGGCTCGAGACCGGACGAGGCGAGGGCCGAGTCGGTCGCGAGCACCGCCATCTGCGCGGCTCGGGCCATCACCCGGGACTTCACCCTGGGAATCACGGGGTGGGTCTCGAACACCGAGGGGGCGACGATGGCATCGCCTCCGGCCATGCCCGATTCCGAAACGACCCGGCGTACCGCCGACGCTCCTCCGTACAGCTTCTCGAAAGCCGCCTCGACATCGTTGCCGAGGGGGGAGATGAGCCCCATTCCGCTGATGAAGACCCTTCGTGGCATCTCGCGCCTCAGGCCCGATCGGCGCGCACGAGATCGTCGATGATGACCGCAGCCTCGCCGAGTGTCTCGAAGCTCGCTTGCTCGTCCGAGAGGACGATTTCGAACTCCCGCTCGATCTCCCGGACGAGCTCGGCCGCCGACAGGGAATCGAGCCCGAGCGAGGTGAGCGTGGACTCGGGTGTGATCCGGTCGGACCGCACGCCGAACTCCGTGGTCAGGAGGTGGGATACCAAGTCGTAGGAACTCAAGAGCGACCTCGCGCCGAATATGCGTACACGTCTGGAACCGCCCGTAATCTGGCTCGGGCGCGATCTCGCGTCATCCCGCACCCGGTGACGGGGCGGATCCGCACCGGCGGCACCTCCGCTCAGAGCCAGCCGGCCTCGCGGTACCACGCAGCGGTGCGGCGTGCGCCCTCGGCGAACGTCACGGCCGGCGCCCAACCGAGGGCTCCGCGGGCCCGGCTGCCGTCGCACACCCAGTGCGGCGCCCTGAGCTCCCGAACCTTGTCGCGGGTCAGCATCACCGGCCTGCCGACGAGCCGTCCGAACCCTTCCGTCACCATCGCCGCCGCGCCCAGGATCGGTCCAGGAATCGTGATCCGAACGCGGGCACGCGCGCCCAGCGCCGCTTCGATGTGTCCGATCAGGCGCTCCAGGGTCTCAGGCGAGCCATCCTCCACGTCGAAGACTGAGCCGCTGGGGACGTCGGCGTCCAGCGCCCGCGCGCACGCGTCCGCGCAGTCGGTCGCGTAGATCATGCTGAGCACCGAGTCGGGCGATCCGGTGAGAGGGAGCACACCGAGCTTCACCGCACGGTAGAACGCGAGAGTCTCCCGGTCGCGCGGTCCGTGGATCACGGGCGGGCGCACCACGACCGTGGGTAGCTGTGCGGCGGCATCCCGAACGAGCCTCTCCCCGGCCAGCTTGCTGCGTCCGTAGGCCGTGAGGGGGGTGGGTGGCGCATCCGGTGGCCGCGGTCGGCCGTCCGCGCTCGGTCCGAGTGCCGCGAGAGAAGACACGTGGACGAACCGCTCCAACTCGGGGCAGACCCTCCGGGCGGCGGCCAGGAGGCCGGCCGTCCCGTCGGCGTTCACACGCTCGAAGTCGACCGCACGCCGCGCCTTGACCAGACCCGCCGCGTGGACGATGCCCCCGACACCTCGCACTGCGTCCTCGAGCTCAGCCTGGTTCTCCAGCGTCCCGCGAACCAGGTGGACGCCGGGCAGCGAGGAGAGATGGCGCACGTCGCTCGTCGGCCTCACGAGGGCCCGGACCTCGACACCGGCCGCGACGAGGCGGTCGGCGATATGGGACCCGAGAAAGCCCGAGCCTCCCGTCAACAGGATCGGGCCGCGCATCAGATCACACCGTGGCTCCTGCCCACGGTCTCGAACGCTTCCAACCCCCGATCCAGGTGGGCGCGCTCGTGCGTGGCCATGTAGCTCGTGCGGATCAGTGCGCCTCCCGGAGCCACGCCGGGCGAGACGAACGGATTCGTGTAGATCGCGTGGTCCTCGAAGAGGTCTCGCCACATCGCGAGCGTGCGCTCGTCGTCGCCCGTGTGGATGGGCACGACGGCGGTCCGCGTGGGGCCGACCTCGAAGCCGAGAGACTTCAGCTCCCGGATCATGTACTCGTAGTTCTCCCGGAGCCGGTCCATCCGCCAGGTCTCCTCCTGCATCACCTCGAGGGCGGCCATGGCTGCGGCGACGCACGACGGCGCTCCGCTGGCCGAGAAGATGAACGAGGGTGCATGGTGGCGGACGAAGTCGAGGACGGCCCGGTCTCCCACCAGGAAGCCCCCGACGCTCGCGAGCGTCTTGCTGAACGTGCCGCCGATCAGGTCGACGTCGGCCTCCACACCGAAGTGGTGGGCGGTGCCCCGGCCTCCCGGGCCCAGAACGCCGAGGGCGTGCGCGTCGTCGATCATCACGCCGGCCCCGTAGGCTCGGGCGACGGGGACGATCTCGTCGAGCCTGGCGATCTCCCCGCTGGCGCTGAACACGCCGTCGATCAGCACGAGAGCGCCTTCGTCGTCATCCAGCCTCTCGAGGTGGCGCTCCAGGGAGGAGGCGGAGTTGTGGCCGAAGCGCTCCATTCGCGCGCCGTTGGGCATCGCGAGCCGGACGCCGTCGTAGATCGATGCGTGGACACCTCGGTCGACGAGCGCGACGTCCCGCTCGCCGAGGAGCGAGGAGCAGGCGGCCAGGTTCACCTGGTAGCCCGTCGTGAAGACCAAGCCGGCCTCGCGACCGTAGAAGTCGGCGAGGCGTTCCTCGAGCTCGTCGTGAAGGCGCATGGTCCCGTTCACGAACCGTGAGCCGGTCATGCTCGTTCCGAGATGCCGGACGGCCTCACGGGCCGCCTCTCGCACCCGGGGGTGGGTGGTCAGGCCGAGGTAGTTGTTCGACCCGAACATGACGACGCGGCGTCCGTCGACGACGGCTTCCGGTCCGTCGTTCTCCTCGAAGGTACGGAAGTACGGGTATAGCCCGCGGTCTCGGGCCTCTTCGGCCACGCGGTATTCGCGGACCTTCCGCCATACATCTCCGCTCAAGCTCGCTTCCTCGTGAATGGAGTGTTCGTGCAACGCTATTCCCGGGCTGTGCCGGAGGGCAAACGGCCCTCGACGATACGGCACGCCTGGTCGACGAAGGACGTGTCCGTGAGGATCGTCGCGACGCGGTGCCTCCACGCGGCCGCCGAGTGGTCGGCCGCAGTCCTCAGACCGTCTCCTTCGCGAACTGCGCTTCGTGAAGCGCCGCGAACTCCCCCCCCGCCGTCAGGAGATCGTTCCAGCCGCCGGCCTCGACGATGCGCCCCTGTTTGAAGACGAGGATGCGATCCGCGCCCCGCAGCGTCGAAAGGCGGTGTGCGACGACGAGCATGGTTCTACCCCGGAATCGCCGATCGATCTCCTCGGCCACCCGCTTCTCGACGACGCTGTCCAGCGCGGAGGTAGCCTCATCGAGGATCAGGATCTCCGGGTTGCGGAGTAGGGCCCTCGCCACGGCGATGCGCTGACGTTGTCCTCCGGAGAGTTGGACACCGTGGTCTCCGATGGTCACATCGAGCGGGCGGGGATGCTCCCGCAGGAACGCACCGAGCTGCAGGTCGGCGAGGATCTCGAGGAGCTCGTCGTCGTCCGGTGGATCGGCGAGTCCGTACAGGAGGTTCTCACGGAGCGTACGGTTGAGGAGCCACACGTCCTGGCTCACGATGGTCATGCGGCGATAGAGCGAGGGGAGCGAGAACTCGCGGATGTCGACACCGTCGAGGAAGACGGTGCCCGGCGGACACTCGTAGAAGCGGGCGATCAGGTCCGTGAGCGTGCTCTTTCCCGAGCCGCTCTCTCCGACCACTCCGGTGAAGGAGCCTACGGGCACGCGCGCCGAAATCCCCTTCAGGACGGGTGTGCCGTCGGCGTAGGCGAACGAGAGGTCCCGGACTTCGATGCCGTGCCTCAGACCCGTGAAGAGGCGTGGGCCCGACTCGACGACGTATTTGTCCGCATCGCTGAGCAGGCGAGAGAGCGCCCGGAGCTTGGGGCGCTGATCGGCCATCGCGCTGGCGAAGGTGCCGAACGACTTCAGGTTCGGCATGCTCTGTTGAATCAGGAGGAGAAAGACGGCGAGCTTGACCAGGTCTCCCGGGAGGTAGCTCGCCGTGGTGAGGATCAAGACCGCCTGGGCCAGGACGATCGTGAGGAGGACGGAGAGCTCCTCCACAGGCCACCGGAGCGCCATCAGGTTGCGGCGACGGATGCCTACGCCTCGCAGATCGTCCAGGATATCCCTGTAGGAGTCCGTCGCCTCCTGCTCCCTGTTGAAGGCCTTGACCAGTGGCACTGTCGCGAGGAGGTCGAGCACCTGGTGCTTCGAGCGGATCTCCAGGTCGACTCCCTCCTGTGCGTGGCGCTCGATCTCCCTGGAGATCCGACCAGTGCCCAGGAGGATGACCGGGAAGGCGATCGCGACCGTGATGGAGAGCGGAATGGACAGGGCGACCATGACCACGAGCTTCGCGATCACGCTGAGGGTGTTCTTGAGGGACCCCTCGACGCTGTCCAGCAGGTCGACGACCGTTCGCGACCAGCTCAGCTCCACGTCGAGACGTCCCAGCGACTGGCGCTCGAAATACTGACGCCCGAACCCCAAGATGCGGGCGAACGTATCCTCCTGGACACGGGCAGAGTAGGTCTCGTTTCGTCGGTTCGCGTACAGCGCCCGGCCGAGCTCCGCCAGCAACTTGCCTGCTCGAGCCAGGAGTGCCAGTCCGAGAATCATCAGGACGAGATAGGTGTCCCGACGGGGAGACGAGACCAACGAGCCCGGGAGAAGCCGGGTGAGCCAGCCGAATGCCTTCGAGCCCTGGAGGAAGCCGAAGCTGTTGCCCGAGATCGCCCGACTGAGGGGGATGAGAAGGGAGAAGGAGGCACCCTCCAGGCCGGCGGCCAGGAACGCCAGTCCCACGGGAATCGCGAGGTGCCTCGGTCGGGCCCTCGCCACTCGCGCGTAATGACGGATCACCCGACGGATGTCGGCGTCGAGGAATCCTCGTGGAAGGAGCATGGCGTTTCGGCTCCGCCCCGGCCTCAGCTGAGCCGAAGGGCTCGGGCGACGCGCAGGAGCTTCCGGTCGTGGCTCGCCATCTCGCGGTGCAAGTGGGCGCAGGTGGACTCTGGAAGCCCCGCCCGGACCCGCCGGACCTGGGCCTCCTCGATGAGGGTGCGGAGGATCGGGTCCGGGAGGGGGCCCAGAAGGTGCAGGAAGGGGCGAGTCGGGCGCTCCAGGTCGAGGTCGACAAACTCGCTCGGCCAAGACATCGGCCCCGGCACCGGGAACGTCGCCACGTCCCGCCGCCGGCCGCCCATCACGCCGAAGCCGATCTCGTCGCACAGCCACGCCCCGCGGGGGCGGTGCCACCGGAAGCGGGGACGGAGCTCGTTCCGGAAGGTCTCCAGGCATTCCTCCATGAACGGACGTGCCTCGCGTTTCCGGAAGGCGAAGAGCCCCGAGTTCGTCTTCAGGTACGAGTCCAGCCGGAAGGCCCGGATGAGCGCTCGCGTCGAGAATCCGTGGTGGTTCTGGTCCTCCTCCGGGCCCAGGCGGTCACCCACCATGGCGAAGAACTCGTTGCGGAGGACTTCGAAGAGTCCGTCAAGAGTCGCCAGGACGAAGGCGTCTGCATCCAGGAACATCGTTTCCTGGAAGGGAGTCGCCACGGCCGTGCCGTACTTCCACGCCTGATTGCTCCGGAATCGCTTCGGCAGGAGAACGATTTGGTCGAACACCTCGCCGTACTCCTGCCGTGCTTTCCGCGCCGCCGCCTCGTCCGCAACGAGCGCCACCGGGTACGCGGTGTGCTCCTTGAGCGACAGCGCCATGTCCACCGCCAACTCCAGGTAGTAGCGCGGCCCCGTGGACAGCGTCAGGTAGCCTCGATCGGAATCGGTCACGCGTGGTCCGTCACAGGATGCGTAGAGAGATCGTGCGGCCGGAAGGTGAGGGAAAGAATGACGTTACCGGACCGTCCGACTAGTATAGGTTGACGGCCGTGATAGAGCACCGTCAGACTGCTGCGCGCGACCGTGCCGGCGGTCCAGGACCCCTGCCTTCCCGTCTCCACCCTCACGTGCTCACATGCTGATCGGCCTCTGCGTCGTTCGTAACGAAGGCGACATCATCGGTCAGGTGCTTCGCCACGCAGCACCGCATCACGACCTCGTCCTGGTCGTGGACGTTGCCAGCACCGACGGCACCGGCCTCGAGGTCGAGGCGGTCGGACGCGAGCACCGCCACGTCGTCGCCATCGGCCGCCTCGCCGCGCCGGTCTGGCCGGAGGGGGTGCACAGACACGTATGGGCGCGCTTTCGGGATCGCGTCCCGGACGGGACGTGGTGGTCGCTCGTCGACGGAGACGAGTTCGCCGAGGAGCCGCTGCGGGAGGTCGTGCGCGAGGCGGAGGGCGAGGGCGCGGACCACGTGCAGGGCGCCTTCGCGACCTTCGCCTACACGGAAGGGGAGGCGCGGGCGTGGAGGGAAGGTCGGGAGACCCTCGCCGACCGGATGAGGCCGATTGAGGAGCGCCGACGTTTCTACCGGATCACGGCGTACAGCATTCGGCTCTTTCGGGAACACACCCGTCTGCGGTGGAACCGAGACACCTATCATCCCGCCGGACTGATCCGTCCCATGCGGAGGCGTGTCTGCTACCGACATTACCAGCACCGTGACCTCGATCAGCTCGAGATCCGCCTGCGGACGCGCCAGGATGTGGACGTGCCCGATTGGCACCGCCAGATGCACTACCACTGGCACTACACCGTGGAGGAGGCGCTGCACCCGGACGGCGATCCCGACCTGCGCGAGCACGTGCCGGGACGACGGATCCGAGTCGGCGACGAGCTGCCGAAGGTGTGGGTGAAGGACCCGTTTCGTAGGACGTACCTCCGCTTGTGGCGGGCATGGGCGGCCCGGGTGCCGCAAGCGGCGTCCGCGTTGTTCGCCGATATACCCGTCGAGGACGTGCTCTGCCGGGCGAAGGGCGCGTGAGGACACTCCTCCCGACCTTTCGAAAGGGGCTCCGTCGCAGGGCAGCGCGGACCGCTTTCGCCCTGGTCGTCCTCTGCGGCCTCGTTTCGGGCTCGCTGTTCGCGCAGGCGGCACCGAGCCGGCACTGTCCGGACGGCGTGGTCGGCCATATCGAGATCGACAACCAAGACGTCTTTCCCACCGCTGCCGACGATCCCCGGCTCCTTCGGTGGGCGTTCGCGGCGGCGGACTTCGTGCACATCACGACCACCCGATCCTTCATCCGCCGGGAGCTCCTGATTCACCGGGGCGACTGCTACGATCCGTTCCTCGTTTCGGAGTCACGCCGGGTCCTGAGCCAGTACGACTTCATCGACCAGGTTCGGATCGACACCATCGACTCCGCTCCCGGAGTGAAGACGATCCGGGTCTGGACACGCGATAGTTGGTCCACCCGCCTGGACGCGGGCGTCACGTACGACGAACGGCGGCTGAATCTCGAGCACCTCCAGGCTTCGGAGGACAACTTCCTGGGAGAGGGCATCACCGCCCAGATCAGCCAACACCACCGCAGGGAGAAGCAGGACGAGGGCTTCAGGTTCTTCACGCCGCGCTTCTTCGGCACCACGGACGCCGACCTGCGCGCGGGAGGGACGAAGGCGGGCTCGTACTTCTTCCAGAGGTTCAACCATGGTTTCGTCGGAGACGTGAGTCGGTTCTCCGCGTCGGAGCTCATCGACCGCGGCACGGATTTCTACTCGTACGCGACGGCGGGCACCGAGCCGTTCACCCAGGTCCTCCTGCCCATGTCGCGTGACCGCGAGGAACTCGCGGCGGCGGTGCGTCTGGGCGCTCCGAGCCGCTCGTGGATCCTGGGACTGAGCCTGGAGCGTGACATCGCGAAGCCCGCCGGGCCTCCCGAGCTCGTGTGGGGCAACGACTTCGGGGGAGCCGGGCCGGGACAGGCCACGCTCCCGCCCGCCGTGGCCGAGCAGACCGGGCCGCGCGGCGCGACGCGACTGGCCCTTCACATCGGCACACGCCGCTTCCGGTACCGGGATTACACCGGAGTGGACGCCCTCGGTGAGCGCGACGTCGTGAGCCTGGGGTTCTTCGGGGGGATCAGCGTCGGACGCTCTCTGGGGATCGGGGTACCTCGAGGCGTGCGCGACGCGTCCGATACGTACGGGCGCCTCTACACCACGCTTCTCGAGCCGGTCGGCCGCTCGCTTGCCGGCTTGTCGGTGTCTGCCGAAGGCGGACGGGCGCACGGTGGGTGGCGTGACCTTCTGGCCCAGGGCTCGCTCTACGGGTGGGGGAGGGGGTGGCTTCCGGGCCAGACCTTCTTCGTGGCCGCCACGGCGGCGGGCGGGTGGAGGACGTCCATCCCCTTCCAGCTTTCTCTCGGGGGACGCGATGGGGTGCGCTCGCTTCCCGAAGACGCGTTGCCGGGCGGACAGCGGCTCCTGCTCATCGGGGAGGATCGGATCCTCTTTCCGTGGCCCGCCTGGAGCGGACTCGGCCTCGGGGCCACGGTGTTCGTGGACGCGGGACGGATCTGGGCCGGGGACGCCCCCTTTGGAATCGACTCCGGCTGGAAGGGAAGCGCGGGCTTCGGACTCCGCATCGCCGCGCCGGCCAACTCACGCAACGTCTGGATTCCCGAGATCTCGTTCCCGCTCGGTCGCCGGGGACCCCCGATCTTCCGCGTCACGTTCGAGCTGCACCAGCTCCGCTACGGTATCCACACCTCCCGCTGGGAGGCCAGCCGCCGCTTCTATCGCGGACCCGAGAGCTTCTGAGCCGTGGACGAGAGAGCGACCACCTTCGACGCGGTTCTGCCGCTCCATCCGCGGGACCTGGAGCGCGCGCGCATGCTTGCGTCGACGTTGCACCGGTTCGTGGAGGGGATCGGCAGGATCTGGATCGTCACGAGACCGGAGGCGGCCGACGCGGCCCGCGGCATCTTCGCTCCCTGGCGGCCCCGGGTCCTGTCCGACGCGGACATCGTTCCGGAGCTGCACAGTCTCCGGGCGCGGCTCCGGGCACGGTGGTGGGGAGCCAGGTTCGGACACAACGTGCAGCAGCTCGCCAAGCTCGAGATGGGCCGCCGGGTCGGCACGCCCTACTACCTGACGCTCGACGCCGACGTTCTCGCCGTGAAGCGCGCGACGGTGGAATGGCTCTTTCCGGGAGGGCGCTCCCGGGTCGTGCGGCTCCGCTCGGAGGACCACCGGAGGTGGTACGAGACGTCCGCCGCGCTCCTCGGGCTTCCCCGTTCGGAGTGGCAACACGGCGTGACCCCCGTCCTCCTCCACACGGCCTCCGTGCGGGCGCTGCTCGACTACCTGGATGGGCCCGGTCACTCCGCCGCGAACGACGTGCGGGGCCCGGGATGGCGTGCGGCGCTTCTGCGCAGACGTGGCTGGACGGAGTACTCGCTCTACCACACGTACGTGGAGGCCCGCGGGGCTTTCGAGGAGATCCACGAGGCCGTGGATCCTGGGGAGTGGGTGGGCCCGAGTGTCTGGGATGCCTCCGCCTGGGAGGGGTGGTCGGCGCGCGAGGTGTTCCTCGGTGACGGGGAGCATCGCTTCAGCGTGATCCAGTCAACGGCTGGCGTCACGGCGGAGGCCGTGCACGAGCGGATCGCGCGCTACTTGGGCCCGGAGCCGTCGGACTCGGCCCGAAGCGGCTGACGCGTCCTGCGGCGAATCCCTACCAGAGATAGCGCAGCGTCACCTGCCCGAGCAGGTCGTTACGGCTCGGCCCCGTGAAGTTGAAGAGGGTGACGTGCTCGTAGCCGACGCGGACGGACGTCTCCAGGTGGTGCCAGCCATCGTACTTCGTGTAGTCGGCCACGAGGCGCCGGCGGATCTCCGGAGGGGCTCCGTAGGCCTTGTACCACTTGTAGTCCCACGGCCCTCCTCCGGGGATCAAGGCCCAGTAGTACTCGTCGGCGGAGTACCGCTCCCAGGCCGCGGTGACCCGAAGGCGGGACGTGCGCCCCATCCAGTTGGCGCGCGCCAGCACCTGCCAGGCGTTGGGCCCGAGCGCGTCACCCAGCACGCGATTGTCGACCGTCTGTCCGGAGGTGAACTGGGAATGCGTGTCGATCCGTGGACCCGCCCGAACCCACTCCAGGGCGAGACCCAGTCGCCCCTCCGGACCGAGGTTCGTCACCCGGGCGCCCGTCGTCCAGATGGCGTCGTTCCAGTAGCCGCGAGCGGGCTGCTGGAAGCGCCCCCGGTCGTCGGTGGTCGCGAAGTTCACGTACCAGGCGGCGTGGATCTGTGGCACGGACACCCGGAAGTCGGCGCCGGCCACCTTGTCGGAGATCTCGTAGTAGCCTCCGTTCCTCCAGAACAGGAAGAGGTCGTAGAGCCGCTGGTACAGGTTCGCCCTGGGCGAGCCGGTCCCCCCCTGCATGTTCGTGTAGTTGATGCCGAGCTCGAAGTAACGGCTGGGACGCGCGCTCAGGCGCATCATGATCTGCTTGGCGTACGGGACGTCCCGATTCTTGCCCATGTCCGCGATGGCGATCGAGGCCTGCCAGAGGCCCAGCGCGCCCAGCGTCCCCGGCAGCCTTACGGGCCGGTCCGCGGACAGACGGGCCATGTCGAGCCCTCGTGGGTTGTCCGAGAGGAGCGGCCCCCCGTATATGCCGTAGCCCAAGGTGACGCTGTTCCGACCGAGGTCGAAGGCGACGGGTCCGAGCACCGCTCGTGCGTACGCATCGACGACCTGAGCGGAGAGGTGGGTGCCGGCCGAGCCGCTCGGAACGCCGAGGTAGACGCGGGGCGTGACCTCGCCCGCAAAGTGACCCGCCTGTACGTCGAGGCCACCCTCGACCGCCGCGGTCAGACCGTCGTCGAGCACGCGGCCCTGGTTGTTCTGGAGCAGGGGGTTCAGCGAGGCCTTGATGCGGTCGCCGCGCGAGTGGCTCGTGATCGGCCGGTACGGGCTGTTCGTTCCCACCGCGTCGAAGCGGGCCGGGGCGAGGCGGACGTAGCGGGACGGCGCTTCCTGCTCGGCGAAGCGACGCGTGAGCCGACCCAGAGCTTCGCGAATCGCCGGGGACTCGGGGTGATTCGCGACACGCCGCGTCGCCTCCGCCACGAAGCGCCGGAAGGCGGCACGGGAATAGGGCCGCTCACCGACGATGATGTCGCGGACCAGGCCGGCGGAGACCAGCAGGTCGAGGTCCTGGTAGGCCGGATCGAGCACCGCGACGTAGGGTGTGCTCTGGGCGGTGGCCGGGCCCGCGGTGGTGCCCAGAAGGACGAGGAGCACCAGTAGGGAAGGGACGAAGAGGCGACCCGCGAGGACAATGGTGTTGTGTCGGAGTCGGTCGAGAGGGTCCATGCGTCACGAATGCCCTGGCAGAATGGACTTGGCCGCGCGTCGGACGCCGCGGCGACCGGAAAGAATATCCGACGAGGATTCCGGCGGCAAAGAGAAGGATCCGTGACCCGCTACTCGGCGGCGGGCGACGCGTAGCGGCAACAAGCCCCGCCAGCGCTTCCTGGCGCCAGGAAGCGCCCGAACCCAATGTCCAAGCGCCATCAACGACAGAGGCCGGATGAACGGGAGGACCGCGGCGTCATCGCGCTTGGAGCGAACGAACAACGGCCCACCGGATTCGCGCGCCGCAGAAATGAGTGAAAGAACCTCGACAGGTCCTGGTCGCTGATCTTGCGTTTGACGTGCAATGGGTGGGATGCGGTCCTGCACTCCTGACCTCTGCCGAGCGGACGGCTTCAGGACAGCAACCCCGCCCGCCGTTCCTCACTTCACTGTGTCACGTTGTACGCGATGGAAGTGATCTCGAAACGGCCGTACGTCCATTCGCCGGACGGTTCGATCCAGTTCGCGTCGCCGAGGGAGCCTATGCGAATGCCATCAATTTCGCGATACCCGGAAATCGGCGTGTACCATGTCGCTGGGCCGCCTTCCCGGTCGTGCGCCCGGTCGCTGGACACGAACCCGACGAGATCTCCAGCGCCGTCGAACGTCAGGACGGCGGACACCGTGAACCCCGCGTTGTGGAAGGTCGCTCGCAACGATCGTTCGCCGAGAGTCTCGAAGGTGAACGGCAGGTCGAGGACGGCCGCCGGTGCCATGACGAGCACGTCATTCATGAGGGTGACCGTCTCGTCGTTCGTGATTGCGGCACCGTGCTTGTCCACCATGGGCAGCAGCCCGGCAATCCGCACCTGGAACGTGGCGGCGCCGTCTACGTAGCGGTGAAAGACATCGAACGGCAGGCCCGCCCGGCTCGCGTTCATGTGGAACAGTCGTGCCGGGGGGTCGAAGAACTCGTACTGGGTGGCCGTGGCCTGCATCCATGGCGCGGTCGCACTGCTGCGCATTTGCGCCTTGAAGGTCACGCGCATGTTGCGCGCGCGCGCGCGTCCGACGACGCCCATCCGCCGAAGGTACCCCTGCATGAGGGGCGGCAGCGACGCGAGATCAGCTTCCATCACGCGCGGGGCCGCCAACGTCGCTCCGGCCAACAACGCGTTGCGGTCATGCTCGAAGCGTGAGCGGAAGCTGGACGGGCGCACATTGAGGGCCGAAACGAGTAGCGGGATTGCGATGATCACGTTGGCGAAGGTGCCGAACTTCGCGTCGCCCCATGCCGTCACGATCAATCCCTGCGACAGCACCACGCCGGGCAGCGCCGGATACCACCACCACGAGGCGTGCAGGACGAGTCCCGTAGCGGCGGCGATCAGCAGTGCCGCCGCCGCGAGCCACAGGAGCCCGGCCTCGGGAGATATCGGTGCCCGCAACTGACTGACATCCGCCCATCCAAAGGCCTTGGCCGGGCCCAGCAAGTGGATCAGGCCGTGCAACGCGATCAAGACGGCGAGTGCGATGCGCATGATCAATGTCTCGTTCTGGGCCGGGCGGTTCGATGTGCGTGCACGCGTCTCGTCCTGTCGCCCACGGGCCACGGAGGCGGAAGTCCCTTCGTCATGGGCTCTCTCGTTCCCCCGCACGAACCGAATCTCGTCCCTTCTTCGACGTTGTCCTCGAGCGGAAGATCAGGCTGCCCAGGATAAGCGCCAGTCCAAATCCCAAGAAGAAGTCGGCTGACCACCGCACCGACGTGAGTCCAAGGAATTTCTCGGCCATCCCCAGACCCAGACTGAGAATGCCCACGCCCGAGGTGCCCAGGTGGGCCACCCTTCGTCGGGCAGCGGTCTTGGATTCACGGTCGTGAGTCGGGTGGGTGTCTCGCTCGCTCTGGCGGCTCACATGCGACGACCCCGGCTTCATGACCTGCCACCGCACAGTGTGTTCATCTCTCTCCCTCTTCGTCGACCGATAGGCGCCGGCATCTCCCGACGAGAAGTCCGGTCTCTCCGGAGCGGCCATCGCTGCTGGACCCTGAGCACGCAGCGGAATCCCCTCCCGGCATAACAGGACTCCGCGCCGTTGCGATACACGAAGACATTTCCGTTCGGTGACTCTCGGGCATCCCAAGCTCAACCATCGTGTTGAGGATCCCGCACGCCAGCTTCACGTCCACTCGTTGGCCTGCCAGGCTACGAGACCTCACGTGTCGGCCGATGATCGTCTTGTACCTGTAGACGGCATTCTTCTCGATGCTGCGTCCGCTGCATCCTGAACGCGTGTGCCATTGCCAGCGACCGAGTGCTCGAATCGAGCGGATGTTACGGTACCGTTCTCTCCAGCAGGGCGGGGACTCGCGTGCAGCGGTGCCACCCACGATCGGCCATTCTCGTCAGATTCTGGTGAAGAACCAGAGGGCGATATTCCTGAAGGTCTTCTTCTTGGGGCCAAATGCCTTGGCAATCCCGAACTTGAGCTGAACGTTGACGATGGAGGCAAGAAGGTCGATGCCGAAACCACCGATCTCCTGGGCTACGAGGCTCGTGTCAAACATGTAGTACGTAGATTGCCGACCCAGTTTGTCCTGTACGGTCCTTTCCAGTACGTCCCTGGAGCTCAAGATCGCCTTGGGTGTCTTGAAGTGATTTTCGAACTGCCCGGCGACATACCAGGTGAGGACCCGATTCTCGGATGCCTCTTTCAACAGCGTGAAATGCTCTTCGAGCTCCTCCTCGGTCGACCCGGGAGAGATGTGTGTACCGATCAGGCGTCCTTGGTCGTACGCAGTGATGGAGATGCACTGCGCAAGACCCGGATACACGATTTCCTTACGGGCAACGCCGACCGTGTACTCGGGCACCTCTTGCCGCTCTTGAATCGTACCTTGGATCTTCACGACGCGATTTGGCATGTCGGGCTCTTTCTGGGCGAGGTATGGATAGGTCCGCGCGCTGGCGCCATGCTCCGAAGTGGGTCTGCCCGCCCATCGCCCCACTGATCATCGCGCGAAGGGGCGGGTCTTCCCGCCGCGTCCCGAGGATCCCGTCCGGGTCGACGGACGCCGAGGTCGCTAGCCTTTCCCCTCGCTGGTCTTCACGGTCGTGTCGATGGGGTCCACCTCTCCGGCCATATTGCTCGTGACCGTCCCGGTAGCGCTGACGAGCCACCGGCTCCAGTCCCGCACCGGCACGGAACGGCGCATGGAGGGTGTGCGCGCCTGGTGCATGCAGAACTCGGGGCTGCAGCCGCCGTGCGCGCCGGCGAAACGCTTGAGCTGCGCCACGTCCTTCTTGAAGATCTGCTCGGTCTTCTGCTCGTTAAGCTCCAGGTTCTGCTCCACTTGATCGAGCCACGTCAACGTCACGTGGCAGATCTCCTGGACGGCCACCACCGACACGCGGAGCTTCGCGACCCGCTTGACCAGGTACATCCGCTTGGCCAGGAGCTTCACCCACAGGTCGCAGGGTGCGTTCGTCATCTTCTTGCACTCCTCGACCTGTTTGTTCACTTCCTCGATCGCGTGGGCGATCTTCCAGCGGTATCGGTCCCATTGCCCCACAGTGTCCCCGAGCTCCTTGAGCTCGAACTTCACCCGGTCGGCGGTGGAGGGAGAACCACCGAGCGCCGTCTTGTGCGAATGGGCCTTCAAGTTCTTCACCGTTGCGGTCCATGCCGCCTTGAGCAGGTCGTTCAGGATCGGCACCGGGATCTTGGAGATCCCGAACCCGATTCCCTTGGCGCTCATGTTCAGCCACGTGACACCGGGCTTGTGCACTCCCCGTCGGATGCCCGCCAGGGCACGAGACCGACGGATACGTTTCCCGATACTCGGATTGTTGACGTACTCCTCGGCGAGCTCAACGAGATCCTGTGGGTGTGACCTGAGTGTCACGAGGTTCGGGGCCATCCTGCACATCTCCTTGTCGTGGCATCGTGACGTGGGCGGGAGGTCCGGGTCGTCGTCCACGACGATACTCGGAGCCTCGGCCTCGGCTCTGCATTCATGGGAGGGTCCGGATGCAGGAGTGACACAGGCCCCCGGGGGGGAGGCAAAATATTTGCGTGCGCCGTGCTCGCCCGCAACCGTTCAGCGCGCTAGGATCCTCGCGGGAGCCGTGGACGTGCCCGCCACGCTTTCTTCTGGTTTCACCTGGCGTTGGTGCAGGACTCTGATATGGGAACCGATGCCCCGTCCCCGAGGTTGTTGAGTTGCTTGAGCAGAGCCGGGACTTGGGTACCGTCGTGTATACTGCGAGTAGTTGGATCCGACGAGACGATCTCACCCGCATCCGCATCAACACAGCACATCTGGAGGGTAGCGCCATGCCGACCTGGGCGACCGATCTTCGCTTCCTCGCCGAGAACGAGTTCGGCTTCGCGCCCGACGTCATCGGTTTCCCGAGCATCAGCGCCTGCAGGGCTGTCGTGTACCAGACCGAGCACGGGCTCATCGGCTTCCACCAGGCGAGCGGAGCGCATCCCTACAAGTTCGAACGGTTCGGACGGAAGTTCGCCAGCTTCGTGCGAGACGTTCAGAGGCATGTCGCCACGGGAAGAGGCCTGAACCTCTATTGCGCCGCGAAGGTCGGCGCGGGGGGAAGCTACGCGTCGGCGCTCGAGCACAAGCAGGAGCTCGAGGCGTTCGCAGAGGCCCTTGACTTCCACGGTCCGATCCGGAGCTATGACCTCACCCACAAATGGGCCGACACCGGCGTGTACGTGGAGCTGCGGATCGCGGGTGACCTGTGCGACATGTACGGCAACCCGTGGGTCGAGCACCATGACGACACACACCGTGGTACCGTGGCCACGGACCAGATGAGGTTCCACAAGATCAGCAGCCCCAACCGCGACGATTTCCAGGACCCGAACCGGGTATGGATCAAAGTCGACACGACCGGGCAGGAGCAGGTCGAGCCGATTCGGCTCCCATAGGGGGGCACCTTCGAGGCCATGTCCACCACCCCGACTCCACGACCCCGCTGCTTCCGGGTGCGCGATGCCCCTGACGAGTATGTCGTCGATCACGATACCGAATGGGGCGTTCCGGTCGAGGACGACCGGAGGCTCTTCGAGAAGATCTGCCTGGAAGGATTCCAGTCGGGCCTGTCCTGGCTCACCATCCCGCGCGAGCGCGACCCGTTCCACCAGCAAGGGTGCGCGGTCCGGGCCGAAGTGGAGTGCGCGAGGGCCGCCTTCTCAAGGCCCTGACGCCCACCCGGGAAAGGTGTGGCGCGCGCCCCGAATCCATCGTCGAAGTCGCGGGGCAGAGGCGACCGAGCGGGGTCGGGGCGCTCCGAGCCTCGCCCGGATGTCGGTGTTGCGGACGAGCGCCCACCCGGGTTATCGATGCCTTGGATCGACACTTGTTCACAGCCGGGCTCCTCGCGGCCCCTCCCAACGAGGTCATTCATGGCGATCCCCAGATACGACACTTTCTCGAACGCAACGGCCAAGAAGAGGAAGGGGCTGTCGAAGGCGCGGGGGAGCAACATCGCCAAGGTGGACCTGGCCCGCTACACGTATTGGCAGCGGATCGACGGGGCGGATAGCGCGTTGGAGATCCAACTCCTCTACGGGATCGTGAAGGCGTGCACCGACTGGCTGAAGAAGAAGTACGACAAGAACGAGTTTACGTGGGGCATCTTCGGGCGGACCAACTTCTATGACGAGCAGTTCACCCGCCGCCCCCGTGAAATCAAGTCCCTGGCCAACGAAGCCGTGAACCGGCTCTTCACGCGGATGGCCTTTCACGGCCTCCTCACCACCGATGAGCGCGGGACCCTCCACTTTGCCCAGCGCAAGGTGCAGTCGCTGGGGGCCTACAGGCACGAGCGTCGTGGCCTGAAGGCCATGGGCCGGGACTACCAGTCGGAGAGAACGACGTACCTACAGTCCGGCAAGGTGCAGCCGATCTCGGGAAGCGGTGTCCACCAGACGCATCACTTCCTCCGAAACCGCCCGGAAGGCTTGGACGGCATCACCCCAAACGTGCGTAAGATCGGGGCCAAGGACGTGGACAAGCTGACACCAGACGACTTCAGGATCCTCGACGCGCTCGGCCGCAAGAACCTGCTGACCGGCGACGTGAACTACCTGTCGAAGCGTCAGCGCTTGAGGTACATGGCTGTGTGCGACGGGCACGGGAAGCTCGTCGACACCGGCGGCAACCGCATTACCCTACAAGGTGACGGCGTACGCCATGGACCGGTACGGGAACCTGCTCCAGAAGGACGCGGAACCCATCGGGGATGCCTTCTTCTTCAACCACTCGTCGTTCAACGCGGGGGATGACGTCGTCTGCGCGGGGACGCTGAAGATCAACAACGGCGACCTGACGGAGATCGACAACAACAGCGGCCACTACAAGCCCGGCCGGGACAACCTGTTCAACTGTCTGGACGTGCTCGCCGGAGAGGGTGTCGACCTGACCAACACCACCGTCAACCTCTACGTGTTCGTGGGTGGTCGGAAGGAAGAGCACCGATACCTGGCGCCGGCCTTCCTCAGCAACCCGAACTCCACGCCCGCGCAGATCACGCGGGAGTAGGTCCGGGCCTGCATGAAGCCGTTCGAAGTCGATCGGAGAGATCTGGCCCGCCGCGGAGTGCATGCGGCGCGGGTTGTAGAACTCCCCCGATGAAGTCGACGGCGAGACGGTCACGGCGTCGAGATCGGCAGGACTTGGCGCGTTTCGGTAGAGTCATCCTCACCGCGTAGCGAGCCCCCGACGCTGTAGGCCTCAGGAGCCTCCTGCCACCGGTGCCGGTCGGAATACCTGTGAGCGGATACGCCACGTACGACCGTCGCTCTTGAAGATCGTGAGCAGCCACCCGCGCTCGGGTGGCTGTCCGGAGGCGGACGGGCTCATCACGTATCCATCGAGGGTCATGGCGATGCGATCGCTCGCATCCACATCGAGCAGGGACGTCTCCAACGACCCGCTACGTGGGAGCGTGGCCCTCAGATACGCGGTCACCGAGTCCCGCCCACTCACCCGTTCGCCCGAGGGTGTGATGATGAAGGCATTGTCCACATACAGGTGGGCAACCGTCTTGACGTCGTGGTCGCGCCACGCGGCAATCCACTTGTTGTCGGTGGCCCGCACGCCCTTGATGACCGCGTCGAGAAACTCCTCATGCATGGCATTCCGGTCGACGGGGTCTGCTCCCGGAATGAGCTGTGCCCCGAGAAGCCCCGGAACGAGAAATACGGCCGCGAAAGCCATCATGGATCGACGCATGCCAAACCGTCCCTGGTCTCACCGAAAGGAGACGAAGAATCCAGTCGCCCTGGGGGGCTGAAGGGGAGGCTAGCCCCAGAGGGTGAGCACCGCAACCGGTTGCGGACAGCGTGCGCCGATACACGGTGAGCATCGGTCACGGCATGCGAAGTCGAACCAGTCAGCAGCCCCGGATCTCGACGGAGGGGTTGGTGGCCTCGAGCGCTGTGAGGAACTCGTGGAACCCGTCGAACTGGTTGACCAGCACGACACGGCCGGCGTCGTGGCGCCTGGCTATCGAGTGGCGTGAGCCCCGCTCGTGGGACGGGGAATCCGCCCCCGACCCGGAGCGATGGACCAACGCACCCTTGACGGGTGCACCCACCTCCCGGTATACCGCTAGCTGCTGCCCTTCGCGAGCCTGTTGCCTCTGAAGAGGGGATCACGAGTGAACGCTCGATCCGACGCCGCCCTCAAGCCGGCGGCCGAACTCACCGTCCGCGGTCTCATCATCGGTGTCGTCATCACGGTGATCTTCACGGCGGCGAACGTCTATTTCGGCCTCAAGGCCGGCATCACGTTCTCGACCTCGATTCCGGCCGCCGTGATCTCCATGGCGATGCTGAGCGCCTTCGAGGATGCGACGATCCAGGAGAACAACATCGTGCAGACGGTCGCGTCGGCCGCCGGCACGCTCTCTGCGATCATCTTCGTGCTCCCCGGCCTCATCATCGTCGGCTGGTGGACCGGCTTCCCGT
>CAZFIS010000033.1:0-29173 GCA_964519125.1 uncultured Gemmatimonadaceae bacterium | reverse complement strand
AGAGCCTCGAAACCCTCGTGGGGTGCGGCCTGGCCGTCAAGCTCAGCTACGGCGATGGGTCCGCTCGGTACGACGGG
Organism: uncultured Gemmatimonadaceae bacterium; assembly: GCA_964519125.1. Classification (GTDB taxonomy): domain Bacteria; phylum Gemmatimonadota; class Gemmatimonadetes; order Longimicrobiales; family Gaopeijiaceae; genus SZUA-318. Next base: position 29,096 of record CAZFIS010000033.1, on the reverse strand, counting down.
CGCACCGACCCCCACCATCACGCGCGTTGCCTCGCGTGCGGCAAGGTGATCGACATCGCCGGGCACCTGCCCCGCTACGAGGTCGAGCAACTGAGGGAGCAGGCGGAGGGGTTCACTGTGGTGGGCTATCGCCTGGAGCTCTCCGGATATTGCTCGGAGTGCGCGCCGGCCCGGATCCGGGAAGTGGTCTCCGCCTGATCCGGTCGGGACCCGCTTCCGCTCCGCGCAGATGAGGCCGACCCACGCCCCGGATCCCCCACGCGGGCTGAGAGGCATCTTCACCAGCGCCGACGACGCACGCCAAGAGAACGCGGTGGCGTCGGGGCCGCTCCGCATCCGTCCCCTCGCCGTGGCGCGCCCAGTGGATCCCGAAGACCTGGCCACGCTGGTCCGCTGGGCCGAAGCGGAGGGACAGGCCCTCGTGCCGCGCGGGGCCGGCACGGGCATGCCGGGAGGCAATGTCGGGCCCGGCGTCTCGGTGGACCTCACGCATTGGCGGGAGATGGATCCGCGGGAGGCCGGGGACGGAATCGTGCGGGTGCAGCCCGGCGTCGTGGCAAACCGCATCCAGACCGAGGCGGCGCGCTCCGGGCACTTCATGCCCGCCCTTCCCTCCTCATCCGATCGATGCACGGTCGGAGGCATGGTCGCGAACAACGCTGCCGGAGCACGCACGTTCGGGTACGGCGCGACACGGGACTGGGTGGAGGCACTCGAGATCGTGACGCCCTCGGGTGAGCTCCTGCGCCTGGAGCGCGGTGCAGCAGCTCCGGCACCGTTCGCCGAGTTGAGGGCGCAGCTCGCCGGCGATCGCGGGGTTCGGTGGCTCGAGAAATGGCCGGATGTGCGCAAGAATGCCTCGGGGTATGCACTCGACCGATTCCTGGCCGACGGTGACCCCGTCTCCCTGTTCGTGGGAAGCGAAGGGACACTGGGCTTCGTGACACGGGCCGAGCTCCGTCTCGCGCCCGAGCCCGAGCGGAGAATCCTCGTCCTCTTCCCGGTCTCCGATTTGGATGCGCTCGTTCCTGCCGCGGCGGCTGCGGCGGCGGTCGGAGCAGCAGCATGTGAGTTCTTCGGTCGTAGGTTCCTCGAGATCGCCGGGCTCGAGTCCGATCCTCGCACGGAGGGGCTCACGCGCGGCGCCGAGGCATTGTTGCTGATCGAGTTGGACGGCTCCATCGACGAAATGCGCAGCGCCCTCGATGAGCTGCGGGCCGCAGTCGGCCCTCTCGCCCCGTCGATCCTGGAAGTGCAGGGCGATGAGGAGCGCGCCGAGCTATGGAGCATCCGGCACGCCGCGAGCCCGGTGATCGCCGCTCAGGCCGACCGGGGCCTGGTCTCGATGCAATTCATCGAGGACTCGGTCGTGCCTCCCGTGCGTCTCGCGGACTATCTTCGAGATCTACAGCGAATTCTGGCGGACGAGGAGACGGACGCGGTGCTGTTCGGACACGCAGGCGATGGCAACGTGCACGTCAACCCACTCGTCGACGTGAGCCGACCCGATTGGCGCGCCCGTGTGGCGCGCATCCTCGAGCGCACCGCCGACCTGGTGGCGGACCTAGGAGGTACCCTCTCCGGTGAGCACGGGGACGGCCGCATCCGGGGGGTATTCCACGAGCGCGTGTGGGGCGCCGACATCGCCGAGGCGTTCCGCATGGTGAAGTCCCAAATCGACCCGGCCGGGATCATGAACCCCGGTGTCGTGGTGGCTCTCCCCGGTCAGGATCCCTTGGAGGGACTCTCCCCGCTCGGAGGCAGGAGATGACCCGCCGCACCCCGGTCCTCCGCTGGACGGTGCTCGTCACGGCACTCAGCCTCCTCGGCGCGGCGCGGCCCCATCATCGTACCGGCGCTTCGGGCCGTCCTGCCTACGCCGACGCTGTCCGCCGCCTCGACCAGGACCTCCAGACCTTCCTGTCTACCTATCGTTGGCGCTCCGCCCATTGGAGCGTGCTGGTCGTCTCTCTCGACACGGGCGACACGCTGTTCGCCCGGGCCCCGGACTCGCTCCAGGCGCCCGCGTCGAACCTCAAGCTCCTCACGACGGCCGCGGCACTCGAACGACTCGGACCCGACTACCGCTTCCGCACCTACCTGCTCACCGACGGCACCGTACGGGACGGCGTGCTGGACGGGAACTTGATCGTGTACGGAACCGGTGACCCGGGCATCTCCGACCGGTTCTACAATTCCAAGACCGAGGTCTTCGACGAGTTGGTGAGCCAGCTCACCGCCCTGGGCGTCCACACCGTGACGGGAAGCCTGGTCGCCGACGCGTCCTATCTCCCAGGGCCCCTGCGCCCGCGGGGATGGGATCCTCGCGATCTGAACGACTACTTCACGGCGCCGGTGTCCGCGCTGTCGTTCAACGAGAACGTGGTTTCCTTCCGAGTCGAGGCCGGACCGCGGGCGGGTGTTCCCCCCATCGTGCAGACGATCCCGGATCACTCGGGGCTCGACATCCAGAACGACGCGCTCACGGTACGCGGAGCGGCGATTCCCAGGCTCGCCATCGTGAGGGCCCACCCGACGGATCCGGTGGAGCTCGAAGGCCGGATGCGCGTCGGCTCGAGGGACGTGTGGCGGCAGATGACCGTGCCAGACCCGGCCGCGTTCACCCTTTCCGTGTTCCGCAGCGTGCTCGAGGCGAACGGCATCGAGGTACGCGGCGGCGACCGCCTGGTGGAGAATCCCGCCGCTTCCCTCGTGAGTGGACGGCGCATCGTGGCACCGGCCGTCAGGCCGCACGCCCCGCGCGTGCGCATCCTGGCCACCCACGTCTCGCCTCCCCTCCTGCAGTACCTGGCCGAGATCAACAGGCACAGCAACAACTTCTTCGCCGAATCGGTGTTCCGCACTCTGGGGCGGGTCGAGCTCGGCGACGGCTCTCCGGAAGGCAGCGCCCGCGCAGTGTCGTCTGCCCTCCAGGCGTTGGGAGTGCGCACGGACCGCATCGTCCAGCTCGACGGCTGTGGCCTCTCTTCGGGAAACCGGGTGAGCGCCTCCATCCTGGTCAGCGTGCTCACGCACATGGCCTCATCCCCCATGTGGGACGATTTCTGGTCGACGCTCCCCGAGGCCGGGCGACGCGGCGGCCTCTCTCGGATGTACCACACGGCGGCGGCCGGAAACCTGCGCGCGAAGACCGGAACCCTCAAGCGTGTTTCCGCTCTGAGCGGGATGGTGCGATCCTCCGACGGAGAACGGCTGGTCTTCTCGATCATCGTCAACGGAACGCCTTCGACCTCACGCGCGAAGTGGGTCGAGAACCGCATCGGCGCCCGGCTGGCGTCGTTCGGCCGCGGCTTCGAGCCCGCCCGCTCGGCCGTCACCGTGCAGGCGGCCCCGAGGTCCCCGGACGAAGACAGTGCGACGCTCCGCCACCGGGTGAGGCGGGGCGAGAGCTTCTCCGTGATCGCCAGGCACTACGGGCTGACCGTCGACGAGCTTCTGCGAGCCAATCCCCACATCGAGCCCCGCCACCTGATCGCGGGGCACTGGATCACGATCCCGCAGGGATGAGGCCGAGCCGTCAGGCGTCCGTCCTCCAGGACCCGGACGACCGCGTCGGTCTCATCCACCGTGGTGTACGTCGTTCAGTGGCTGTGGGCCGACGCGTACCTGCCCTTCGCGGACCGAAGGCGACGACGAAGCTCGACGATCGACATGGTCTCGATCGTGCGGCGAGCGGTGCGCTCGGTGTTCCAGCGCACGTCGGTCAGCGCCAGCTCCCGGCCGTCCGACCCTCGGTCGTCACCCGGATGAAAAACGAGATAGTAGCGGCCCTTGTAGTCCAGACCGGAGTCATCCCCGATGCTCGCCGTCCAGGCCCGTCCATCCACATCCGTGAAGTCTCTCGACATGTCGCTTGCATCTCTCGTATAGGGGTCACGCCACGGACCGTCCCGGCTTCCTGAGCCTTCCGAAGCCGCACGCGCCCACGAAGCGGTCGAGGGCGAACGACAGCCCACCGCCGTCCCTCACCTCCGTCGGCGTCGCGTCGACATAGTTGCGCAGAGCCCTCCGGAACGCTGCACCACTCGAGTAGTCGAGCTGGCGCGAGACGCTCTCGGCGCTCCTGCCCGGATCCTCCAGCCAACGCGCCGCCAGCAGGAGCCTCGCCCAGACCAGCAGATGCCCGGCTGAGGGAAGCCCCACCGTCCTCAGGCGCACGCTCAGGTGGGGCCTGGTGAGGCCCGCACGGCACGCGAGATCCCGCGTCTTCCAACCGCGTTGGGCACCGTCGAATGCCAGTCGCAGCGCCCGCGTTTCACGCGCCGGAAGATAGGGGGTCACGACGCGAGCTACCAGGGCATGTGCGCCCCGGCCGAGGGCTCGCTCCACCGCTTCGGGGACCTCCACGCCCAGATCGTCCGACCGCCCAAGCGCGAGGTTCTCGATGCCGGCTCTGCCTAGGTGGAACAGCCGGTACGGATCGGCATCAGGGCGGGCCATCACCACGAGCGCGATGCTCGGAAAGCTCCGCTTCAGCTCCGTGATCGAGCCCTTGGGCCCCATGAACGCGGGCAGGGCACGCTCGTCGAGCACCACGCATGTGGCGGGGCGCTCGCGGACGATGTAGACAAGCCGATCCCACGACGACGCATGCGCGACGGCGTGCGCACCGGAAAGCGAGGCTCGCAATGAGCGCTGAACCTCGGAATCCCTGGTGAACGTGATACAGAATGGCATGATCTTCGGAAAAGGTATACCCCACCCGCATAATGATAAGACGCCCCTACCGGGCGTCACCCACCTTCAATCATGTCTTGGATGACCCTTCCCATCCATGTAGGAACGATCCCGGTACCTTCGCCAGAGGCAGAACTCCATGAAGAAGACTCTCAAGCGCGCCGCGTTCGCCCTCGCCCTGGTCCTCTCGGCCACTGCCTGCGGCACCGCCAGCATCACCGCGCCCGAGTGCACGGACCCGGCCACCTGCGCGCCTCCGCCCTACCAGCCGGGACCCAACAACTACCAGCCCGGCCCCAACAACTACCAGCCGGGGCCCAACAACTACCAGCCGGGGCCCAACAACTACCAACCCGGCCCGAACAACTAAAGAACCCAGCACCGGCCGGCGCCCGGCCAGTCGGCCGGGTCAGCCGACCTCGGACAGCTCAAGGCGCCACGATTGGAGTCCCCGGCGGACACCTTCACGCGTCGCGGGTGGCGGAGGCGAAGTCTCCGTCACCCGCGATCGTGTGTCTCCATCGAGTGACTTCAGCGCCTCTTCGGCTACGAACATCGTCCGGTTGAAGGCGTGCCTCTTCGCGAACGAGATGGCGCGCTCCAGCCAGCGACGAGCCTCTTCGTCACGGCCCAAAGCCCTGTACGAGAGTCCGCGATACTGCAGGATCTCCGCCTTGGCGGAAAGCTCCCCGGACTCCCATCCCATGGCATCGGCCTCTGCTGCGCGGGACTCGAACTCCACCTCGTCCCCGCGCAGTGCCGCAATGTGGCCCAGCGCATCGACGGCGTAGAGCCGATAATGCCGATCCTCGTCCAGCAGGAGAACGACGTTCCACGCGTCCTCGGCCGCATCGAGCTCACCGACATCGATCAGGACACCGGCCAAGCTCGCCAGCGCCTGCACGCGATCCCTTGAATGCGTATACGTGTTGACCGCACGCCATCCGCTCTCCAACGCGGAGTCCAGCGCGCCAGCCATGTGCTCAAGCGCCATGCGAGTATGGTAGACCTGGCCCAGCGCCACGGGGTCTCCCGACCGCTGCGCAAAGGGAAGGGCGTCGGCGACCAGGGAGCGACTGGTCGGGAGGTTGCCCCGGTCCCGGTACATGCTTGACAAGCCCAGCAGCACTACCGCGACCCGTCCGTCCAGCCCCGCCGTCTCCCCCACGCGCCGCGCCGCGTCGTACCAGCGCTGGGCATCGGCCCATCGAGCGAGTCGCCGGAGCGCGCGTCCGGAGAAACGCGCCGCATCCACAGCCGCCTCGATCTCGCCCACGGCGGCCGAAATCTCGTAGGCGGTGCGATAGAGTTCGATGGCTCCGTGTTGATGCCCCTGACCCTCGACGTTCTCACCGAGTGAGAGAAGCGCCTGACCCAGGGCCTCCAGATTGCCTCTCTCGAACGCGTCCAATACCTCGTGCCAGAGCTGCCCCTCGGCTCCGAAATCGCCTCCCGCCTCGAGCGCCGTGGCGATCTCTTCCCTTGCGCGCTGAGCCTTGGTGCGCTGGCCGTCGCGCTCGATCGTGAGGTCGTCCTCCAGGAGGAGCCCGGGAAGACGACCGACGATGAACCGCAGCCCGATGCGGCGGCTCTGCGCCTCGTCCTCCTCGCGCCCCTCAACGTCCTTGAGAATGGGCCAGCCGACGAAGCCGGCCTTCCCCGGATCCGCCGCGTCCACGCTCCTGTCCAGATCGCGGTGCAACACCACACCGGAGCACTCGCCCGCCAGAAACATGATCCGCCCCTCGGCCTCTTCGCTGAGAGGCCGGCCCACACCGACCGAGTCCGCGACTACGAACCACGCACGGGTTCCGTCACTGCCAAGCGCGATCGCCACGGTGCAGCCGGGATCCACCCCGAGCATCCGGGGGAAGCCTTCCCCCTCGCCGAAATGGACTCCCGGGACGCCAGCCTCCCAGGCCTGATTCAGAGGTTCGAGGGAGAACACTCGCCGCGGTCGGTCGCTGGCGAGGTCGAGTACCACGTAGGGATGGACCATTCCGGGTCCGAACTCGTCCACCCAGACCATCGCGGCACGGCCCGCGGACAGAACCGCGGCCGTCTCTCTGAGATGACCCAGTACAGCGGACCGCTGCCGGTCGGTGTAGCACAGCGACGCGGCCAGCTTGAACCGCTGGTCGCGCCGATCCCGGTACTCGTCGAGGCGTAGAACGTTCGAAGTGGACATCAAGCGCCCGGCAGGTAGCTCCAGGGGGGGTATTTTCCAAGCTAGTACCGTTCACGGGTCCCGCACAACGCCTGTTCTCATCCGCAGCCAGGCCCGACCGGGCCAAGGTGACGTCGGCCGGCCTCAGGGCCAAGCGTCAAGCGCCGGAGCCGAGCTCGTCCCTGTGGCGCACCTCGGGGAACTCGTAATACAGGATCCCTTCCTTCGAGATCTCCGAGCGCACGCGGAACCCATCGTCCAACGCCATGAGAATCTTCTCCGCCGCCGGCATGGACAGGTCGAGTTCGGTGGCCACCTCGGTCACCGTCAGCGTCCCCCCCTTGGCGGTGGCGAGTTGGAGGACCCTGCGCTGCAGGCCCTGCATGACCGCCTTGCGGCGCTCCTGCTGGGCGTACCAGCCCCAGTAGAACCCGAGCGAGCCGCCGGCACCGAGCACACCCCCTACGACGAGGGCGGGCACAGCAGACTCCGTGAACCCGATGACCACGAGCGCCGTCGCGAGAAGCACCATGAGCACTCCCAGCGATCTGCGCACGGTTCCGCCACTCGGAAGGCGTTGATCGTGCTGGCCCTCCCTCACTCCGCGCTCTGGATCGGAACCGACCACCGCGAGTGCCCTCGACGCATGCTCCCAGCCCAGGCCGCACCGGGGACAGATCAGGTGCTTCCGCCGGGCCATCCAGTAGATCAGGCCTCCGAAGCCGTAGGTGAACAGGCTGACACCCACGAGCAGACCCAGGTGCCCCGCCCGCCGGAAGTACGGGATGCCCTCGCCCTGATAGCTGCACCGCGGACAGCGACGGACGCCCGCCGGCTGCATGAGCGCCGTGCCCAGAGGGGCCATGGCCCCGCATGTGGGGCATCGGACCGTCCCTGGCTGCAACTCCTCACCACATGTGGAACAGCGCATGCCCGCTCGTCGGCCTTCGGGTGGCTGTGGACCCGTCTCGAACATCTCTCCCTACGAGACACTGCCTCACAAGATTCAGCGTTGCGGGCCCTCCGGGCCGGTACGACCAGCGAAAGGCGTTGAGGCTCAATCCGTGCCCTTCAAGCGCTTCAGCGTCAACAGATCGATGATCGGGGTGCCGGTGAGCGCCGAAGCGCCGGTTCGTATCCGCCCGGTGACCACAATCCTGTCGAGCGGAGCCAGTCCCTCCACGTCCGGAAGTCGATCGCGGGGCACCGCCACGTATACGAAAGAGCCCTGTGTGTCTCCGAATCTCGTGAGGAGATAGGGCTCCCCCTCGAAGAAGTCCGTCCGCACCTTTTCGGCATGCTCCAAGCTGATGAACTGCAGCGTCCACTCGACAACCCGACCACGGTAGGCCTTGGGTGCCTTGGTGAGATCGGCCGGTGTCAACGCCGTGTCCACGGCGGTGGGCGCCGAGCCGGCCGAGTCGCCCGCAGGGAGCCACGTCCACCCTTCGAGGCGGACGCGCGCCCAGTCCCCCTCCCGGGACAGCACCTGGAGTTCGGCACCGGGTTTGCCCACGGCCATCGTATCGCCGCCGGCCGACGTCAGGATCGGAGCGCCGTGCTCACCGACCCGAACGAATCCCCGAGGCCGGGAAGCGACGCCGGGTGGAACGGTGTCGGCCGCCGCCTTCGGCGTGCCCGAAGTCACCGTCCGTGTGGAGCCCGAACGATCGGGCTGCGGGCTCGGGCCGGACGAGCCCGTCTCCGTGACGGAGGCGGCCCAGATCCACCCCCGCCGCTGCACATGGATCCACCCGGGTCTGCGCTTCACCTCGTTGAGCAGGGCCCCCCGGTCGAAGTGCCCGAGGATCCTTCCCGATGGCGCGATGCGGAGGTTCTCCCCGTCCTGAGCCGAAACCACGAGGTTGAAGCCGTCCCGATCGGTGCGCTGGAGCGAGCGCGTCCACATCCACCCATCGAGCTCCACCTCCAGCCACGAGTCCTTGCGGCTGACGAGGGTCAAGGGAGTCCCGGCCGCGAGGCGGCCGAGCACGGTGCCGTTCGGCGCTTGACGGAGGTTCTCGGCCGTGCTCACACGCAAGGTGGCCTGAGCCGCCAACGACACGGGCAGGAGGGCGAAGCCGATGCCGAGGGCAGTGATGGCCCGGCGCACATGCAACCGAACTGCTGCAGGGTCTGAAACGATCGGGGTCCCCGAGGGTTAAAGAGAAGTCCAATCCGCCGCTCACAGGCGGCGACGGCCTGAATCTGTCCGGCCCGCCGCGGAGCGTCAATCTGATCACGTCGTGGGAGGGGAGTGCATCTGCGCCATGCGCGCCTTACGCTTGTTCCGACCGTCGTCTGTGCTCCTCGCCCTCTGTCTCGTTCCGGGAATGCTCCGGGCCCAGACGGTCCCGTCGCCATACCACTTCATCAACACGAAGCAGGAGTACGGCCTGTTCGCGGGATACGCCAAGCACGGGACGGGACGCTTCGGCTACGGCCCCAAGTCCGGTCTCGTTTTCGGGGGACAGTACGCGGTCCGGATGAAGGGGCCTCTGGCCTTCGAAGCCTCCGGCACGCTCTTCCGAGGAACGAGAGACGTCATGGATCCCAGGCGCTCCGCGGGTGACCGCAAGATCGGCACCTCGAACGTCACGATCGGATCGATCGACCTGGGGCTTCGCTTCAGTATCGTCGGGGACCGAACCTGGCACGGGATCGATCCGTTCATCGACTTCGGCCTGGGTTTTGCCCTTCCCCTCAGCGGAGTCACAAAGACGGACAAGACCCTTCCGGCCGGCGACCAGTACAACTTCCAGAGCTCGTTCAAAGGGACGCTCGGAACCGGTACGCGCATCTTCCTGTCGAAGCGTGTGTCGCTGCGTGCCGATGCCCGCCTCGCCTTCTGGAAGCTCAACACGCCTCCGGGGTTCGCAGACCCCACGCTCGGCTTCACGAACTCTCCGAAATCGGAGTGGGTGGCCGGCACTCGTCTCACGCTGGCGGCACTGATCAACCGCTGACCGGAGTGACATGAGCGCCGGAGCGTCGGGCCCGACCTTCGAGATCCGCATTCCCGACTGGCTCGGGCTCGACGAGGCTCGTGCCCGCGTTCTCCAGGCCGCCCGTCCGCTGGAGCCGGAGCGGGTCGCGCTCGAAGACGCGCTCGGGCGTGCGCTGGCGGAGCCCATGGTGGCGTCCGCGACCCTTCCGCCCTGGGACAACAGCGCCATGGACGGCTATGCCGTCCGTGCGGACGATGTCTCGGGCGCATCCCCGTCTGCTCCCGTAGCCCTGCCGGTCGTGGGCCTCCTCCGTGCCGGGGACGTCCCCACGAACCCGCTCGAGCCCGGGCAGGCCATCCGGATCATGACGGGGGCCCCCCTGCCTCCCGGAGCGGACTCCGTCGTCAGGGTCGAGGACACGGACCGCGAGGCCACTTCCGGAACCGTGCGCATCCTCAAGGACCGCGATTGTGGCTTGCACGTCCGGCCTGCGGGCCAGGACATGGTCGCGGGCGACCCGGTCCTCGAGCCGGGCACGTCCATCCATGCCGGGACGATCGGCGTGCTCGCCGCGCTGGGGCGTGCCGAAGTCATGGTGCACCGGCGCCCGACGGTGAGCATCGTCGCGACCGGCGATGAGCTGCGCGGGCCCGACCGATACGACGAGGTGAGGTCCGGCTCCGGGGTGCCGGAAGCCAACGGTCCGATGATCGCGGCGCACGTGGCACGCGCGGGCGGGATCCCGCGCCACATGGGCATAGCCCCGGACCAGGCGGATCCCCTGCGTGCGCTTCTCGAAGCCGGCTCCGACGCGGATGCGCTCGTAACCCTGGGCGGCGCCTCGATGGGGGAGGCCGATCTGGTCAAGACCGTCCTGGACGGAATGGGCTTCGAGCAGGACTTCTGGCGGGTCCGAATCCGGCCGGGCAGCCCATTCGGATTCGGTTGGCTCCCTCGGGGGAACGGCGCACTACCCGTGTTCAGCCTTCCGGGCAACCCCGCCTCCGCCTTCGTCACGTTCGAGCTGTTCGTTCGCCCGTTCCTCCTGCGGCTCATGGGGCACCGGGGCGTCCACCGTCGGGTGATCCGCTGCCTGGCCGGCACGGAGCTCTCCGCGCCCGCGACACTCACCTACCTCCTGCGTGTTCGGGTCGACACGAGCCGCATCCCCCCCCGCGCCACACCCGTGGGCCCACAGGGCTCGGGCCTCGTGCGGAGCCTCGCAGCCGCCCAGGGCCTGGCGCTCATCCCCGAGGGAGTCGACGCCGTGGAGGAGGGAGAAGCGGTGGACGTGATGCTGCTGGACGAGGGGGCGAGCTCCGTCGAGGCCACTCCGGCGCCATGAAGCTGCGGCGGTCTGCGCTCCTGCTGTGTGTCGTGCTGATGGAGGCCGGATGCGCCATTCCGAGATGGCCGGTGAAGGGGCCGATGAGTTCCCCGTTCGGACTGCGCCTGCTCGGCCTGTGGCCGCAGATCCACCGAGGGGTCGATATCGCCGTGCCCGTCGGCACGGACGTGCACGCCATGGCTCCGGGAACGATCCGCTTCGCCGGAGTCATGAGCGGGTACGGGAACGTGGTCTGGATCGACCACGGGGGATCGGTACTGAGCGTGTACGCGCACCTCTCACGGATCCTCGTGCACGCCGGCCAGCATGTGAACGGGGGAGAGACGATCGGGCTGAGCGGGGAGTCGGGCGATGCGAAGGCACCCCACCTCCACTTCGAGATCTGGAGGTGGGGCCGACAGGTCGATCCCGTTCCCTTGCTCGGGGGGCCCCCACCACACTAGTGGCTCGCTGAGCAGGGGGACGCGGCTTCGGATCGGATCGAGTCCGGGAGCCTCTATGGGGGACGGCCTCGGGGCCGTCCCTAGCCCCGTGCCTTCAGCGCCGAGAGCTCCTCGGCCAGACGCGGCACGACCTCGAACAGGTCACCGACGATCCCGTAGTCCGCGACCTTGAAGATCGGTGCATCAGGGTCCTTGTTGATGGCCACGATCGTCTTCGAGGTCCTCATGCCGGCCAGATGCTGGATCGCCCCCGAGATGCCGACGGCCACGTAGAGCTTCGGCGCGACCGTCTTGCCGGTCTGCCCGACCTGCTCGGCGTGGGGACGCCATCCGGCGTCCACCGCGGCCCGCGATGCCCCGAGCGCTGCACCCGTCCCGATCGCGTTCCTGAGCTCCTCCAGGATGTGCCAGTTCGACGGGTCCTTCATGCCCCGCCCTCCCGAGACGACGATGCTCGCCTCGGCCACGTCGAGCGCACCACCGCCCGCGGCTTTCCGCTCGATCACACGCGTGTGCCACGCCGCCGGATCGATCTCGGGCACGAAGGATTCGACCGTCCCGGCCGCCGCCCGCTCGGAGGGCTGGAAGACGTTGGGGCGAATGGACACGACGGCCGGCGTCGCGCCCAGTCGAACATGCGCGAAGGCCTTGCCCCCGTAAATCGGGCGCACCACCGCGAGCGCTCCATCTTCCACGTCGAGCCCCGTAACGTCGGATGCCAGAGGCACGTCCAGCAGCGCGGCGACCCTGGGAGCCAGATCCTTGCCGAGGGTCGTGGCCGGCAGGATGACCGCAGCGTACGAGCCGGCTCGGACCCGGTCCGAGACGATCTTCGCATACGCCTCCGGCTGGTACTGGGCGAGGCTCTCCTGCTGCCCGAGCTCCACGACCTCAGCACCATACTTGCCGAGATCGGACGCCGAGGCTTCCATGCCACCGTCCCCCAGGACGAGGGCCTTGGCATGACCGCCCAGGCCGGAAGCCAGCCGGGCCGCCACGCTCACTGTTTCCCGGGCGACTCCCCGGATCTCTCCATCCCGCTGTTCCGCGAAGGCGAGCACGTCCGCCATGATTTGTCTCTCCGTGAGGGGTTACAGGGCGTTCGCTTCTTCCCTGAGGAGGCGTACGAGCTCCGGAACCGCGTCGGGCCCCTCGCCCACGATCTTGCCGGCCGACCTCTCCGGGGGATACTCGAGCCGGGCCACGGTCATGCGCGCCTCGCCGACGGAAGCCGCCTTCTGCTCGAGAGGCTTCCGCTTCGCCGCCATGATCCCCTTGAGTGACGCGTACCGGGGCTCGTAGGGACCCTTCGTGATGGTGAGCACGGCCGGCAGATCGGCCTCCACCACTTCGGTCCCCCCTTCCACCTCGCGCTGACAGACCGCCTTCCCATCCTTCAGCTCGAACTCGCTCACGCCGGTGACGCACGCGCGCCCGAGGAGCGTACCGAGCATCGCTCCGACCTGCTGCTGGTCGTCGTCGGCCGCTTTCACCCCCAGCAGGACCAGAGGCGCGTCGACAGAAGAGAGCTCAGCCGCGAGCGCCTTGGCGGTCGCCAGACCATCCATGGTCTGTACGCCCTCCAGCAGCACCGCGCCGTCCGCGCCCATGGCCAGGCCCGCCCGAAGGGTCTCCTGGGATGAGGCGTCGCCCAGGGTGACGAGGGTCACCTCGCCCTCCCCGGCAGCCTCCTTGATGCGCAGAGCCGCTTCAATCGCGAACTCGTCGTACGGGCTGATGATGAACTTGACGCCGGAAGGGTCGATGGTGGTGGCGTCTTCGCCGATGCGGATGCGAGTCTCCGTGTCCGGGACCCGCTTGATGCAGACCATGATCTTCAACGCAGCCGCTCCCGTTTTTCAGGTCCGTGCGCCGGTCCCGGTCGGCCCGTGCGCACCTGTCGAGGAGGGTCGGGCCGGGGTACCCCGCATCGCCTCCATGGGTTCGCCCCGACATGACCGAAACAACGTATGCCCTTCATTCTCCAACCTGCTAGATCAACAGGCCCACAACGGCGAAACAGACCACTGTGGCCGCACCGCCGAGGAGCGCATAGGGAAGCTGCGTCCTCACATGGTCGATGTGGTCCGTGGCTGCCGCCATGGACGAGATGATCGTCGTGTCGCTGATCGGAGAGCAGTGATCGCCGAAGATGCCGCCGGACAGCGACGCGGCAACGAAAGGAGCGAGCGGGAGTCCGAGCGCCGTAGCCGCCGGCACCGCGATCGGCAGCATGATGGCGAACGTGCCCCAGCTGGTTCCCGTCGAGAACGAGATCCCCGAGGCGACGAGGAAGATCAGCGGGAGGAAGAGCACCGGGGGAAGTCGCCCCGAAACGAGCCGCGCGACATAGGCGCCGGTGCCGAGCTGGTTCGCCACGTTTCCGAGCGCAATCGCGAGAACGAGGATCAGGGCGAGGGGGATCAGGCCTCCGGCTCCCTTCAGGCCGATCTTCACGAGCTCGTCCTGCGAGAAGGCTCTCTGGACCAGCAGGAGAAGCCAGGCCACGGCGAGTCCGAACAGAACCGCCCACAGGACGCTCGTCGAGCCGGACCCGGCTCTCAGATCGCCATGTCCCGTGACGAAGAGACCCACTGGCATGAACAGCACCATGGACGCGATGGGCAGAAACATGTTCAGGGCGCGCGGCGGAATCCGCTGGTTGGGGCGGGGCGACAAGACCTCCTCGTCGATGAGGGGCGTCGAATCGGGCCACAGGAGCTGTCCGCCGAGCGTGCGCTCCTGGGCCTTCTTCATGGGTCCAATCTCCCAATCGAGCACGATGGTCGCGAGCGTGAGCAAGACAGCGATGATCGCGTAGAAGTTGAGCGCCACGGCTTCGAGGAAGACCGTGAGCGCGTTCTTTACGCCGAGCCCTCCCAGGATGCCGAGGTTGTAGGCTCCCCAGGCGTTGAACGGGATGAGAATGCAGATCGGCGCCGACGTGGAGTCGATGATGTAGGCCAACTTCTCGCGAGAGCACTTGTACCGGTCGCACAGCGGGCGCCCGACCGCCCCCGCCACCAGGACGGTGATGTTGGACTCGATGAAGATGATGACACCGATCGTCCATGCGAGGAGTTGAGCGCGCCTGGAAGAGTTGACCCAGTTCTTCGACTCGAGATAGGACACGAACCCGCGCACGCCGCCCGAAGCTTCCACCGTGGCGATGAGAGCCCCGATCACCAGCGTGAAGAGGATCACGCTCGCGTCGTCCTGATCCTGGAAGACGGCCACGGTCGCCTGGATGGCGGATCCCATCCCGGAGACGGGATTCCAGGCGTGCAAGATCGTCCAGCCGAGCCAGAGACCGCCGGCCAACGACAGATACACCTGCCGACTGCCGATGGCCAGCACGATCGCAAGCAGCGGAGGAAGGATCGAGATCCAGCCGGGACCGGTCATCCGCCTGCCTCTCGGGTCCCGGGCCGTGCGCCCCTCCCCGAGGGTTTCGCCCCCCGCCCGCCGGAGCGGGACACCCCCGAACTGCCACGGACGTAGAAGCGGTAGGGACGGTCCGCGGCGGCGCTGACGCCCACGCGCCCGGAGACCGCTACGTCGTCGTCCACCACCTCCCACCCAGCCGCGAGCATCAGCGGCGGCGCGGCCAGATCGTGTCCGTCGAGCGCGCCGGTGATCGCCAGGGCCTGGCACAGCCGTCCAGGCCCCGCCGCGAGGGGGCGTATGTCTCCGCGTCGCCGCGCCATCTCCAGTTCTCCCTCCAGGGGCTCGAGCCCTCGGATGAGCACGGCCTGGGGATCACCGGTCGCACCGGTCACCACGTTCACGCACCAGTGCATCCCGTAGCTGCGGTACACGTACGCGCGACCCGAAGGGCCGAACATGACCGCATTGCGGGGGGTGCGCCCAGCCCGGGTAGCGGCATGAGAGGCCGGGTCGTCGCTGCCGGCGTAGGCCTCGACCTCGACGATCACGCCCGAGGTGCGACGGCCACCGACGGTCGAGATCAGCCGAGCGCCGAGCAGGTTGCGGGCGACCTCGAGCACCGAACCACGGAGGAGATCCGCCTCCAGCGCGGGGCGCGGCGGAACTCCCCGCCGCCACGGCAGCGGATCACCCGGCTCCCGCTCCCGAGTGGCTCTCAGCTCTTCCGACCCCTTGCCCGGCCCGTGCGCCGCTCATAGTCCGCCTGCCACCCCTCGAGCACCTGTTCGGCGCGCTTGGGCGTGATGGCCTCGGCGATCGCCTCCGGGTGGTCACGGAGCGTGGCGAACAGATCGGTGCCGAACCGCTCCACCAGGGTTTCCGCCGTCTTCTCGCCTACCCCGCGGTACCGATGGGCCAGATAGCGCACGATCGCGTCGGGGTCGGTCGGGAGGCCCAAGGAGGTGGGATCGAGACCTCCGTCGTCCCCATCCCCACCCCCGTCGGGACCCTGCTCGTGGCTCGCCGTCGAGAACTCGGCGGCGCCGACGACCTGACCTTCGAAGAGCGAAGGCAGCTCGTCGTCTCCACGCCTGCGCGTGGAGCCCATACGGGGGCCGAGTCGCAATCCGGGGGTCTTGAGCTCGTCGGGATCGATCTCCACCACCGAAGCGACCTGCGAAGGCGTGGCCTGCGGCCCCGGCTCCGGCTCCGGCTCCGGGCGCCGGCTTTCGGCCGCGACGGCGGGCTCTTCGTGGGACTCGGCCCGGGCGGATCTCTCCTTGCGTGCTCCCTGGCCGGGCAGGGAGACCTCGTAGTTACCGGCCTCCGAGCGCCGCAGCCGAATCTGGTCGTGGTCGGCCGCCTGGGAGAGAAACTTCGTGAACTTCGAGAAGCCCAGCTCCGCCTCGTCGAAGGAAGGATCGAGTTCCAGGAGCTTTCGCTTCACGTCCGAATCGCGCACCTCGGAGCGCCCCGAGTCGCGCAACTCCTCCATCGCGCGCGTCATCAGGTCGTAGGCGTCGCGCAGCGGATCATCCGACCCTTTCTCGGGCCCGCGAGACGGCTCAGCCTCCCCGACCGGAGCTTCCTCGACCGGAGCTTCCTCGCCCGGGGCTTCCCTGGCCGGAGCTTCTGCGCTGCCTTGCCGCTCACGCCGACCGCGCCCACGGCTCTGTCGGCCACCGCGCTCTTCGCCCGAATCACTCCTGCGGCTCCTGCCAGCGCGCGCGGTCCCGACCTCGTACTGGCCGTTGTCGAGCTTCTTGAGATCGACCAGGCCGCGCGATGCCGCTTCCGTGAGGAACTTGCTGAACTTGCTGAAGCCCAGCCCGCTCTCGTCGAAATTCCCGTCGATCTCCTGCATGACCTGCTTGAGGCGATCGGAGCGCATGACGTCGTTACGATCCTGCATCCTCCTGAGGGCCTCCGTGACGAGCACCCAGGCGTCCTGGGGCTTCTGCTCCGTGCCGGTGGTCTTCCGCAGGCCGGTCAGGGACGTATAGGAGTAGTACTCGTCGCAGTTCTGAACGAGGATGTCCGAGCTGGACTCCTGGATGCCGACCCCGATCACGTACTTCCCGTACTCCTTCAGCTTGAGCACGAGGCTCGAGAAGTCCGAGTCTCCGGTGAGCAGGATGAACGTCCCGATCTCCGGCCGGGTGAAGATCAGCTCCATGGCGTCGATCGCCATCCGGATGTCGGTCGCGTTCTTCTTGTTGCTGCCGTAGGCTGGGGCGAAGATCAGGTCGATCGACGCTTCGGACAACGGCACGATGTACTGCGGATACCTGCGCCAGTCGGCGTAGGCTCGCTGCACGCTGACCTTCCCCTTGATGACGTCCGACGCGAGAAGGTGCTTGAGCTCTTTGGAGAGGTCGCTCCTCATGCCCATCGTGACGTTGTCGAAGTCGATGAGCAGAGCGGCGTGGTTGACACCTCCAACCACGGTGGTGCCGGGCGTCCCCTGATGGGGAGCCCGAGTGTAGGGTGTGATCATTCCTTACGTCTCGCAGACTGAAGTGTTGGGCCGCGAGACCTCCCCACCTCGTCCACGTCCGTGGGAGCACGAACAAGGTCGGGGAAGCCTGGATTCGGCACCCATCGTGGGCACCTGCGGCAGCTTCCTATGCCGGTGAGCTTTCCGCGTGAATCACACGGGAAAGTTCGACCCGGCGGATCTTACCTGTTCCGGTGCGGGGGAACGCGTCGAGAAAACGAACCAAGTCGGGGATCTTGTAATCCGCGAGGGTCTCGCGGCACCAATCCACGATCTCCTGGCCCGTCACGATCGCCCCCTCCACCGGGACGACACAGGCGCAGATGGCTTCACCGAGCAGTTCGTTGGCCAGGCCTACGACTGCCGCCTCCCGTACCGCCGGGTGCGCCTCAAGTCGAGTTTCGACTTCCCGGGGGTACACGTTGAAGCCAGAGCGGATGATAACCTCTTTTCGCCGCCCTACCAAATGGACGAATCCTTCCTCATCGATGATCCCGAGGTCGCCGGTGAGCAAGTAGCCCTCGTCGTTGAAGACGGCGGAGGTCTCGCTGGGCTGGCGATAGTACCCCAGCATCACGCCCGGGCCCTTCACCGCGATCTCCCCCACGCTCTCCACGGGAAGCTCTTGCCCGCCTCCCTCGAGAATCCTGATCTCCGTGCCGGGGAGCGGGCGTCCGACTGTGAAGACCTGCTTCTCCTGGGGATCGTCAGGCCGTGAGACGCACACCGTGGAGGATGTCTCCGTAAGCGAGTAGGCGGCCACCGCGACGGGGCTCATGCGCGCACGGATCCTCTGTAGCAGGCTGTCGCCGACCGGGGCGCCCGCCACCATGGCGATCCGCAGCGAGGAGACGTCGCGCGGAGACCGAGCGATCTCCTGCAACTCCCCCACGAAGACCGTCGGCACACCGTAGTGCACCGTCACGCGGTGTCGCTCGATCAGGTCCAGGGTGGTGGCGGCATCGGCATCCGCCTGGAGCACGATCGCAGCCCCGGCGAGGAGCGTGGAGAGCACGCCGGGCGCGAGCCCGAAGACGTGAAAGAGAGCCGACACCCCGATGATCCGGTCGGCCTCGGTGAGCCCCAGGGCATCGGCCGTACCCGCCGCGACGCTGATCAGGTTCGCATGCGAAAGCTCGACGCCCTTCGGCTTGCCGGTCGTACCGGACGTGTAGACGATCGCGAACAACGCTTCCGGCACGGTGGAGTCCATGTCCCGGAAGTCCCGCCCCCCCCCAGCGGAGATCAGATCCTCGAACTGGAAGATGCGGTCGTCGTACCAGAGGTCCTCGTCGCCGACCGTGACGACGTACTGCAACTCGGGGAGCTGTACGAGCATCTCCTCGAAGAGCTGGAGGTAGTCGACACCGTATGCGCGCTCGATCGTCACCGCGCACACGGCCTCGGAGTGGCGCAGCATATACTGAAGATCCGCCGTCGGAAGACGCGGATTGAGGGGAACGATCACGGCCCCCAGCTTCGCGACCGCGAGCATCGAAACCACGAATTCGGGGCACGCCGGGAGCACCAGGGCAACGCGGTCCCCCGACTCGACTCCGAGATGGGAGAGCGCCGCGGCCAGGGCCTCGGACTCACTTTCGACCTGTCCGTACGTCAGGACCTGGTCGCCGTGCAGGAGGAAGTCTCGCTCGGGATCCGATGTGGCGCGGGTGGCCAACGCGGATGCTACGGTAAACCCTCTGAAGCGCTCGCTGAGCGCCATGACACCTCCGGCCCGGAATCGGTGGACGCCGGAAAACATAGATGAGGTGGGAGACCCAGTCAAAGCACGACACCGCAGCCACGCTAACCGTTGAGCGGACGGCCCTTTGGGCTCTAGAGGACCTCCTCCAGGACCGCCCTCACGACTTCGGCCGGAGCCTTGTGGCTCCAGCCACCCTCATGGTGCGCGACGCCGATGCGATCGAGCAGCACGTACCTCGGTTGTCCTGCCCGGACCTTCTTGTCCGCGCCCAGGTATCCGAGCACTTCATCCAGCTTCAACGCTCCCGCCGGCACGCCGCCGAGGCCGAAGCGGGTGAGCGCGTCGCGGAGGACCTCCCGGGTCCCCGGCTCCGTGATGCCCATGCGCTCGCCCAATCCGGCCTCCAGGACCATGCCTGCGGCTACCGCAGATCCATGGCCCAGGGCGTATCCGGAGGCCGCCTCGAGCGCATGTCCGAGCGTGTGACCGAAGTTGAGGACCTGGCGCAGCCCCATCTCCCGCTCGTCCTCTCCCACCACCCGCGCCTTCAGCTCCACGGAGCGCAGCACGGCGGAATACGTGGCCGCCGGCTCGGCGGCGAGCAACATGTCGGCTTCGTCGGCCAGGCGCTCGAAGTACGACCGGTCGAACACCGCCCCGTGTTTCAGGGCTTCGGCCAGGCCCTGAGCCCGTTCCGTCTCGGGCAGCGTCGCAATCGTCTCGGGATCGGCGATGACGACGCGCGGGGGATGGAACGCACCCACGAGGTTCTTCCCCGTCGAGACGTCGACGCCGGTCTTGCCACCCACGGAAGCGTCGATCATCGCCACCAGGCTGGTAGGGACCTGCACCACGGGAATACCACGCAGGTACGTGGCCGCGACGAACCCAGCCAGGTCGCCCGTCACGCCCCCGCCGATCGCCACGACCACGCCGTCGCGACGGATGCCGGCATCCAGCAGGGCGTCGGTCAGAGCGGCCCAACGCTCCCGGGTCTTGGAGGCCTCTCCCGCAGGGAACGTGAAGAGCCGCGCGTCGAGGTCCGCAGCGCGGCACGTCTCCACGGCCGACCGTCCGTAGAGCTCCGCCACACGGTCGTCCGAGATGACCGCGTATCGATGTCCGGGAGCGTATTCCTCGAGGAGCTGAGGAAGGCGAGCCAACAGCCACTTGCCCACGAGAACCGGGTAGGTCGCGTCTCCGACGCCGACGGGCACCGCGGCCACGGGTCCCATCCGTTCCGGGTTCACCGCCTGCTTCCCCCTTCTACTCGGGCCTTGATCGCCGGGGCCGCCCCCACACGCAGGACCGCTCCAGGCCTGCCGTCGACGGTCGTCGGCCTCAGCGTCGTCGGCGCGCCGAAGCCCGAGAGATGGTCCGCCAGGGCGTGCACGAACCGATCCCGCGCGGCCACGCTGTCCCACACGCTGTACCAGACCAGCGCCCTGCCGCCTCCTGCCGTCGCCACCAGGGCGTACCGATCGCCTCCCCATCCCTTCGAAAGCGCGTCGCCACCCTTACCGAGGTGGGCGTCCAGGAGGACGCCGACCTCGAGCCGCCCCAACACGTTGGAGCGCACGACGGACACCCCCGCCGGAGCATCGAGCTCGAGCTCCACCGGAGCGTCGCTCAGGTCGTGGGTCATGACTTGCTCGGTCGAGCGGGGAAGGTAGGGGCCGAACGGGGCCAAACGCTTTCCGTGGCTCCACAGCCACTGCACATAGCCGGTCCCCGCCTCATAGGGGAAGAGCAAGTCTTTTCGAATCACGGCGGGCGCGCTCGCGAGCGCGGGAAACTGGCTCATCATGCTTCCGAGCGCATGACGGAGCGAATCCGCGAAGTCCGGCATCGCGCCGAGGTCGACCGGCGCCCCTTCTCGCTGCTCGAGCATGTACTCCATCATGACCAACGTCGCCTGTCCCTCGATGGCCGCTTGCGCCGCCGTGCGTCGGTCGTTGTCCACGCCCGGTGCCGTCAGCGCCGCAAGATCCACGGACTGGTCCTGTACAGCATGCACGAGCTCGTGGATCAGCAGGCCGCGAAGCTCGCCCGGGGGCTGGTCGTCGAGCACGAACAGGGCCGTGGAATCCGGGTCGTAGAATCCGGCCACCTGCTCCTCGTAGAGCGAGAGGAGCGTGGCGCGCAGGTTCAGGGTATCCGGCGCCAGTCCCAGGAGGGCGTAGGCCTGGACGGTGGCCCGAGCAACGGCGGGAGGCATGTCCTGGTCCAGCTTGGCGCGCAGGTACCGCACCAGGTCCGCTCGGCTGCGGCGCTCGATGCGGACGGGGCGTTTCAGCTCGAGCCCAGCACGCTTGGCCAGGTCGGGCAGGAGCTGCGCGGCCACCTTCGCCAAGGCGGGGTCGGAGGACACGACCAGGTTGGTGGACGCCTGCTGGGCCCCGCCCCGGCAAGCGGCAAACGAAAGGCTGACCACGGCCGTGGCCAGACGGAGGAGCGGCTTCATCAGCGCGCCAGGCGAACGAGGTCGTCCGCCTCCACCACCCGCGGGAACTCGGCTCCCGTCCAACCGTGCTCCGCCGCGACGTCGGCCACGGTTCGACCGCTCTCGGGATCCCTCCATCGGGGGGCCACGTCGAGGAGGGGCACCACCACGAACGCCCGCTCCGACCACCGTGGGTGCGGGACGTCGAGATCCCCTTCGTGGATCACCGACGATCCGTGGAAGAGAATGTCGACGTCGAGGGTCCGCGGTGCGTTGGGATAGGGCCGCGTTCGGCCGGCCGCCGCCTCCAGCTCGAGCGCGAGGCGGAGCGTCTCTCTGGGAGAGCGGCTCGTGCGCCCCATCACGACCGCGTTGAAGTACTCCGGCTGAGGACCCGGCCCGAGAGGAGGTGTGCGGTACACCGACGACGTGCGCACGTCCGAGAGCGTGCGGGCGAGCGCCTCGACAGCGCGGCGCAGTTGGCTCAACGCGTCTCCCAGGTTGGCGCCCAGCCCGAACAGGACGGTCTCCACGGATGGGTCCCCTGACGTCACCCGAGCTCCTCCGGGGCTCTTCCGTATCGGTCCTGGAACCGCACCACATCGTCGAGATGCGGGGTCGACGCCTCCAACACGTCGGCGTCGGTCAGGGCCTCGATCATGTGAATCGTACCGGGGCTGATGCGGAACGACTCGCCGGAGCCGAGCTCCACGTCGACCAACGCTTCGATGGAGGCCCCGGCCCGAAGGCGGATCCGTCCGTTGAGTAGATGGAGCGTCTCGTCCTTCACCCGGTGCATCTGCACGGAGAGGGCCTCGCCGGCGTTCACGTGCAGGATCTTGCCGACGTAGAGATCGGTATCGGCCCAGATGAGCTCGTAACCCCAGGGCTTCTCGACCCGGCGTGCGGGAATCTTCACGGCATCCTCGTCCGCTTCGTGCGCCCGCGAGCGCATCCAGGAAACGTCGTCACGATGATCATGTATAACCCAGTGATCGACAGACAGTGTCAGGGCCTCCGGGGTCGGTCAAGACGCGAGGCCGTTGAACGAGGTGTCGTCGGTCGGCTAGGTTGGGGGCTCGGGGTGGGACGCGGCCCGCCTCCGGCGGGCGTTCATGGCACCGGAATTGCACGCTGAGCGGGCGACCTTCCGCTCACTCCAAGAGGAATCGATGGCGAAGGCAAAATCCAAATCGCGGAAACGAGCCGGCATGCTGGGACGCCTGAAGGCCCGGCTCTGGCGCCCCCGCCTCTTCCTCCTCCTGGCAAGCTTCTTCGGCGCGCTCGCCGTCGGCGGTGCATGGGGAAGTTGGACGAATCTATGTGCCGGCGACCGTTGCCCCTCGATTGCTCAGATCAAGACGTGGCAACCCGAGCAGACCAGCAAGCTCTACAGCCACGACGGCCACCTCATCGGCGAGATCGGCTATGAGCGCCGTACCCCGGTGTCGATCCACGCGCTCCCTCCGTATGTGCCCGAGGCCGTCGTATCGATCGAGGACAAGCGTTTCTACCATCATGGCGGGTTCGATCCGCGCGGCATCGCCAGGGCCGCGTTCGGCGTGCTGATCGGCCGCAACCTCGGAGGGGGCAGCACGATCACGCAGCAGCTGGCTCGCAACATGTTCGAGCAGAAGATCGGGTTCGAGCGATCCCTGACGCGAAAGATCAAGGAGGTCCAGGTCGCCCTCGACCTCGAGCGGTCCTACACGAAGGACCAGATCCTCGAGGCGTACATGAACCAGATCTACATGGGGCGCGCGGGCTACGGCTTCCAGAGCGCCGCCCGTTACTACCTCGGCAAGAACCTGAAGGACGTGAATCCGGCCGAGGCCGCGCTGCTGGCCGCCATCCTGAATGTTCCCGGCTACTACGATCCCTTCCTCCACCCGGACAACGCCCGCGCTCGCAGAAACCTGGTGCTCACGAAGATGGCCCGGCAGGGTTACCTGACGAAGGTCGAATCCCAGCGGTGGAAGGCCTACCCCCTCCCCACACCGCAGCCCGAGGCGGACACGACCGACCTCGCCCCGTACTTCGACGAGTGGGTCCGCCAGATCCTCGACTCCAGGTTCGGCGATGCGATCTACCGCAACGGATACAAGGTCTACACGACGCTCGACGTAGGAATGCAGCGCGCCGCGAAGGCGGCCATGAACGCGGGCTGGAGCGCGATCGAGAACGACCCGAACTTCGACCACCCCAAGTACGCCCAGTTCGACACGGTGCGAACCTTCCCCGGCCAGACGCCCTATCTCCAGGGCGCGTTCATCGCGCTCGATCCCGTGACGGGGCACGTGGAGGCGCTCATCGGGGGCCGCAACTTCCAGCAGTCCAAGTTCGACCGGGCCCGCCTCGCCCAGCGCCAAGCCGGCTCGTCGTTCAAGCCCTTCGTCTACACCGCGGCCATCGCCAGCGGGATCCCCGCGTCACACATCATCGTGGACGCGCCGGTCGTCTATCCGCAGCCGAGCGGCCAGGACTGGCGACCTTCCGACTTCGAGCCGGGTTTCCAGGGGCCCATGACGCTTCGTGAAGGACTCTACACCTCCACGAACATGATCGCGATCAAGCTGGGCTGGGAGGAGGTCGGCATCGAGACCGTGGTGCAAACGGCCCGGAAGATGGGGCTGCGCACGCCGATTCCGCGTGTGCCGTCCACGACGATCGGCTCGGCCGAGGTCATCCCGCTACAGATGGCTGAAGCGTACTCCGCGTTTCCCACGCTGGGCACGAAGGTGCGCCCCTTCCCTATCCTCCGGGTCGAGGACGCGCAGGGCAACGTCGTATGGCAGCCTGAGCCCGAACGCACGACGGTGCTGGACAGCATGGTGGCCCGCATCATGGTGTCCATGCTCCAGGACGTGGTCGAGCAGCGGTCGACCCCGGGACACCCGGGCGGCACGGGGAACTACGCGGTCCGAACCAAGTCCGGCCTTCCCGAGGAGGTGCCCGCGGCCGGGAAGACGGGGACGACGAACGACGGGACCAACGTCTGGTTCGACGGGTTCACGCCCAACCTCCTGGCGGTGGTCTGGTTCGGCATGGACCGACCGGTGCCGATCTTCAAGTTGGGACCCGGCTTGCGGCAGGCGACCGGTGGAGCCCTCGCCGCGCCGGTCTGGGGCGACTTCATGAAGCGCGTGTATTACGGCGTGCCCGGCAACTGGGACACGCTCGGCATCGCGGACAGCGCGAAGGCGACAGCGACGGATTCGACCGACGTGAGGGGTATCCTCCCGATTCCGGGTGACTGGCCGATCCCCGCGGGACTACAGACCGCGCTGGTGGACCGCAAGACCGGCAAGCTCGCGTCGAAGTGGTGCCCGAAGGAGGACCAGTACCTCGAGTACTACATCCCCGGCACCGAGCCTACCGAGTTCTGTGATCGCTCGAGCGAGCGACGCTTCCACGTCCCGGACAGCCCCTGAGGGGCCGGAGCACCTTGGCGCAGACCGTCTGCACGTTCGTCTTCGATACGACCACCGCCGCGCTTTGGGCCGAGGAGGTGGCCGTCGCGCGCGGGATCCCCGCCGAGGTCGTCGCCGCGCCCGCGGAGTCGGACGCGAAATGCGATCTCGCGCTCGTGACGCGAGCGGACCGCGAGCGCGAGCTGAGGGCCGCACTCACCGCCGAGCGGGTACCCTTTCGGCGCTGGTCCTAGCCGTCGCCTCGCAGCGGGAGGCCGGAGCGTCAGACCCCGAACTTGCCTCGCGCGCCCTCGATTGCGTCATCGACGTGCCGTTTGACGTCGTCCGCGAGGTCGTCCCACCGATCGGAAGCGGAATCGCGCAGATCGACGGCGGCCTTCTGCAGGCGCCGGCGTGTCCGGCGTCCGCTTTGCGGGGCGGACAACAGCGCCACCCCGGCCCCGATGACCGCTCCCAGCACGAGTCCGGCGAAGAAGTTGACGAGTTGACCTTCGTTGTCGTATTCCATGTGCCTTCTTTCTCCCCTATGATTGGCCCGGTGCGACCGATGGGCCCGTCTTCTAGTATATTGGCGACCGGGAGTCGCCCAAAGAGCACAGGAGAGCGGATGAGCGCCACAATGGAGGCACTGCGGGAGGTCGCCGTTCCCCGGTCGACCTTCTCCCACCTGCGTCGCGAGCTCGGGCGGGAGGTGGGCCCGTTGCCAGCCATCCACGCCCTTCACACCGCCGGATTCACGGTCGGCACCGCCGCCGCCGCAGCGTTCGCAGATGGCCTCTCAGACGTGGACTCCCTGCCTGAGGATGAGTTCTGGACCCGGATGACTGCGTTCTTCCTGCGCAGAGGTTGGGGCACCTTGACCCACCGGGCCGCCGGAGAGGCTCTGGGCCTCCTGACGAGCGCCGACTGGGCCGAGGCGTCGGAGGACGAGCAGAGCGATGAGGCTTCCTGCTCGTTCAGCACGGGATTCCTCGGCGGGCTGCTCACCGAGATGGCAGGCGGGCCGATCGCGGTCCTCGAGGTGTCGTGCCGGGGACGAGGAGATGACGCCTGCAGGTTCGCGTTCGGGTCCGAGAGCGCGATCCACAAGCTGTACGGTCGCCTTCTCGACGGAGCCGACCTCGAGAGGGCGCTCACCGACTTCTGAGGCCCATTTCCCCGGTGCGTATTCTCGGCGTCGATTTCGGACAGCGCAGGATCGGTCTCGCGGTGAGCGATCCCACCGGCACCATCGCAGTGCCCCTCGAGACCATGAAGCGCCGTGCCGGAAAGCGTCCGCCGCTCACGCGGATGGAGGAGATCGCCCGAGCGCACGACGTGAGCCATCTCGTGGTCGGGCTCCCCCTCAACCTGAAGGGAGACGAGACTCCGTGGTGCGCCGAAGTCCGCGACGCAGGAGACCGCCTCGCGGCGCGCTTGGACGTCGGTGTCGACTACCTCGATGAACGGTTCACGTCGGTGCGCGCGGCGCGTGCCATCCGCTCGATCGGACTCCCCAGGAAGGAGCGCGAGCGCAAGGAGAGAGTGGACGCCGCTGCCGCCGTCCTGATCCTCCAAGCGTGGCTCGACCGGCAGGCGTCGTCGTGAGGACCAGACTCCCGATCGCGCTCGCGGCGATGCTGGCGGTGAGCGCCTGTGTGAGAGCCGGGCAGAGCGGGCCGGTCGAGGTCATCATCCCGCCAGGGTCGACGCTCCCGGTCGTGGCCGATTCCCTGGCCGCCCACGGCATCATCCAGCACACTGCACTGTTCGGCCTGTACGCCCGTATGCGCGGAACCGCCCGTCACCTCAAGGCGGGCACCTATCGCCTGTCCCCGGCGGCTTCGTGGGAAGACCTCCTGGAAACCCTCACGCAGGGCCGCGTCGTCACGGTACCTCTGACCATTCCGGAAGGCTTTCAGCTGGCACAGATGGCACCGCGTATCGCGGCGGTCACGCGCACCACGCCGGACACGGTGCTGTCCGTGCTCACCGCGGGGGGAGAGGACTCCATCCTCGGCGTCCCCGGCCCGGGACTCGAGGGCTACCTCTTCCCGGACACGTACTTCTTCGCGCCCGGTGTCTCGATCGATACGGTTCTCAGGGCCATGGTTGTCCGGTATCACGCGTTCTGGACGCCGGAGCGGGTCGCCCGTCGCGATTCCCTCGGAATGAGCGAGCGCGAGGTCGTGACCCTGGCGTCCATCGTCCAGGCCGAGGCCCGCCATGTGAACGAGATGCCCCTGATCTCAGCGGTGTACCACAATCGCCTCGATCGGCACCTGCTCCTCCAGGCCGACCCCACGGTCCTGTACGCGCTCGGAGGTCCCCGTGAGCATCTCCTCTTCGCGGCGATCGACTCCGTGGCGGACAATCCCTACAACACCTACACGCATCCGGGACTTCCCCCCGGTCCCATCGACGCGCCCGGTGAGGCCGCCCTGAAAGCCGCATTGCATCCCGCGGACGTGGATTACCTGTTCTTCGTGGCCCGGCCCGACGGCTCACACGTCTTCACGCGGACGCTGGCCGAGCACAATCGAGCCAAGGCGCGGGCGCGCAAGGCTTGGGACAGCCTTCGGAGTCAGCGACGAACCGAGGACACCGGAGGCGCATCGAGCCGGGGCAGCGGAGAGACTCCGTGACGCAGAGGGAGCTCCGGCACGACCTCCACCTCATCGTGATCACGGATCGCGAGTTGGCGGCGCCTCGAAGCGTGGTGGACGTGGTCGCGTCGGCGCTCGAGGGAGGTGCGCGCGCCGTCCAGCTCCGCAACAAGGGCGATTCGGCCAGGGAGCTCCTGGAGGTGGGCCGGGAGTTGAGGGCATTGACCCGCGAGGCGGGCGCTCTGCTGTTCGTCAACGATCGCCTGGACGTGGCGCTCGCGCTGGAAGCCGACGGCGTCCACCTCGGGCCCCACGACCTCCCGCTGGGCCCGGTGCGGCGGGTCGCTCCCCCGCGCTTTCTCATCGGCCGCTCGGCCGACGACCCCGACGTGGCGCGCCGGGCGGTGGACGAAGGGGCCGACTACATCGGCTGCGGTACGGTTTACTCGACGAGCACGAAGCCCGACGCAGGAGGAGTCATCGGACTCGACGGACTCGCGCGCGTCGCGGCCTCGGTATCCGTGCCGGTCGTGGGCATCGGCGGCGTCACGGTGAAGCGGGCTTCGGCCGTAGCGACGACGGGAGCCGCGGGCATCGCCGTCGTCGGTGCCGTCATGAGCGCACCCGACCCGGCCCGGGCCGTGCGCGCCCTGCTGGCTTCTTTCGGGGGGCTCGGGGTCTAGCGACCTTTCGGACACCCGTGGTCACGGCGGGCCGGGTTCGGTCGGTCGGTGACGGGGAGACGTACTGGGACTCGTGCTACGGAGCGGTCCTGGCCCCCTGGATGAAGCCCCTCGCCCCGGTCGTCGGTGCCGTGTTGGGATCCCTCGGAGGGATCTTCTGGTGGGTCGGCCGGCGGGCAGCGCGCGGAGCCGTACCGCTCTTCCTCACCCTCGGCGCGCTCGAGTCGGTTCCGGGTCACCTCCACGGGATCTACGGCCGCGGGCTCCTGGAGCACTGCCTGCCGGTCCTCGGGACCACCCCCACCTCCGCCCTCGTCTTCGGCTTCTTCGAGTTCGCGTTCTACTGGTCGGTCATCCTGGCGGTGGCCGCATTCGTCGCCCGGCGCATGGAGGGGTGGCCGCAAACGGGGGTTGTTGGTAACGAAGGACCCCCCGCATCGCGAAGGAGCGACACGGGGGGTCGGTAGAGGAGTCGGCGGCGACGTACTCTCCCACCGGGCTTCCCCGGCAGTACCATCCGCGCTGTGGGGCTTAACGGCCGTGTTCGGGATGGGAACGGGTGTGTCCCCCACGCTAGAGCCACCGACAAGTTCTACGGGCCTGGTTCGGGCCCGGAAGTCATACAGGGGTAGAGAGAGGTGGGTCAGGAGGAGCCCAGAGGAGGTGATGCGGGCTCGTTGGATGGTCTGGCACGGAGGCCACGAGGAGGAGCCGGTCAAGCCACTCGGGCGATTAGTACGGCTCGGCTTCACGTGTTGCCA
>CAZFIS010000032.1:0-29195 GCA_964519125.1 uncultured Gemmatimonadaceae bacterium | reverse complement strand
CAAGCACATTCTGCGTAATGACTTGCGACAACCGCTGCTCGAAGCTCTCCACACCCAAACAACTGAGGCCCAACGCCTAAGACGTTGGGCCTCAACTATTTGGCAAAACCGCCATGGTCGCTGCAGGACTCGAACCTGCGACTTCTACGATGTGAACGTAGCGCTCTACCAGCTGAGCTAAGCGACCTCGACGTCGGCCCGCAGCTCGGACCGACGCCTGCCCATACCCCCACGGGGACTCGAACCCCGGTCTTCTGGCTGAGAACCAGAGATCCTAGGCCACTAGACGATGGGGGCGGAGGTCTTCCGCGTGCTAGGAAGACTCTAAGTCTAAAAAATGCCGCTGAACAACGTCAAGGCCACGCGGTACTGAGTGGTGCGCGGAGTCACTCTCGTCGTCGGATTCTCAACCCCTCGGCGCCATCGCGTGTCCTTGTCAACCGGTGGCCGCCCGTCGAGAGGCGGCCCGGAACGCGTCCAGGACGGGGGGCGCGCAGGTTCTCCTCGTTCTCCACGGCACAGGAGTCCGGCGTCACGGGCCCCGCAGCGGGAGTGTGCATGGCGGAGAAGCTCAACAACGAATCGGTACAGGGCTGGCTCAAGGGTCGCAGGGGATGGAGCCGGAAGTCCAACAAACTGTTGAAGGACTTCAATTTCCCGTCCTTTCGCGATGCGATCGTCTTCGTGAATCGAGTGGCCACGCTGGCGGACGACGCCAAGCATCACCCCGACATCGACATTCGATACAAGTCGGTGCACGTCAGCCTCACCACCCACGACGTCGGCGGGATCTCGGACAAGGATCTGGCTCTGGCGGAGAAGATCGACTTCGCGACGTCCGCCCAGTAGGTGGGAAGGGCCGCACCTCACACCTCACCCTCGCGCCGACCGCTCCAGCACGTCCAGGGCCGCCTCCGCCTGTTCCTCGGTCAGGCAGACGGGTGGGGTGAGCTCGAGCACGTGGCTCACCTCGCCGGACGGCAGGACCAGGACGCCGTCGCGCAGCGCGGTCTCCGCTACGCGCGCGGCGCTTCCCGGCGATGGAGCGTGCTCCGGGCCCTCCGCGAACTCGACGCCCAGAAGCAGTCCGAGCCCCCGCACCTCCGCCACACCGGGCACACCGTGCAGCCGAGAGCGCAGGCCCTCGAGCAGCACGTGGCCGAGCCGCTCCGCGTGCTCGAACACGTGCTCCTTCTCGATCGTGCGCAGGACGGCGAGCGCCGCCGCGCACGCCAGCGGGTGGCCGAGGAACGTGCTCGTGTGGACCGCCTCGCCGTCGCTCTCCGGCCACGCGTCCATGACCGCTGCCGGTCCCACGCATGCGCTCAGAGGCAAGCCTCCCCCTAGCGCTTTGCCGAGACAGATGAGATCCGGCCGGAGCCCTACACGCTGCGATGCGAGCAGCCCCCCGCAGCGGCCCATGCCGGTCATGATCTCGTCCGCGACGACGAGCGCCCCGGCGTGGTGCGCCATCTCCGAGAGGGCGGCCATGAAACCGTCCGGAGGCACCCGCGCGCCCGCGCGCCCCTGCACGGGCTCGACCAGGACCGTCCCGATCGGGTCGCCGTTGGGCGCACCATGCTCCAGCACCTCGGCCACACGGTCCAGAGACCGCCTGCCGGCCCGGGCCCCGTCGCGCAGCGGATCGGGGAACGGAGCGAACGCCACCCCGCCGTACAGCCGAGCCTCGAAGGGTCTCCTGAAGTGTCGACGCGCCGTCGCGGCCAGCGCCCCCAGCGTGAGCCCGTGGTACGCTCCCTCGAACGCGAGGATGCCGGGCCGCCCCGTCGCCAGCCAGGCCGTCTTGAGTGCCGCCTCCACCGCCTCCGCGCCCGACGACCCCAGCACCGTCTTCGCGTCGGTCCACGGAGACAGCGCGCTCAACCGCTCGAGAAGCCGCAGCTTGACCGCAGGGGGATGTACGTCCCCCATCCCGTGGAGGAGCACGCCGGCCTGCTCGCGCACCGCCGCGACCACCGCGGGATGCGCGTGTCCCAGCAACGCGACGCCGAACGCTCCGGTGAGGTCCGCGTAGATGTTGCCGTCGGCATCACGCACGTTGGCCCCGACCGCCTCGTCCCAGAACACAGGCCAATCGCGGGACACGTACGTGACATTGCGCGACTCGGTCCTGCGCAGTCGGTCCGCGAATGCCCGGGACGCGGGCCCGGGCGGGCGCACCCGGATCTCGGGGAGGAGGGCTCCGAGGCGGCGTTCGGCGACCATGAAAGGCGGCCTCCGTTACTCCGTCACGCCCCTCGGGTCCGTCCCGAACATCCCCATGGCGTGATAGCCTTTGTCCACGTGGAGCGTCTCACCCGTGATGCCGGCGGCCAGCGGAGAGCAGAGGAACGCGGCTGCTCGGCCGACGTCGTCCGAGGTGTTCGCCTCGGCGAGCGGTGTGTGCAGCCGGTAGTAGTCCACCATGGACTCGATCGAGCCGATCGCCTTGGCGGCTCGGCTGGCCAGGGGCCCCGCGCTGATCGTGTTCACACGGATCCCCCACCGCCGTCCCGCTTCGTAGGCCAGGGTGCGCGTATCCCCCTCGAGAGCGGACTTGGCCGAGCTCATGCCGCCGCCGTACCCGGGCACCGCCCGCTCGCCCGCCAGGTAGGTCAGCGACACCACCGCCCCGCCCTCCCGCATGAGCGGGCCGAAGCGCTGCACCAGGCTCACCATGGAGTACGCGGACGCGCTCACGGCGGCGAGGTATCCCTTGCGGCTCGTATCGATCAGCGCGTTCTGCACCTCCGGGCCGTTGGCGAGCGAGTGCACGACCACGTCGAGGCACGGCTCCCCGAAGTCGGCGCGGAGCAGGTCCGCGACCCCCTGGATCGTGTAACCCGTCAGGTCGACGTAACGCTTGTCCTCGCGCACCTCGGCGGGTACGTCGTCCGGCGTGTCGAAGACGGCGTCCAGCGGGTAGATCTTCTCGAACGCGATCTCGCCCCCACCCGGCAGGGAGAGGTCGAGCTTTCCACGCTCCAGGCTCTTGGTGAAGATCTTCAGCGTCGGCGGCCACGTGCCCACGCACACCGAGGCGCCCGCCTCGGCGAGCGCGCGGACGATGGCCCAGCCGTAGCCCCGGTCGTCGGCCACGCCGGCCACGAACGCGCGCTTTCCGGTGAGATCGATGCCCAACATCAGGTAGCGCTCCTTGCCTTTTCGGTCTCATCCCCGAGCAAACGGGTGGCGGGCTCGAAAGCTATCGTGCCGTTACCTTTCGGGCACCTCCCGCATCGCCTCAGGGCGGCCCGTCAGCCAGGAGCGACGTCCATGTGGGACGACGACAAGAAAAAGCACAAGCACATCGGAGACCGTGAGGTCCATCCCGAGACGTTGATGATGGGCTACGGCTACCGTCCCGAATGGTCCGAGGGCGCCGTCAAGCCGCCGATCTTCCAGACCTCGACGTTCTGTTTCGCCTCCGCCGAAGAGGGCAAGGCGTTCTTCGAGGTGGCCTACGGCCTCAGGGAGAAGGGAGCGAGCGAGAACATCGGGCTCATCTACTCGCGTCTGAACAACCCCGGCCTCGAGATCCTCGAGGACCGCCTCACCATCTGGGACGGGGCCGAGGAGGCCGCGGTGTTCGAGAGCGGTATGGCCGCGATCGCGACGACTCTGTTGACGTTCCTGCGGCCCCGCGACGTGGTGGCGTTCCCCGAGCCGGTCTACGGCGGGACCGAGTACCTGCTGCACCGGGTGCTTCCGGAGCTCGGCATCGAGCCCGCGTGCTTCCCGGCCACGGAGGGGATCGCCGGCCTCGAGCGTGTGCTCGCGGAGGACGACCGCCGCGAGCGGCTCCGCATGATCTACATGGAGACGCCGGCCAATCCGACGAACGACCTCGTGGACATCGAGGCGTGCAAGCGCATCGCACGGACGAGCGGCGACGGAACGCGCGAGGCGCTCCTCGTCGTGGACAACACGTTCCTGGGCCCACTGTTCCAGCACCCGATCCGGCATGGAGCGGACCTGGTCGTCTACTCTCTGACCAAGTACGTGGGTGGGCACTCGGACCTCATCGCGGGCGCGTGCCTCGGGCGCTCCGAGCTCCTGAGCCAGGTGAAGACCACCCGGACGATCTTCGGGAGCACGGCGGGTCCGTGGACGTGCTGGCTCCTCATGCGCAGCCTCGAGACGCTCAAGCTGCGCATGACCAGCCAGATGAAGAACGCGCGCTACCTCGCCGACTTCCTGGTCGACCACCCCAAGGTGAAGCGCGTGCACTACCTCGGACACCTCCAGGAAGGTGACCCCGGCTGGGAGATCTACGCGAAGCAGTGCCTCGGCGCGGGTGGGATGATCTCGTTCGAGGTCCGCGGCGGCGAGGCCGAGGCGTTCCGGTTCCTCAACGCGCTCGAGCTCGTCAAGCTGGCCGTGAGTCTCGGCGGCACCGAGTCCCTGGCCGAGCACCCGGGCACCATGACCCATGCCGATGTGGAGCCCGATGACCAGGCGCGCATGGGCATCACGCCGGCGCTCGTGCGGATCAGCGTGGGCGTCGAGCACCCGGACGACCTCATCGCGGACGTGGAGCAGGCGCTGGCGAAGGTGTGAGGGCGGCCCGAGGCGCGGTCTGTCCGCCCAGGCGCCGGCGCCCCCTGCCCGTCACACGAGCCAGTACCCGAGGAGCAGGTAGCAGCCGAGCAACAGAGCCCCCTCCCAGCGCTGGATCCGCCATCCGGTGCGCAGGAGCGGGAAGACCAACACCGAGAGGAACAGGACGGCCGGAAGCGCCTGGCTCAGGATCACCGGGCTGACGGCCATGGGCCGCACGAGTGACGACACGCCCAGAATGCCGGCGACGTTGAAGATGTTGGAGCCGATGACGTTGCCCACCGCGATGTCGGCCTCACCCCTCAGGGCGGCCACCAGGGAGGTCGCGAGCTCAGGGAGGGACGTCCCCACCGCAACCACGGTCAGGCCGATGATCACCTGGGAGATGCCCAGGTCCCGCGCGATCGCTACCGCCCCCTCGATGATCGCCCATCCACCGAACACGAGCGCGATGGAGCCGGCTACGACGAGCCCCACATCGCGTGCGCGGATGCCCGAGTCCGGGCCGGCCGACGCCTTCACGAACTCCTCGTACTCTCCCAGGATCTCGGGCGACTCCTCCCCCACCGACCGAAACACGAAGACGAGGTAGGCGGCGAGCACGACCAGGAAGACCACGCCGTCGACGCGCCCCAGCAGGTGATCCCACGCCAGCGGGTAGACCGCGAGCGTCACCAGGATCATGAGGGGCACCTCGCGCCACACCACCCGCGCCGCCACGTCCAACGGGCGGATGAGGGCCGTGAGCCCCAGGATGAGCCCGATGTTGGCGAGGTTGGACCCGAGTACGTTCCCGAGCACCAGGTCACCCTTGCCGGCCCACGAGGCCATGACGCCCACGACGAGCTCGGGTGCCGACGTCCCGAAGGAGACGACGGTCAGGCCCACGACGATCGAGCTCACGCCCAGCTCGGCCGCCAGGCGGGCAGAGCCCCGGACCAGCCACTCCGCGCCGATGTAGAGGACGCCGATGCCCCCGGCCAGCAGGAACACCTTGAAGATCATGCCGTGCACGCCCCCGCCCCCCGCCACGAGCCCGTCATCCCGAGCGCCGGTCCAGCCAGCGTTTCAGCTCGGACGCGGAGCGCGTATTCAGCACGTCGGCGGCCTCGAGCCAGCCGCGGCGCGCCTGATCCACACCGTAGCGCATGAGATCGAGCCCCCTCGGCGAGTGGGCGTCGGTGCTGATCACGACCTTCACGCCGAGCTCCTTGGCACGCCGCACGTAGACGTCGCTCAGATCCAGACGGTTCGGGTTGGCGTTCAGCTCCACCGCCACGTCGAGCTCCGCGGCGGCCTGGAGCACGGCCTCCACGTCCAGATCGAACGGCTCGCGCTTGTTGATCAAGCGCCCGGTGGGATGAGCCAGGATGTCGACTGCCGGATGGCGGATCGCGCGCAGCACCCTGTCCGTCATCGTCTTGCCGTCCTGCTCCATGTAGGAGTGGACGGACACCAGCACCATGTCGAGCTCCGCGAGGATCTCGTCCGGAAGGTCGAGCCTCCCGTCCTTGAGGATGTCGACCTCCGCGCTGCGCAGGATGGTGATGCCCTCGACGCTCCCACGCACCTCCTCGATCTCCTTCCACTGCTCGCGCGCGCGCTCGGGCGTGAGACCCTGGACCATCGCCATGGCCTGGCTGTGATCGGTGATGGCCAGGTAGTCGTAGCCTCGCTCCCTGCACGCCCGGGCCATGTCCTCGACCGACGCGCGTCCGTCGCTCCACGTCGAGTGCATCTGGAGGTCGCCCCGGATGTCGTCCAGTGTGAGCAACTCCGGAAGGGACCCTCTTCGCGCGGCCTCGAGCTCACCGCGGTTCTCCCGCAGGACCGGTGGGATCCAGGCCATTCCCAGAGCCTCGTAGGTACCCTCCTCGGTTTCTCCCGCGACGCGCTCGCCGTCCTCCCTGCCGAGCGTCTCGGGGTCGGCGTCCTCCGGCACGCGGAAGACGCCCCACTCGTTGACTCGGAGCCCCTCCCGCACGGCGCGCGTGCGCAGCGCCACGCTGTGCTCCTTCGAGCCGGTGAAGTACTGGAGCGCCGCGCCGAACGACCGCCGGGGAACCACGCGCAGGTCGATCGAGAGCCCGGAGCGCAGCACGATGTTGCCCTTCGTGCTCCCCGCCGCCTCCACCCGCTCGGCCTCCTTGTACGAGACGAAGTGCTCCACCACGGGCGTGCCGTCCCCGTCGCACAGAGCGAGCAGGTCCACGTCGCCGATCGTCTCCTTGCGGCGCCGCAGGCTTCCCGCCACCTCGAGCCGCTCCACTCCGGGCGCGCCCTTCATGTGGTCGAGAACGCCGGCGATCAGCGCCTCCGCGTCGTCGATCTGGAAGCGCCCCAGGTGCTTGCGATGCTCCTCGATCGCGCGCTGGATCTTCTCGGCGCTCTTCTTGCCGAACCCCTCGAGCTTCTGCACGCGGCCCGCCTCGAGCGCCGCCACCAGGTCGTCCACCGTGCGCACGTCCAGCTCATCGAAGAGCTTGCGTGCCTTCTTCGGACCCACGCCCTCCAGGCGCGTGAGCTCCACGAGCGAGAGGGGAAGCACCTTCGTGACATCCTCCAGAGGCTCGAGCGTCCCCTCCGTCACCAACTCGGTGATGTGACCCGCCAGATCCTTGCCGATCCCCGGGAGCTCGGTCAGATCCTCCCCGGCCTCCACCATCGTCTGGAGGGAGCGGCTGTGGCCCTCGACCGCGCGCACGGCGTTCCGGTAGGCCCGGATGCGGAACGGGTTCGCACCCTGGATCTCGAGCAGGTCGGCCAGATCCTCGAGCGTCCGGGCAATGTCGAGGTTCTCCATCAGGACCCGGCCTCCACGGAACCGCCCAATTCCTCGAGCCTCACGACGAACTCGTCCCATCCCAGGACCGGGATCCCGAGCTCCCGGGCCTTGTCGAGCTTGGAGCCCGGGCTTTCGCCCGCCACCACGAAGTCGGTGTTGCGGCTCACGGAGCCGACTGCTTTCCCCCCGACGCTCTGCCACGCCGCTTCGGCCACCGAGCGCGCCACGGGCAGGCTTCCGGTGAAGACGGCCGTGCCGGCCTCCCCGCGCTCCGTGGCCTCCCGGTGCGGCTCCGTCTCCAGCGGGTCGATGTGCCTCCGGAGCGCATCCACCACGGCGGCGTTGCGCTCATCCTCGAAGAAGGAAGCGATCGCCTCGCTCATCTTCGGACCCACTCCCCGAACCGCCTCGAGCTCCTCGCGGCTGGCGCCACGGGCGCGCTCGAAGGAACCGAAGTGGCGAGCCAGGTCCCGGGCCACCGTCACGCCGACCTCCGGAATGCCGAGCGCCACCAGGAAGCGCGCGAGCTCCGGCCGATTCTTCGACCGGATCGCATCCACCAGGCTCGTCGCGGACTTCTCCGCGAAGCCCTCGAGCCCCACGAGCTGTTCCGGCGTGAGGTCGAACAGGTCGGCGAGCCCCTTCACGAGGTCGCGCTCGACGAGCAGGTTGGCGGTCTCCTCGCCCAGCCCCTCGATGTCGAGTGCCTCCCGCGCCCCGAAGTGCTGGATGCGGCCCTTCAGCTGCGCGGGACAGCCGAAGCGGTTCGGGCAGATCGTGCGCGGACCGTCCTCGTAGACCCGCGTCCCGCACGCCGGACACTCGGTCGGCATCTCGAACGGCAAAGAGCGCTTCTCGTCGCGCTCCACGACTTCGACCACCTGCGGGATCACGTCGCCTGCGCGCTGGATCCTCACCGCGTCACCCTCGCGGATGTCCTTGCGTGCGAGCTCCTCACGGTTGTGCAGCGACGCCCGGGAGATCGTCACTCCTCCCACCACCACCGGCCTCAGGAAGGCGACCGGGGTGAGCACGCCGGTGCGTCCGACCTGGACGCCGATCCGCTCGATGCGCGTGATCTCCTTGCGAGGCTCGAACTTGAATGCGATCGCCCAGCGCGGATGGTGCGACGTCACGCCCATGCGCTCCCGGGCCGCCAGGTCGTCGAGCTTGACGACCACGCCGTCGATCTCGTAGTCGAGCTCGTCGCGCTCGTCGCGGTACGCCGCGTGGTACGCGAGGATCCCATCCACGTCCTCGGCACGCTCGATCCGGTCGGGGACCTTGAAGCCCCACTGGCGGATGGCCTCGAGGCCCTCGGTGTCGGTCGCGAACGTCTCGCCCTCCACCGCGAGGACGTCGTAGACCAGCAGGTCCAGCTTCCGCGACGCCGTGATGCGCGGATCGAGCTGGCGCACGGAGCCGGCCGCCGAGTTGCGCGGCGAGGCGTACGGCTCCTGCCCGCTCTCGGCCAGGCGCGCGTTGAACTCCTCGAAATCGGAGATGTACATCATCACCTCGCCCCGCACGGCGAGGGACGGAGGCGCCGCCCGCTCTTCGGTACGGAGCCGGAGCGGAATGGAGCCGATCGTCTTCACGTTGGCGGTCACCACCTCGCCTTCACGTCCGTTGCCCCGTGTGACGGCCCGCACGAGCGTGCCGCCCTCGTAGACGAGCTCGATGGAGGCCCCGTCCAGCTTCGGCTCGAGCACGTACACGGGTGGCGTGTCCTCGCCCAGCGCCTTGCGTACGCGCTCGTCGAAGCGCCGTACCTCGTCCGGGTCCTGCGTCGAGTCGAGCGAGAGCATCGGCGAGTTGTGGCCGGCCGTGTCGAACCGGTCGAGCGGCTCCGCGCCGACCCTCCGGGTGGGAGAGTCCGGCGTCACCAGGTCGGGGTGAGCGTCCTCGATCGCCTGAAGACTGCGGTAGAGGCGGTCGTACTCGTCGTCCGAGATCTCGGGACGCGCCTCCACGTAGTAGAGGTACGCATGCCGGCGCAGCGTCGCCCGCAACTCCTCGAGCGCGCGGAGCGCCTCCTCACGGCTCAGCGATTCCGGATCGTTCTGTGCGTCGGCGTCGCGGTTCACGGACGATGAGGGGACCGGTGAAAAAGAAGATCGTTCATCCGATGGAGGCCCAATAATAACGCGTTACCTTTGAGCCCATGGACTCTTTTCCTCTATGGGCGAACGTCGCCATGGTGCTGGCCACCTTCCTGGCCATCGCCCTCGGAGCGAAGACGGTGGTGGACTCCGCGGGTTCCCTGGCGGAGCGGTTCGGGGTCTCCGAGCTCGTGATCGGCCTCACGCTGGTCGCGTTCGGGACCTCCGCACCCGAGTTCGGGGTGACGACGATGGCTGCCCTGGAGGGACGGAGCGCGATCTCGGTCGGAAACATCGTCGGGTCGAACATCTTCAATCTCGGCTTCATCCTCGGCGGGGCCGCCCTCGTGAAGGCCATCCCCACGGACCGGGACCTGGTGTGGAGGGACGGCGTCGTGCTGGTGGGCTCCACCTTCCTCATCGTGCTGCTCATCGGCCGGGACCTCACGCTGAGCCACCTCGACGGGTGGACTTTGCTGGCCATGCTGGGTCTCTACCTCGTTGTCCTGTGGAAGGGCCGCCATAACGGCGTCGGCGGGGCCAAGCCGGTGGCAGTCCCGACCCGAACCCGACACAGAGCCGTCTGGGGCGAAGTCGGATTGCTCCTGCTCGGCTTCGGCGTGATCGGCCTCAGCTCCCATGTGCTCATCGTCTCGGCCTCGGCGCTCGCGCGAGGGTTCGGGGTGAGCGAGTGGGTCATTGCCGTGACGATCGTAGCCGCCGGAACGTCGGTGCCCGAGATGGCGACGACCCTGGCGGGTGTCGTGCGGGGCCGCGCCGCGATGAGCGCCGGAAACATCATCGGCAGCGACATCTTCAATCAGCTCGGTGTGCTGGGCCTTGCGGGCACGCTCCACACCATGCATCTGGAGCCTGCGGCGCGGGCTTCGCTCGCCGCGTTGGCGGGAATGGCGGTTCTGGTTCTGATCATGATGCGCTCGGGCTGGCGGCTCTCCCGTTTCGAGGGCCTCTTGCTCGTTTTGGTGGCCCTGTTGCGATGGGGTCTCGATTTCGCGACGAGGTTCTGAAGGAATTTCCTCTCGCTCGCGTAGGATGAATCACGCGGAAGGAGATGGATTGCAGCCGCAGGTGGAGCGGGAGTTGATTCGCAAGTGCAAGGCCGGGGGGGCTCCGTTCTACGAGCCCTTGGTGCGGGCCTACGAGCCCGCAGGGCTCCGCCTCGCGGTCGCCATGATGGGGAACGTCGAAGACGCTCATGACGCGCTCCAGGAAGCCTTCGTCAAGGCCTTCGATTCCCTGCACCGCTTCGATCTGCGCCGTCCCTTCGGGCCCTGGTTCTTCCAGATTCTCAGGAACCAGTGCCGGGACATGCTTCGCAGCCGACAGGCGAGGTTCAAGATGGAAGCGCTGGACGAGAAGCTCGAGCTGAGGCCGGCGGACGCCGCGGGGAGTCCGGAGAGGCACCGGGAGAGGTCCGCCGCCCGGGAGCTGCTGTGGCGGGCCCTCGAGCGGATCGGCGCGGAGCACCGCGAAATCCTCATCCTCAAGGAATTGGAAGGATTCCGCTACGGCGAGATCGCAGAGATCCTGGATATTCCCGAGGGCACGGTGGCCAGTCGACTGTTCCACGCCCGCCGAGCCCTGAAGGACGCCCTCCTCGAGATGGGCGCCGAGTACCCGTCGGAGCTATGAGTCGTGCCTGAGCGAGTCACCCACGAAGAGCTGATGCGCTTTATCGACGGCGAGCTGGCGATCGAGGAACAGCGGCGCGTCGAGGAGGAGGTGCGCGGCTCCACCGAGCTTCAGCGCGAGGTCGCTCTCTACCGGGCGGTGAAGCGGGACTTCCAGGACCTGAGCTTCCAGGCCGGAGAGCGACACCACTCCGTGTGGGACGAAGTGGACCGCCGCCTGACGCGGCCCGTGGGTTGGATCTTGATCGTCGGGGGGGCCGTCGCGTGGATCGCCTACGGCATCTACGTCTTCGTGGTGAGCCCCGGGAACCCCTGGGAAAAGCTCGGTGCGGCAGCCGTGGTCATCGGCATCCTTCTGCTTCTGGCCAGCGTGATCGTGGAGCGCTACCGTGACTGGCTCCACGACCCCTACCGCGACATCTACCGATGATCATCGTCACAACACAGGACGTGCCCGGCGCCCGGACGGTGGACACGCTCGGCCTCGTACGAGGCAACACGATCCGGGCCCGCAACATCGGCAAGGACATCCTGGCCGTGATGCGGAACATCGTCGGCGGTGAGGTCAAGGAGTACACGAAGATGATGGCCGAGGCACGTGAGCAGTCGATCGACCGGATGGTCGAAGAAGCGGAGGCTCTGGGCGCCGACGCCGTGGTGAGCGTGCGGTTCTCGACGTCGATGGTCATGAAAGGCGCTGCCGAGATGCTCTGCTACGGCACGGCCGTCCGGCTGGAGTACGAGGAGAGCTGACGGATCCCTGAGCCAGGGGACGGCACGCTTCGCGTCGGCTTGCCGTTCCCCTCCGCCCCCGACATCTTCGCAGCGTCTCCCCCTGAGCCTGACCTGCCCGGAATCTTCGTTGGCGTATCTGGCGATCTTCCAGCCCGATGCTCGGGCTGCCGCACGTATGACTTCCGCGTTGAGTGGCCACCATCGGGTCGTGCCCCTCACCACGTGGTCCGAGCTCGAGCAACTCCTCGTCTCGGAGCCCGTCGATGGCTGTGTGCTGGACGCGGATCACCCCAACCGGGGAGAGGCACTCGCGCACGTTCGTAGAATACGCGCCAATCACCCGCATCTGGCCATCGTGGCGTTCGCCGATTTCGAGGGGAAGGAGATCGACCTCTTCCTCCTCGGAGGCATCGGGATCGACGGCGTTCTCCTCGCCAGCCCACCCGGAACCGCACCGAGCATCCGGGAAACGGTGGATCAAGCGCTCACGTTCGCGAGGGCGGAGCGGGTACGTCGAAGCGTCGAGGGCCGGTACGGTCCGGTCGGCACGCGCGCCGTGGCCTGGGCGGTCGAGCATGCCATGGAGAGCCCGTGCGTCGCGACGTTGGCCTCGGCGATGGGCCAATCCTCCCGCAAGCTCGGCGTGGCGCTGCGCTCCGCCGGCCTCCCCCCGCCGAGGCGCGTGTTGCTGTGGGGACGCCTCCTCCTGGCGGGCGCGCTCCTGAGCCGGGACGGACGCACCGTCGAGGAGACGGCGTTCTCACTCGGCTATTCGACCGCCAACGCCCTGGCGCGGGCCATGAAGCATGAGACCGGCCACACGCCGGCGGACGTGGCGCACCGGGGTGGAATGTCGTTCGTTCAGGGAATCCTCTTCCCCAGGGGAGGAAGGCGTGGGAGGAGACGGGGGATGCCGCGTCGCGTTCTGCGCGGGGCGGTGTTGGCCCTCTGCTTCGCTTCGCTCCGCCACACGTCGGCCGCGGCACAGACGAAGGCCGGCGTGGACGGCCGGGCCATCGACAGCGTCTTCGACGCCGCGCCGCTCGATCGGGTCCATTTCGGCGTCCTGGCCGTCGATGCCGCTTCCGGCCGCATCCTGTACGCGCGCAACGCGGACCAGACGCTCATCCCCGCGTCCAACGAGAAGCTTCTCGTCGGAGCGACGGCCATGTCCCTCCTGGGCGCCGGCTATCGGTTCCAGACCACCTTGTGGAGCGCCGCCCCCCTCTCCGGGGATACGCTCCAGGGCGACCTCGTCCTCGTCGGCACGGGAGATCCGAGCCTCTCCGACCCGACCTGGGAGAACGGGGAGGCGGCGCTGGCGGCATTGGCCGACAGCCTGCGCACAGCGGGCGTGAATCACGTGGCCGGCTCCTTGGTCGTCGATGCTTCCACCTGGGACTCCACAACCGTCCCGGAGACGTGGGAAGCCTCCGATCTCCCGCACGGGTACGCGGCCACGGCGGGCGCGTTCGCCATCGACGACGGGGCCTTGACCGTGATCGCGCGGGGGGGCGTCCAGGACGAGCCCGCCTCGCTCGAGTGGTGGCCCCACGGGACCCCGGGCTTCGTGTCGGCCAATGTGATCACCGGCCCACCCGACAGCGTCACGAGGGTGAAGGCCTCCTACCTGCCTGAGTCACACCGCCTCATGCTCGACGGCCGGGTGCAGCCGGGCAGCGTGGACACGCTCTCCTTCGCGCTCCGCGACCCGGTGCGCGAGTCCACGGCCGCGCTCGCCCGCATCCTGGCCGAACACGGCATCGACGTGCGGGGGGGCTGGCGCGTGGCGTGGGACCCGGGCACGCCGCTGGGAAGCGGATGCCTCGCGGGAACGATGCCGGCCTGCCCGGGGGCTCGCCCGATGGCGACGCTGCGATCGCCGGAGCTGGGCGACATCCTGGCGGTCATGCTGGGCGACAGTCAGAACTGGATCGCCGAGCAACTCGTACGGGTGATGGGCGCCGAGTACGGGGCGAGGGGAAGCATGAGCGAGGGGCTCGACGTCGTGCGGTCCTTCGCGACGGACCGGATCGGCATCGATTCGCTCGACCTGTCGCTGCACGACGGGTCGGGCCTGTCCATGCACGACCTCGTGACACCGAGGGCGATCGTGCGCATCCTTCGTTACATGGGAAACGGGCCCGACGGGGCGAGGTACCGCGCCGCGCTGGCCAAGCCCGGCGAGAAGAAGTCGACGCTCGAGCACCGCCTGGAAGACCTGCAGGGGCGGCTGTTCGCCAAGACCGGAACGCTGACGGGCGTGAACTCTCTATCCGGGTATCTCGTGACGGAGGGAGGCCGTGAGATGATATTCTCCATCCTCTCGAACGGATCCAGCCTCCCGTCGGAGACCGTGCGAGACGCCATCGACCACGTCGTCCACATCCTCTCGAGATGACCGACTACAAGATTCCAGATCTGCCTTCGGACGAGGAGCTGGGCATCACTCCGGAGGACGTCGAGGCCTTCGAGGCCCCCGACG
The DNA here is from genome assembly GCA_964519125.1 of uncultured Gemmatimonadaceae bacterium. Classification (GTDB taxonomy): domain Bacteria; phylum Gemmatimonadota; class Gemmatimonadetes; order Longimicrobiales; family Gaopeijiaceae; genus SZUA-318. The sequence continues at coordinate 14,876 of CAZFIS010000032.1, read as the reverse complement.
CCCCTCGGAAGGGCCAGCAGCCTCCCGCGCCGGAGCAGCCGGCGGGCGGCAAGGGCGGCGGCAAGCCCCCCAAGCCCCCCAAACCTCCCAAGGCCCCCGCGCAACCGGCACCGCGCGGCGGCACCAGGGGATGGCTGACGCTCGTGGCCTTGCTGCTTCTCGCATGGCTGTCCAGCACGGGTCGAGCCGTTCCCGGCGCGGTGCCGGCCAACGCTCCCGACACGGCGTTCTCGTCGGCGCGCGCGATGACCGAGCTCGTGCAGATCGCCCGGCTTCCCCACCCCCCCGGCTCCCCGGAGCACCAGCGCGTACGCGCCTATTTGATGCGCCGGCTCACCGACCTCGGCCTGCAGCCCCAGGATCTCACCACCACGGTGATGCTCCGCTCGGGCTCTTCCGTGCGGGCCGCGCTCGTGCACGACATCGTCGCCAGGATCCCGGGCACGGCGTCCACGGGGGCGGTGCTCATCGCGGCCCACTACGACTCTCGTCCGCTCTCGCCCGGGGGCGCGGACGACGGCGCCGGGGTGGTCTCGATCCTCGAGGCGGTGCGCGCCGTGAAGGCCGGTCCACCCTTGAAGAACGACGTGATCGTGCTGTTCACGGACGCCGAGGAGGAGGGGCTGTTGGGTGCCCGTGCCTTCGTCGCCGACACGACCTGGATGAGGAACGTCCGGCTCGCCGTGAACTTCGATATGCGAGGTGCGGGAGGCCCGGCCATCATGTTCCAGACCGGGCCCCAGGACGGGTGGGTCGTCCACGAGCTCGCGCGCGGTGATTCGCACCCGTTCGCGAACTCGATCAGCCAGGCCGTCTACTCGCACCTTCCGAACGACACCGACTTCTCCATCTTCGAGAAGGCCGGCCTCCAGGGCCTCAACTTCGCCGCCATCGGCCGTCCGGACGTCTACCACCAGAGCGACGACGATCCCGAGAACCTCTCCGAGGGAACGCTCCAGGACGTCGGCCTCCAGGCCCTGTCCATGATGCGGACGTTCGGGGGCGCGGACCTCGCCACGGTCGACGCGCCCGACGTCGTGTACTTCCGTGTCCCGTTCGTCGGGCTCGTGGAGTATGCCCAGCGCTGGGTAATGCCGATCACGCTGGGCATCCTCCTCCTGTTCGCGGGTGTGGTGGTGTGGGGGCGGCGAAAGGGAGCCCGGTGGTCGGGCATGGCAACCGGGCTCGTGCTCTCCGTGCTCAGCTTCGGTGCGGCCTGGGGCATCGGCTTCGTGCTCTTCCCATGGCTTCGGCAGTTCCACCCCGAGTACGGGGCGCTCGCTGCGGCGGCGTTCCACAGTGAGGGGTGGTACGTGCTGGCGCTCACCGGCGTGTCCTTCTTTGTCGTCACGACGCTGCTGGGGTTCGGCCGCCTGCGCTGCTCCACGGCCGAGCTCTCGCTCGGGGTGCTCCTTCTCCCCGTCGCGGGCGTCGTCTGGCTCACCTTCCAGGTGCCCGCGGGCGCCATGAACCTCCAGGGTCCGGTCCTCGCCGCGTTGCTCGCGACGGCCGTGGCGCTCGGCTACGCTTCGAACGGACGGCCGGGACTCCTCGGCTGGATCCTGGTGGTGATCCTCGCGGCGCCCGTCCTCGTCTTCCTCGTGCCCGTGGTCGAGCTGCTCTGGCTCGCCGGGAGCTTCCGCATCGCGGCCGCTCTCGGCGTGCTGTCGACGCTCGTGCTCCTGCTCATCGTCCCGGCTCTGAGTGTGCTCGAGGAGCCCAATCGCTGGTGGGCGCCGCTCGGTGGTCTCGCCGTGGGGGCCGCCTGTTTGGGCGTGGGCATCCTGCTCGCCCGTCCGGGACCGACCCGTCCAGCGCCCTCCACGCTCCTCTACGCGCTCGACCATGGCAGCGGCAGGGCTTTCTGGGCGACGCGTCCGGAGTCCGACAGCGCGGCTGCCAAGAGCCCGGCACGCACGTGGGCTCGGGAGCGAGCGGGCGCCCCGTTCGACACGGTCCGTTCGCTGGAGCCGTTCATGTTCCGGAACGTGAGGTACGCGACGGCACCCGCCCGGGCCATCGCGGCGCCGCAGCCGGAGGTCCTCCTTTTGGGAGACAGCTGGGCCAACGGCAGGCACCTCGTGCGCATCGCCATCCACTCGGCTGTGGGCGCGGAGCGGCTTCTCATTCGCCTGCCGAACGACAGCGTGGCCCGGCTGGAGGCGGTCGACGGCCAGCCGCTGCCGCCGCCCGGCGACGCCTTCCAGCCGTACGACGAGCCGGTGCTCGACCACTGGGGAGGGACGCAGGACTCGGTGCTGGTCGATCTGGATGTGGATTCGGCGGCGCAGTCGATCGATCTCGTGGTGGTCGAGCAGCTCCTGCGGCCCGGAGAGCTGCTCGGAGCGGACGCCTTCCGGAGGCCCCCGAGCCTGGAGCCGGACCCCGCCACCTCCAGCGATCGGGCCCTCCTGCGCACGCCGGTGCATTTGGCGTTGATGCCACGAACGCAGAGGCCATCCACGGCCGGGGCCCAGGGCGGAACGGGAGGTGAGGGCGTCTGGCCCAACGGGTCGTCGCCCCGCTAGGGAGGCCGATGGCGTACCCCGACCTCCGGCGCTGGCCGCCTGTGTTCGTCGGGGCCGCGTCTCTGGCGCTGATCGTCGTGGTCGGCCTGGTGGACTACTGGACCGGGCCCGAGATCTCCGCGTCGGTCTTCTACCTGGCGCCGGTCGGGCTCGCGGCGTGGTACGCCGCCGGCTCCTGGGGACGCTTCGTCACATTGGTGTCCGCCGCGGTCTGGTATCTTGCGGATATGGCCGCCGGGCATACGTACGGCAGCGCGGTGATCCCGATGTGGAACGCGCTCGTGCGCCTGGTCTTCTTCCTCGTCGTCGAGGAGCTTCTGCGCCGGCTCCGAGTGGAATTGGACAAGCAGCAGCGGCTGGCCGAGACCGACGCTCGAACGGGACTCGCCAACGCTCGTCGCTTCCAGGAGGCGGTGGAGAGCGAGGTCGCGCGGGTGCGACGCGCGAGTCGGCCTTTGAGCCTCGCCTACTTGGACCTGGACGACTTCAAGCGCGTCAATGACCGCTTCGGACACGCGGAGGGCGATCGCGTGCTCGAGAGTGTCGCCGCGTGCATGCGGGCCAACACGCGCGGCGCGGACCTGGTGGCACGCCTGGGGGGGGACGAGTTTGCCGTGCTGCTCCCGGAGACCGACCAGGTTCAGGCTCGCGAGGTGGTCGAGAAGCTGAGCCACCTGCTCCGCGCCGAAGTCGAGCGGGGAGGCTGGGACGTGGGGTTCAGCGTCGGCGTGGTCACGAGCGCGGGGGCACCCGAGGACGCTGCCTCACTGATCCGCTCGGCGGACGACCTCATGTACGAGGTGAAGCGCGGAGGAAAGCGCAGGAACGCCTTTCGCAGCGTGCCCTGACGCACGGCCCCGCCTCTTTGCGCGGACAGAGCCCTACTCGCCGGATGCCTCGAGGGCACGCCTGGCCGCGCCCATATACTCCCACAGGCCGGGCGCCATGGGCATGCCGTGGCCCGAGAGGACCTTCTGCGGCCCCTCGGCCTGGTACAGCTTCCGGAGCGACGCCTCGATGCCGGGGTCGGCTCCCGTGAACTCGGCCACCAGCTCCCGGGACCTGCGCGCCAGCGCGAGAACCTCTCCGTCGGACGGATCGGCACCGGCATTCATCGCGCGCTCGTAGGCGGCGAACAGCTCGGTCCATTCCCGCTGTACCTCGCCGATGCGGTCCTGCCCGACCTCCTCTCTCCGTCCGGCCAGTCGCTCGAGCTGCCGCAGCGTGTAGTAGCGCTCCACGTCCACGGTGCCCTCGATGGTTCGGGTCAACTCCTCGACGGACGGCTCCTCGCCCCGGTCCAGCCGCTCGAGCAGCGACTCCAAAAGAGCGCACAGCTTCCGCTGCCTTCCAATCGAGTCATGAAGGCGCCTCACGTGGATCTCGAGGATCCGGGCCAACGAGTAGTCGGGGTCGTCCAGGCACGCCCGGATCTCCTCGAGCGAAAGCCCGAGGTTTCTGAGCGAGGCGATCCGCTGGAGCCTGCGCACGTCCCGGGCCGAGTACAGCCGATGGCCCGCGGCCGTCCGCGCCTCCGGCTCGAGGAGTCCCACGGCGTCGTAGTGATGCAGCGCGCGCACCGTCAGGCCCGTCCGACGCGCCAGTTCGCCCACCTTCATGCTCGCTTCGTCCACCTCGTGCCTCCCGCCGGTGCCGCGCGCGCCGGGCACCTCGAGCCCGGCGTGCGTCGTGGACCACGATCGTGCCTCACGTAACGTGAGGTTCAACTCCTCGATCCGGAATAGCCGGGAGAACGCATCCTCGTCGTCCGAGCCAACCACGCCGCAGGGGCGGGGCGGGCTCCGCCCCCCGGGCTTGTTGACACGCCTCGGACAGCCTGATTAAGTCACGGCGTTCGCCCGCATCCCGGAGCCACGTCGCCGAACGACGGACGGACGCTGGCCTTCACGCACACCACGCAGCCAGGCACGGAGGACCCACTGAGCCCCGAGACGAGACACAGAGTGGCGGTTCTTCCCGGCGACGGGGTGGGGCCGGAGGTGAGCGAGGCGGCGCTGGCCGTGCTGGACGCGGTGAGCGATCGGTTCGACGTGGCCTTCGAGGCTTCCCTCCATCCGGTGGGGTGGACGGCGGTCGTGAGGACCGGCTCGCCACTCCCGGACGCGACGTTGGAGGCGTGCCGGAAGGCCGACGCGGTCTTTCTCGGCGCGGTGGGGCACCCGGATGCCGACGGCGAGCCGCCCGAGCGGCGCCCCGAGACCGGCCTGCTCAAGCTCCGCCGCGAGCTCGGCTGCTGGGCCAACCTCCGCCCGGCCCGCCTCTATCCGGCGCTTCGCGACCAGTCGCCCGTGTCGGCATCGCGCGTGGAGGGCACCGACTTCCTGCTCGTGCGGGAGCTCGCCGGGGGCCTCTACTACGGCGAGCCGCGCGGGTGGGACAGAGACGCGGGACGGGCGGTGAACACACTGGTCTACACGCGGCCCGAGATCGAACGCATCGCGCGGACCGCCTTCGAGCTGGCGCGCGGCCGGCGCCGGCACGTGGTCTCCATCGACAAGGCCAACGTCCTCGACGTGTCACGCTTGTGGCGCAGTGTCGTGAGCGACGTGGCGAAGGGCTACCCCGACGTCCGGCTCGACCACATGCTCGTGGACCGCGCCGCCATGGAGCTCGTCATCCGCCCGGCCGCCTGGGACGTCTGGCTCACGTCCAACCTCTTCGGAGACATCCTGAGCGACGAGGCCGGCGCGGTGGTCGGCTCGCTCGGTCTCCTAGGATCCGCCTCGCTGGGCGACGGCGTCGGCCTCTACGAGCCCGTCCACGGATCCGCGCCCGATATCGCGGGCGAGGATCGCGCGAACCCGATCGGCGCGATCACCTCCGTGGCGCTCATGCTCCGCCATTCGTTCGGGCTGGCCGAGGCGGCCGGGGCGGTCGAGGCGGCGGTGGAGGGTGCGCTGAACGCCGGACTGCGCACGCCGGATCTGCTCGGGACCACGGGAGGGAAGGCGGTCGGCACGGGCGCGTTCGCGCACGCCGTCGCCGAAGCCGTGCGCTCGGGCGAGTGACACTCGTGTCCGTGTGAGCGAGCGAGCGTCGGTCGTTCCCGCCCTCGCCCTGGCGGCGACGGTCCTCGCGGCCCACGCGCTGTTGGCCCCGAAGATCGCGGGCACCGACGCGTTCTATCACATGGCCCACGCGCAGAGCTACCTGCATCGAGGCCTCTTCGACACCTCCCTCCCGTGGGCCACGCAGTCGCTCATCGGCGACCTGGGCGCCGACCTCTGGTGGGGCTTCCACATGCTCCTCCTCCCGTTCGCCGCCCTCGGCTCGGTCGCCCTCGGCATCCGCCTGGCCGCGCTCTCGCTGACGTTCGTGTTCGCCGGAGCGGTGGTGTGGGTTCTTCACCGGCACCGCGTGCCCGGCGCCGCCTGGTGGACGATCGGGCTCCTGATCGCCGTTCCGAACGTACTCTTCCGGCTCGTGATGGTGCGGCCCCACGTGCTCTCGCTCGGACTCTCCCTCCTCCTCCTCTCGTTTCTCGCGCGGGGACGGTGGTGGCACGTCCTGCTGCTGTCGGCGGCGCTCACGTGGATCCACCTCGGGCTCTTCTGGATGGCCCCGGGCATCGTGGCGGCGTATGCTCTGGTGCGCATCCTGGTGAGGCGGAGCCCGGGCGACCCGGGCGTGGGGGTCGCGGCAGCCGTCGCCGCCGTCCTGGCGGGAACGATCCTCGGCGCTGTCCTCCGTCCCCATCCGCTGGCGACGGCGGAGTTGGCGTGGGTCCAGATCGTGCGCCTCTTCGCCGAAAAGGTCGCGGGACAGCCGCTGCTGTTCGGAGTCGAGCTCCAGCCGCTTCCGATCCGCGAGCTCCTCCCCTCGGCGTGGTCGTTCCTCGTCGCGTGGGTGGCGACGCTCGCCGCGGCCGTGGCGATGCGGCGGCGCCTGTTCGGCGATTCCGAGACCACGCTCCCCGCTCCCGAGCGCGCGCTCCTCGCCACGTCCTTCCTCTGCTCGCTCGCCTTCCTCGTGTTGAGCGTGGTCTCGGCGCGCCGCGCTCTCGTGGAGTTCGTGGTCTTCGGCTTCCTCGCGCTCCCTCTGGTGTGGAGCCGGATCCGGCCGGGCCGGGTTCGCCGCTGGGCGGCCGTGGCGCTGGCCACGCTCCTGGTGCTCCACCTTCCCTGGGCCCTTCGCCGCTACCGACTCGACGTGACGCTGGTGGCGTCGCCCCCCGACCTGCGGGAGGAAGCCGCCACGTGGCTGGCGGCGCACACGAAACCCGGCGACATCGTCTTCCATCTCCGGTGGGACGACTTCGGCCCCCTGCTCGCGTGGAATCGCACGGATCGCTACCTGGGAGGGATGGATCCGATCTTCCAGTTCGCGCACGATCCGCGCCACTACTGGGAGCAGTTCTACCTGGACGCCGATCTCACGACCTCGTATACGTGCGACGCCTTCCCCTGCTCGGCCGGCAACGCCATCGACACCCCGACCGCGATCATGCGCGACTTCGGAGCGCACTGGGTCCTGGTGGAGCCGCTCAGGAATCCCAAGGTTACCCTGTATTTCCTCCACGACGCTCACTTCAGGCTGGCCCACGACACGCGCCACGAGGCGATCTTCCAGGTGATGTCCGACAGCTCGTCCGCTTCCATCCCACGCCGCCCGTGATCCGCGCAGGCTCCTGACGTGCGCGTCGCGCTCTTCGCCACCTGCCTCGGCGACCGCTTCTTCGCGGACGCGTGCGCCGACGCCGTGCGGGTCCTGCGCCACCTCGGCGTGGAGGTGGCCGTGCCTCATGGCCAGACGTGCTGCGGTCAGCCCGCCTTCAACGCCGGACACGTCGAGGAGGCGCGCCGGATGGCCCGCCACACGCTGGACGTCTTCGACGGAGCCGACCACGTGGTGCTTCCGTCGGGAAGCTGCGCGGGGATGATGCGCAAGATCTTCCCCGAGATTCTCGGCAGAGGCGACCAGGAGCGCGCGGAGCGCCTGGCCGCGCACACGTGGGAGCTCTCGCAGTTCATCGTGCACGTGGTGGGCACCGAATCTCTCGGGGGGGGACTCGAGGGGCGCACGGTCGCCTACCATCACGGCTGCCACGCCCTGCGAGAGCTCGGCGTGCACGACGAGCCGCTCACCCTCCTCCGCGGCGCGGGCGCCGAGGTCCTCCCATGGGAGGCGGACCGGGAGTGCTGCGGATTCGGAGGCCTCTTCTCCGTGAAGCTCCCGGCGGTGTCGGCCGCGATGGCCGATCGGAAGCTCGACACCCTCCCGGCCGTGGACTTCGTCACCTCGGCGGACGGGGGATGCCTGATGCAGCTCGCGGGTCGCGCTGGACGGCGCCGCGCCCCGACGCGCTTCCTCCACCTGGCGAGCTTGCTCTGGGAGGCGGCGCGGCCCGTACGGCCGGTGGAGGCCGGGTGAGCCGCTCCCGTCCCTCCGATTATGCGGCAGCGGCCGCAGGGATCCTCAGGGACCATCCGGAGATGCGCACCGCGGTCACAGCCGCGTCCCTCTCCTTCGACAGCCACCGCGTGCACGCGTACGCACAGGTCGACGCGGAGCGGTGGCGCGACTGGATGAAGGAGGTCAAGAGCCACCTCCTCACGCATCTCGACCGCTACCTCGAGCAGGCGGAAGCCAGCCTCGTCGCCCACGGCGCCCGGGTGCACTGGGCCGAGACGGCCGAGGACGCCCGGGGGATCCTCGCCGCCGTCGCCGAGGCGCACGACGTACGCCGCGTCGTGAAGGCCAAGAGCATGCTGAGCGAGGAGCTCGAGGTGAACGCCTTCCTCGAGGGCCGGGGGATCCACGTCCGCGAGACCGACCTGGGCGAGTACATCATCCAGCTCCTGGACGAGCCTCCGAGCCACATCGTCGGCCCCGCCATCCACCGGAGCCTCGACGACACCCGCCGCCTCTTCCACGCGGTTCTCGGCACCGCCCCCGACGCCGACCCGGAGACCCTGGCCGCCGCCGCCCGGAAGGCGCTGCGTGAGGACTTCCTCCAGGCGGACATGGGGATCTCGGGCGGCAACTTCCTCGCGGCCGACACCGGCACCCTCGCCCTCATCGAGAACGAGGGCAACATCCGTCTCTGCACGTCGGTGCCGCGCGTCCACGTCGCGTTCGTCGGAATCGAGAAGCTCCTGCCGCGGATGGAGGATCTGTCGGCGTTCATCCAGCTCACCACCCGGGCCGCCACCGGCGCCCCGATCGGCAACTACGTGTCGCTCCTCCAGGGTCCGCGACGCGCCGACGAGCCCGACGGCCCCGACGAGCTCCACGTCGTCCTCGTGGACAACGGGCGCACCCGGCTGCTCGCCGACGAGCGCGCCTGGGAAGCGTTACGCTGCGTGCGCTGCGGGGCATGCCTGAACATCTGTCCGGTCTACCGGCAGACGGGCGGGCACGCGTACGGGTGGGCCTACTCCGGGCCGATCGGGGCGATCCTCGCGCCGGCGTACCTCGGCCTCGAGGAAGCCATGCCGCTTCCCTTCGCGTCCAGCCTGTGCGGCGCGTGCGCCGACGTCTGCCCGGTTCGCATCCCCATCCCCGACCTTCTCGTCTACTGGCGTGAGCGCGCCGTCGAGGCGGGGCTCACGGGCCGCTCCGAGCTGTGGGCGATGCGGGCCTACGCAACGGCCGCCGAGCGTCCGCGGCTGTTCGGCGTGGCGGGTCACCTGTTGCGCCATGTCCCGTGGGAGATGGGCGGACGGGCGCTCCCGGTGCTCCGCGGCTGGACCGCGGAGCGCTCCGCACCCAGGCCCAGCCCGCGGAGCTTCGGGGCGATGTGGAAGGAGGGCATCGAATGAGCGGCGACGGAGCGGCACGCGAGCGCATACTCGCGCGCGTGCGCGCCGCGCTCGAGGAGCGCCGTCCCGTCGAGCATCCCGGGGCATTCGGGGGTTGGCGCCCGGAGGGTGCGCTGCCCGACGTACCCGTGGACGGGTTCTGCATGCTCTTCGAGGCCGCCGGAGGCGAGGTTCGACGCTTCGCCGCAGAGGCCGAGGCCCGCGAATGGCTCTTTGGATTCGCCGCCGACTTCGCGACCGTGGCCGTGGGCGCGACCGTGCCCACGACGCTGCGTCCCGACCGCCCCACCGCCCCACCCGAAAACGCTTCGCTGGGCGTGTCCTTCGCGCGGGCCGCGGTGGCGGAGACCGGATCGCTGATCCTCGACGCGCGCGACGGAAGGCGCACGCAGCTCCTGCCGCCGACGCACGTGGTGTGGATCCGCGCAGGCGACGTGTACGGCTACCTGACCGATGCGCTCACCGCCCTGAGAGACGATCTCCCTTCGGGGCTCGGACTCCACTCGGGCCCGAGCAAGTCGGCCGATATCGGCCAGATCCTGGTCAAGGGCGTGCACGGCCCCGGAAGAGTGATCGCGGCGATTCTCCTTCCGGCTTCCTGAGCTTCATGGCCGAACCCTCCCCTCTTCGCCGGGTCCTCCGCGTGCGTGACGGCATGTCCGTCACGGTCGGTATCGTCATCGGTGCGGGCATCCTGCGTACTCCGGGGCTCATCGCGGGCTATCTGGGTAACGCCTGGCTGATCCTGGGCGTGTGGGTGCTCGGCGGCGTGGTGGCCGGGCTGAGCACGCTCGTTCTCTCGGAGATGGCGGCGGCGCTCCCCGAGGCGGGCGGCAAGTATGTATACGCCCGGCACGCCTGGGGGCCCACGATGGGGTTCGTGGCGGGCTGGTCCGAGCTCCTGGTGACGCGCGGGTTCTCCGGAGCGTCGAAGGTGGTGGTGGTCGCCGAGTACATCCGCCTCCTCGCGGGCCACGGCAACGTCCCGATCCTGGCCGGTGGCGTCGTGCTCGGCTTCTTCTTCCTCCACACCCGCGGGCTCGAGACGAGCACGGCGTTCCAGAACGTCACCACGGTGGTGAAGGTCCTGATCCTGGTCGCGATCGCGGCGGCAGGCCTGTCGGCCGGGAGCTTCGTGGGCTTCGGCGCCCACGCCGGGCTCACGACCACCGGCTCCGGCCTCCTGGGCTTCGCGCTCGCGTATCAGGCCGTCTCGTTCGCCTACTACGGCTGGGAGGACGCCGCGAAGATGGCCGAGGAGGTCCGCGATCCCGGCATTGCACTCCCCCGGATCCTGCTGGGGGGCGCACTCGCGGTGTTGATCCTCTACCTTCTCGTGAACGTCTCCTTTCTGGCTGCGCTCACCCCCAGGCAGATGGCGGGCTCCGAGCTGGTGGCGCAGGACGCCATCAGCCGGGTCTTCGGGAGCGTCGCCGGCGACTTCGTCGTCATCGCCAGCATCCTCATTCTCCTCAGCAGCACGAACGTGAACTTCCTCGGGATGCCCAGGGTGGCGTACGGCCTCTCGCAGCACGGCCTCGCCCCCCAGAGCCTCGCCCGCGTCGATGAGCGAGGCACGCCCCGGACCGCGCTCGTCTTCATCTCCGTCTGGATCGGGGTGCTGGCGCTCTCGGGCGCGTTCGAGTTTCTCATCCGCTTCATGATGCTCGTGGCCATCACCGTCGACTCGATGGTCCTGCTCGGGTACTTCCGTCTTCGCGCCACCAGGCCCGGCCTCGCGCGCCCGTTCCGCGTGCCCGGCCACCCCTGGGTGCCGGCCCTCACGATCGTGCTGTACGTCGGCATCCTGGTCGTGCTGGTGGGCACCCAGCCCGCCCTGGCGCTGGGGGGCGGGGGGATGCTCGCGGCGATGGTCGTCGCAGGATGGATCACCGCGAGGCGCCGGTCCGCATGAGATCCCGGCCGACGGATCCCATTCGCCGCATCCTCGCCGCTCTCGCAGAGGAGGGCATCACGCACGTGACCGGCGTTCCCGACAACACCTCCGGTCCGCTGTTCGACGCACTCGCGGCTCATTCCCGGATCCGCCTGGTGCGCATTACGCGCGAGGGCGAGGCCTTCGCCCTCGCGTCCGGCCTGTGGATGGGAGGCGCCTTGCCGCTGGTCGTCATCCAGAACACAGGGCTGCTCGAGTCCGGCGACAGCCTGCGAGGGACGGCGGTGCGCATGGGCGTGCCGCTGCCCGTGGTCGTCACCGGCCGTGGTTACGCGAAGATGGAGCGCGCGGGCCTCGGGCCCGGCGCCGAGCGCACCCGGGATCTCATGGTCCGCCCCGACGTGGACTCGGTCGCGCTGCTCACCGAGCCCACGCTGAGGGCGTGGGGCGTGCCGTTCGACCGGGCCGACGGTCCCACGGCGCCCGCGCTCGTGCGCACGATCGGCCGGGCCCGGGCCGAAGCGCGGCCGGTGGCGCTCCTCGTTTCGGGAGGGCTCGTTTGATGCTCACGCGCACGGAGCTCCTGGAGCCGCTCGCCCGCCTGAGGACCGACGAGGTGGTCGTCACCACCATGAGCGTCACGAGGCCCTGGGGTAGGCTCTCCGACCACGACCTGGACTTCGCCTCGGCGGACAGCGCCATGGGTCACGCGGCCGATCTGGCGCTGGGCGTGGCGCTCGCGCGTCCCGACCGGCGCGTGATCTGCCTGAACGGCGACGGGAGCATGCTCATGACACTCGGCACGCTCGCCACCATCGTGGACGCGGGAGCCGTGAACCTGGCGCTCTTCGTGGTGGACAACGGCGCGTTCGAGATCACCGGCAACCAGCCGGTGGCCGGGGCCGGGCGGGTGGACTTCGCGGCCCTCGGCCGTGCCGCAGGCTTTCCGAGCGTCTTCCGTTTCGAGGATGCCGAAGCTTATGAGCGCGCCCTGCCCGACGTGCTGGCCGCCTCCGGGCCCACGCTCGTCCACCTTCTCATCGAGTCCGGCACCGAGGGGCCGATCAGCCGGAGCGCCGCCGAGGAGTCGCGTTACCTGAAGACGTCCCTGGCGGAATGGGCCCGGACGCTGAAGGCGGCGCTGGCCGGCGACGGCGTCTGAGAGAGCGGAGGCTCCGCGGAAGTCGGGGTCCCACGCAGCGCCGCTCTCTTAACGAATCCACCCCACCGGCACTCTCTCTCTTCGGAGCGAGGAAGCCCGGCGGGCCCATCCGTGACCCCCGACGCTCCTCGACGCCCGGCAGGACGACGGTGGGAAGAACGGTGAAAAGGAGCACGACGATGAAGCGGTTTATGAGCGGGACAATGATCCTCGCCACGGTGTTCGCACTGGGACCGCTCCAGGTCGCCGCGCAGCAGGGTCAGAGGGGTGGAAGACCAGGCACACAGGCCCCCGGCCGGATGATGCGCGCGGCCGGAGCCCGGTGGATGGGCGGCGGGGCGGGAGCGGGTGTGGAGGGCATCATGCGGATGCGCGAGCGGATGAAGCTCACCGACAACCAGTTCAAGCGGCTCGACGCGATCCGTGCCGACATCGTGCAGCAACGCGCCTCGCACCTGGCGGAGATGATCGAGCTGCGCTCGAGGGTCATGGCCGGGGAGGCCACACGCGGCGCCCTCGTCGACTCGATCACGGCGTGGCGGAAGGCGGCGGTCGCAGTCCGTCAGCAGCAGCGCGATCGCGTGCAGGCGATCCTCACGCAGGCGCAGAAGGACACGCTCGCGACGATCGTCGGGCGTCGGCGCGCGTTCGCGATGGGGCGCGCCAGCGCCATGCGTGGAATGATGCGGCACCGCATGGGGCGCGGCGGCGGCGCGTTCATGCCCGGACGCGGCGGTGCCTTCCAGGGCCGGGGAGGCTGGAGACAGGGCGGCATGATGCAGCAGGGCATGAGGCCCGGTCGCATGCTGGCCCCCGGGCGGGGCCTCGGCACGGGGCAGGGTTTCGGTCCTCCGCTACCCGACAGCGGGAAAGCCTCCGGTGGGGGGGGTAGCGGCTCCTAACGCCTCCTGCATCGCGCGGTACCCCTCCTCGACGAAGTAGCGGGCGCTGTCGAAGTCGAACGTCCCGTACCCGTCCAGGCGGGGCCGCACATAGAGAAGCGGTGGACCGTCCCAGTGGCGCAGGAGGTCGTGCCTCCTGCGCCACGTCATGATCCCGAAGATGCGTTCGTGAACGGCCAGCATTCCCTTCCGCAGGACGTCGGGGGCGCTGGCCGTTTCGCCTGCGCCCGGGTCCACGGCGATGAGCCCCGTGGCACCCACCTCCGCGGCGCGCTCGAGGGCGAGTGGGTGCTCGACACCTCCGTCCACGTACGCTTCGCCGTTCAGCTCCACGGGAGGATAGAAGACCGGCAGCGCCGCAGACGCGTACACCGCGTCGACGAGAGACACGTCGGTGCGCGCCCCCTGCCCGAACCACTCGGTCCGCCCTCGGGCCAGATCCACCGCGTTGGCCTGGAAGGGACGCCAGAGCGCGTCCCATCCACGTTTCGGGAGCACCGTCTCGATGTAGTCCCTCAGGGTCTCTCCCTGGAATACGCTGAGCTGCCGGATCCCGTTGATGAAGACCACGCGGCGGTTCACCCGCACGATGTCGCGGCGGTGCAACTCATCCGCGAGTTGGTAGAGATCTTGCCACGACGTCCCGGCGGCGATGAGGGCCCCCACCAGCGCGCCGATGCTCGTCCCTACGACGCCTTGCACCTCCACGCCCGCTTCCGTGAGCGCGCGCCAGGCCCCCACGTGCGCCAGACCCTTGAGACCGCCTCCGCCCAGCACGAGCCACGGCCTGCGACCGAGGGACCCACCACCGGCGCCAGGGGTACCCGAGCGCCCCCTTACAGGGCTCTTCGAGTGGGCCCGGGAGTCCTCGGCGGCGGCGGTCCCCGATAGGTTGGAAGCCGGCCCGGGAAAAGACGCATCCGGCGATCTTGTGTCCACTTGACCCTCCGGGAAGCCCCGTCTAGGTTTCGAAAGTGAAACAGAGAATCATTCGCGATAAGAAGAATCGCTCTGGACAGCGTACGCCCGAGGAACGGATGAGCGACACACCCATTTTGAAGATCAGCGGCCTTCGCGCCAAGGTGGCGGACGAGGACACGGACATCCTCCGGGGTGTCGACCTCGAGCTCCATCCCGGCGAGATCCATGCCATCATGGGACCCAACGGATCCGGCAAGAGCACGCTCGCCAAGGTCCTCGCCGGCCATCCGGGCTACGAGGTGACGGGCGGCACCGTCCTCATGCGTGGGAAGGATCTCCTCGAGCTCACCCCGGATGAGCGCTCGCGCGCCGGCGTCTTCCTCGCGTTCCAGTATCCGGTGGACATCCCGGGCGTCTCGATCGCCAACTTCCTCCGCACTGCGGTGCAAGCCCATATGCACGAGGGCGAGGAGCTCGACATCTTCGAGTTCGCCGACATGCTCACCGAGCGCATGGCGCTCCTCGAGATGGACCCGAGCTTCGCGGAGCGCTATGTGAACGACGGGTTCAGCGGGGGAGAGAAGAAGCGCAACGAGATCCTCCAGATGGCGGTGCTCAAGCCGACGCTGGCCGTCATGGACGAGACCGACTCGGGTCTGGACATCGACGCGCTCAAAGTCGTGT
>CAZFIS010000031.1:21091-30107 GCA_964519125.1 uncultured Gemmatimonadaceae bacterium | reverse complement strand
CAGCAGGCCCCCGAGTCGGTTGAGCCACGGCAACGCGTGCGCGAGCGTCCGTCCGGCCGCGGTGGCGGCCCAGCCCATGGTCATGAAGACGAGCGTGAAGCCCAGCACGAAGAGCATCGAGTGCAGGACCGCGGCGCGGCGGGCGGCTCCGGACCCCTTGTCCCGGAGCTCGTCCAGGGTCATGCCTGACACGAACGCCACGTAGCTGGGCACGACGGGGAGTACGCACGGCGAAAGGAACGAGAGCAACCCGGCGACGAACGCGAGCCCGAAGGAGACCTGGACTTCCACGGCGTCAGCGGCCCGAGCGGTCGATGGGGTGGGACGGCACGGCGAGCGGCGCCACGGGCGTCTCCCTACAGCATGAAGTCGGTGAGGAGGCGCTTCTCGGTCTCGCCGAGCCGGGCCTGGACCTCCAGGTGGGGCTCGAGCCCGCTTCCGGAGAGCTTCTCGCGCAGGAGCTGGTCGAGCTGGAAGAGCCCGGCCGAGTTGGACATCTCCACGGTCACGAGGATGGGACGCTCCCGTCCCCGCTCGAGGGTCACGCCCTCGATGGCCGCCGCCGAGACCGAATGGATGGACGTGGATCCGGCGGAAAACGGGATGCGGGAGCGACCTTTGGCCATGTCGAGCGCGTCGGCGATACGTACGACGCCCGCCTCGAGGGTCAGCGGCCTCCCCCCGGCGCGGTGCGAGATGATCGCGTGGAGCACCTCGGCCCTGACGATCGTGGCGTGGCGCTCGTCGTACAGCTCGGGCAGGAGCGAGCGGAGCTTGTCCTGGGCCACGAAGAGGCTGAACGACTCGTGATCCGAGCGATGGATCGACATGCCGAGGTCGTGCATCATGGCCGCCAGAGCGACCACCACCTCCGCGTCGTCGGGGCTCATGTCGTAGTTGCGCACGATCGACGGCTCCACGCCCGCGTCCACCAGAAGGCGGAGCATCCGCACCGCGAGGTTCATGACGATCTTCACGTGGACGGGACCGTGATCGGTCATCCCGAGCCGCTCCATCGCGTTCACGTTGGCCGCGATCCAGAGCGCGTACAGATCGTCGTCGGTGTTCACCAGCTCCATCACCCGGCGCAGCTTCGCGTTGTGCCGGTCCGGCACGGTCATCACGATGCGCCGCGAGAAGCGCTCGTCGACCCCGCGCTCCATGGCGTCCGCGTCCGCGTCGGTCTCGATCTCGATGGGGGCACCTTCTTCGCTCACAACGCTTCCTCCCAGTTCCCGACCTTCGGTGCTCCGTCGAGCACCACCACGGTTCCGGAGATCCGATCGTGGATGGCCTGCCGATTGGCGTCCCAGAACACCTGGGCGAATCCGAGCAGCCCCGTGGCCAGTCCCGCCGCGTATCCGCCCGCGCGATCGAAGGACGACCACCACGTCATGGGCAGTCCATCGAGCCTCAGGATCCGGATGCCCATGATGCGCTTGCCCACGGTCTGGCCCTTCCACCACGAGACGAGCACGGTCATGTACATCGTGCCCCACCCGAACCCGAACCCGAGCTCGTTGATCGCGTCTTTCAGCCAGTTGAAGAAGCCTCCGCTCTTCTTCTGGTTCTCTTCGCGAACGGCCGTGAGCGCCTGCTCGGTCGTGTGGTTGACCGCCTCGAGATCGGCCACGCGCTGCCGGAGGTGGTGCAGCGAGTCGGCGACCCGGGGATTCTGGAAGAGCACGCCGAGCGAGTCGCTCGCGTTGGAATCGGGCGCGGGGCCGTCGGCTGTGCCGGGGGCGACCGCCATCGCCCGCTCCAGCATACTGTCCGCGCCGTCGCTCCAGGACGCGTTCTTCGGCACGAGCCCCATCACGAGGTCGCGCACATCGGAGGACTCCATGCCAGCGTCGCGGGCCCGGCGGACCAGAGCCTTCATGGCCCGTTCGGCGGCCGAGTCCGTGCGTGCGTTGTGCAGATCCTTGTAGGCGCCGATGCCCGCCAGGACGTCACCGATGCCCACGTTGGTGTCGACGCCGTCCGCCCGGAGCCGGGCCTGGACGTCGGCGGGGGCGCTCGAGGCCGTGTGTCGCCGGACCAATACGCTGCTCGCGATGGCGATGGTGATGCCGGCGATGATGAGTCCGAGGCAACCCACGCTGAACCGCATCGCGCGGTTGAACACGCTCCCGCGCACTGGCGTTCGTTTGGTTCCCTCGCGGATGAAGAGCGCCGCGGCGACCACGCCCAGCAGGAGAGGCACGCTCTTGGTCACGGCGGTGATCAGTCCGATGACCGCCAGGTCGATGAGGATCGCCACGAGCCTCTTGCCGGGAGGTGCGAGCGGCATTCCCAGCAGGTCGGGCGACAACTCGAACGCATCGGGTGTGATGATACTACGTGGGTCCAGGAGCCTCGGGCGGGTCGGCATGGGTGTCCTGAGTCCTGACGAGAGGCGCCGTTACCGGCGCCTCGTCCAGAAAACCAGGGCCAGACCGGCGGCCGCCCCGAGGAGTGCCCCACCCACGAGCGTGCGCTTCCGCGCCGAGGACTCCTCGTCGATCTCGGCTTCCTCTCCGGACGGGAGCTCGATGCCCGCGTCCGCCCCGTAGGCCTCGGCGTCGTCCTCGCTTCCCTCCCAGCCGCACGCGGCGCACGCGACGATGCCGCGATGACGCGCGGTACGGTTGGCGTGGGCGAGCTCCTCGCCGCAGTCGGGGCACGCTCGCGCCGTCCGCTTCGGCCGGATCATGTCGTAGAGCACGCCCTTCGAGACGTCGAGCTCCTCCGCGATCTGATTCACGCTCAGATCGGAGCTCCAGTACAGCTCGTCGGCTTTCGCACGAATTGCGCGATCGGCGTCCTGGCTGTCCATCGTATACCTGCCGGAGTTGACTTGACCCTTCGTCGGCCCCTGGACAACATAGCGGAGCGCGCCCGGTCCCGCACCGCGAAGTCGGTTGGTGGGACGGGTCTTTTCTTTGCCGCCTTCGATCGGGTCGCCACCATGGACATTCCCGCCCCGCACGGACGCCTGGAGTCGATCCTGCGCGAGCCGAAGGGAGCGCCCAGGGGTGCCGCCGTCATGTGCCATCCCGATCCGCTCCAGGGCGGGACCATGCACACGAAGGCCGTCTACCGGGCGGCGCAGGCGCTCAATGAAGCGGGTCTGGTGGCGCTCCGGTTCAACTTCCGCGGTGTGGGCCGCAGCACGGGGAGCTACGAGGAAGGCATCGGCGAGCGCGCCGACGTGGAGGCGGCACTGAATTGGCTCGAGGCCCGTTATCCCGATCTGCCCCTCCTTGTCGGCGGCTTCTCGTTCGGATCCATGGTGGGCCTGTCGTGGGGCGCCGAGGACGATCGGGTGGTGGGTCTGATGGGGCTGGGGTTGCCGGTGGAGATCGCGCGTTACGAGTTCGATTATCTTGCGGACGTGAAGAAGCCGGTGCTCGTTGTCCAGGGAGAGATGGACCAGTTCGGAGCAGCCGCGCTCGTGGCGGAGGTCGTCGGGAGCATGGGGAGTCACGTCACCGTTGTGCGCGTTCGCGGAGCGGACCATTTCTTCACGGGTCACCTGGATGAACTGCGTGCCGCCATCCGGGGGTACTACGCCACAGGACCGGGCGCGAGAATCCTGCTCGGCGTCTGAGAGGAGATCCATGCGCAGCAGGGAGAAGGTACTCCACAGCCTCGAGAGCGTATATCGTGCGGCGTTCACGGCGGCGGAAGATCGCGAAGATCGCGACGCCATGGCCCGGCTGGACCTCGAGTACCAGCGCGACCAACTCCAGCTCGAGGTGCTCATGGACATCCGCGACCTCCTCGACCGGTCGAGCGAGGTCGGCAAGGAGGGCGGCAAGGAGCCCTCGCTGCTCGAGCGGGCGCAGAACCTCCGTCGACTGACGAAGCTGAGGTAGCCTTCCGTGAAGCTCTACACACGCACGGGCGATGAGGGGGAGACCTCCCTGTTCGGGGGAGGTCGCGTGTCGAAGGCCGACGTGCGGGTCGACGCCTACGGCACCGTGGACGAGCTGAACGCCGTGATCGGATGGGCGTTGACGCAGGTGCGGGACGCCGAGGTGCGCAGCCGCCTGGAGCGGGTCCAGCACGACCTTTTCACCCTGGGCGCGGACCTGTCCACTCCGCCGCCGGCCGAGGGCCGCAGGCGCCCCGACACACCCGCGCTCCCGCTCGACCGGGTGGAGGATATGGAGGCCTGGATCGACGCCGCGGAGCGCGAGCTCCCGCCTCTGAGGGCGTTCATCCTGCCCGGAGGCACGCCAGGAGGGGCCGCACTCCACGTGACCCGCACCGTGTGCCGGCGCGCCGAGCGGGCCGTGGTCGCCCTGGCCGCGCGCGACGCCGTGAGTGACGGGGTTTTCCGCTACCTGAACCGGCTGTCGGACCTCCTGTTCGTGTTCGCGCGCGTCGAGAACCACAGGGCGGGAGCCGGCGACGTGGAGTGGCACAAGGAGTGATCCGCCTCCAGTTCCGCAGGGAGCCGCGCCGCGGAGACGTGATCCGGGGCGACGTCCGCATTCCCGAGGGTCCTCCGCCCCGTAGCGCGGTGGTCGTGGTCCACGGCTTCAAGGGATTCAAGGACTGGGGCTTCTTTCCCTTCGTGTGTGACGCGCTGGCCGGAGCGGGCCACGCCGTGGTTTCGTTCAACTTCTCGCGCAACGGAGTGGGCTCCGACGACGAGTCGTTCACGGATCTGGACCGCTTCGCCACGAACACGCTGTCGCTCGAGCAGGAGGAGCTCGCGTCCGTGCTCACCGAGGTGCTGGAGGGCGATCTGGTACCCCGGCGCCCCCGCCGCGTGGGCTTGCTCGGTCACAGCCGGGGTGGGGGCCAGGCCGTGCTCGCCGCCGCCGCGGAGCCGCGGCTCGCCGCGCTCGTGACGTGGGCCGCCGTATCCACGTTCGACCGATGGAGCGAGGAGACCCGCGAGGAATGGCGCCGCGACGGACGGATGTGGGTCCTGAATCAGCGAACCGGTCAGCAGATGCCGCTGGACGTCGGGCTGCTGGAAGACTTCGAGAGGAATCGCGAGCGGCTGGACGTGCCCTCGGCGGCCGCGCGCGTCAAGGCGCCGTGGCTCATCGTGCACGGCGACCAGGATCTGACCGTGCCGCCGCGGGAGGCGTCCGACCTGGCCCGCGCGGCGCCGCAGGCGCGCCTGACGTACGTGGAAGGTGCCGGGCACACGTTCGAGGCGCGGCACCCGTTCGAGGGCGCGTCGGCCGAGCTCCGGCGGGCCGTGGACGCCACCCTCGCCCACTTCGAGCGGCATCTGGAGTCGTGAGCGCCGAAGACCGGGCGAGAGCGATGGCCGCCAGCGTGGCACGGACGCTGCGCTCCCGGGGAATGGACGCGGAGGGCCTCTCGCTGCTCAGCCGGGCGCACGCGGTGGCCATGGAGCCCCGCATGCGTCTGCTCCACGACGAGCGTCACCCGATGCTGCTCCACCCGGGTCACACGGTGCTCGTGCTCGTGCACGACGCGGATCTCCTGGACGCACGGGTGCTCGCCGCGGCCGCGGCGACCGAGTCCGAGGACGCAGGTCTCCGGGTGTCGCTGGCGCGAGTGCGCGAGCTGCTCGGTGAGGACGTGGCCGAGCTGGTGGCGGCCGTGCCGCGCGCGGAGTCCGCGACCCTCACGGAGGACCTGGTCACGGCCTCCCCCGAGGCGCGCCTGGTGGCGCTGGCCGAGCGGCTCGACCACTTGCGGCACGCGCACCTGCGCGACGATGCGTCGTGGGGACGCGCGGCACACGAGCAGGCGCTGAGGGTGTACCTCCCCGTGGCGGAGCGAACGCACCCCCGGCTGGCCGGCCGCTACCGCTATTGGTGCCGCAAGTTCGCCGGGAGATTTTCGCTCTCCGAGTAGCCGGGCCGTCTGCGGTCGGCGACGCACCACGTGCCGCGGGAGCGGCGCCTTCCCGCACGTCTTCGGGTGCTTGTGGACAACTCGTCTTGCGAGGGTGGGGGCCTTCTGTTACACCTTGGGTCCGCCACCCATCAGGGTCGGTGAGGAGCACACGTCCGGGAGAGTCCATGACCTACATCATCGCCGAGCCCTGCATCGACGTGAAAGACGGGAGCTGCGTCGAGGTGTGCCCCGTAGATTGCATCTACGAGGGCGGCGATCAGTTCTATATCCACCCCGACGAATGCATCGATTGCGGCGCGTGCGAGCCGGAATGTCCGGTTCAGGCCATCTTCCCGGATACCGACGTTCCGCCGGAGTGGACCAGCTACATCGAGAAGAACCGGGACAACTTCGAGTAGCCGGCTCCATCCAGACCGCGTCGGGCGCTTCGGATCGTTGAGCTACGGTCCATTCATCCGCGGAGCGGGGGCGAGGGGAGAGCCATGTCCAGCGAGACCGAGGGCGGGCAGGGGCTGAACCAGACGCGTCAGGTCACGATCGACGCGCTGTGCGAGCACTTCGCCAACGACGCGATGGAGATGGACGAGTTCGAGCGACGCGTAGACGTGGCGCACCGCGCCACCACTACCGACGAACTCAAGGAGCTCCTCCGTGACCTGCCCGGCGGCAAAGTCCCCGCCGTGAAGGGTGGCGCGACCGCTCCCGTGACGGGCAGCCACTGGAGCCTCGCGCACCCCGATCAGGTCAAAGACCAGGAGTTCGTGGTCGCCATTTTGGGGGGGAGCTCGCGGAAGGGGCGCTGGAGTCCAGCCAGGAAGAACTACGCGATGGCCGTATTCGGGGGGACCGAGCTCGACTTCCGTGAGGCTGTCCTCGCGCCGGGCGTGACCGAGGTTCGGGTCTTCGCGCTGTGGGGCGGTGTGGAGATCGTCGTGCCTCCCGAGCTCAACGTGGAGAGCCACGGCCTGGCGCTCCTGGGAGGCTTTGAGCACGCCGGATCGGACACCGGCGATGCCGACCCCGGTGCGCCCACCCTGAGAATCACCGGGGTCGCGCTCATGGGGGGCGTGGAGGTCTCCGTGCGACTTCCGGGCGAGAGCTCACGGGATGCGCGCCGTCGCCACCGCGAGCGGCGGCGGGAGCTCCGGCGCGAGAGGCATCAGGAATCGCGCGGTGGCAGTCACCGGAGACGTCTCCCGTCCTCCTCGGACGAGGAGTAGGAGATGCTCGCGGGGGTGGGTGAGGTCGCGCTGATCTCGGTCTCTCTGGACCTGGGAGCCGGGCGGCGTGGCGTGGATATGGGGCCGTCGGCGCTGAGGATCGCGGGCCTCACCGAGATGGTCGCCGACCTCGGATACGGGGTCTACGAGGGTGGTCATGTGACGGCCGGCGGATTCGAGACCACCGAGCAGGGTGAGAGCGGGGCTCGCTTCCTCCACGAGATCGCCGACGTGTGCCGGCGGACCGGTGCCCTCATCTCGGACGTGCTCGCCCACGACCGCTTTCCTCTGGTCGTCGGTGGCGACCACTCGCTGGCCATCGGCTCCGTCTCGGCCGTGGCGCGACACTACAGGGAGCGCGGGGAGTCCATCGGCCTGATCTGGGTCGACGCACACGCGGACATGAACACGCCCGACACGACGCCCAGTGGCAATATCCACGGGATGCCGCTGGCCGTGCTCATGGGACGCGGTGCCGAGGAGCTCGTCGCGCTGAGCGGCGAAGCGCCTGCGGTGTCGCCGGAGCACGTGGCCATCCTGGGTCTGAGGGATGTGGACGCGGGTGAGCGCGAGCTCATCCGGTCGCTCGGGGTGCGGGCGTTCACGATGTCGGAGATCGACGAGCGCGGCGTGGCCTCGTGCATGGACGAAGCGCTGGAGCGGGTGAGCACTGGAACGGCGGGCTTCCACCTCTCCTTCGATCTCGACGCCCTGGATTCCCGACACGCGCCCGGGGTCGGCACTGCCGTGCAGGGAGGGCTCAACTTCCGCGAAGGCCACCTGATCTGCGAGAAGGCGGCTCGGTCCGGTCGCCTGCTCGGTCTCGAGGTCGTCGAGCTCAACCCCGTCCTCGACGATCGGAACCACACGGCCCGTCTGGCGGTTGGACTCATGGCGTCGGCACTGGGGAAAGTGATTCTCTAGGGCCGGCGCTTCGACGGGGCACGCACCGCGCGCGTCACCGAACCTGACTCACAGACCCTTCCTTCGACCGACAATGACGAACGCCCTCGCCCGCTCCAGGATCTCCGACACCTTCCTCAACGTGCTCCGCATCGTCACGGGGCTCATGTTCATGCAGCACGGCGCACAGAAGCTCTTCGGCGTCTTCGGGTTCAGTCACCCCGTCGCCCTGGCGAGCCTCTTCGGAGTCGCCGGGGTGCTCGAGTTCTTCGGCGGAATGATGATCGTCCTGGGACTCTTCACCCGGCCGGTGGCGTTCGTGCTGGCCGGGGAGATGGCCGTCGCGTATTTCCGCGCGCACTTCCCCGCCGGCTGGATCCCGATCGTGAATCGGGGGGAGCTCGCGGTCCTCTACTGCTTCATCTACCTGTATCTCGCGGCGAACGACGGGGGCTCGTTCAGCCTCGACGGTTGGATCGCCCGGAGGGCGCGGGCCACCGGGGCCGGCGACGACAGAGGGTGAGGTTCGGGCGGAAGGTCGTCCGAGCTGCCCTCGATGGCACGCCTGGGCGGGAGTCCAGCCTCAGCAGAACTCTTCGTATGCGGCCCGCAGATCCTCCGCGATGTCCTCCGGGAAGCGTCCCTCGATCCGGTGGCGCGGCAGGAACCAGACGAGCTCCCCGCCCTTGAAGAGCGCCACGGAAGGCGACGACGGGGGATAGCCCGTGATGTACTCCCGGGCGCGCTCGGTCGCGTCGAGATCCTGTCCGGCGAAGACGGTTGTGAGCACCTCGGGACTCTTGCCCTCGCCCTGGAGCGAGAGGTACACCCCGGGGCGCATCATTCCCGCCGCGCATCCGCACACGGAGTTGACGGCGAGCAGGAGGGTGCGCTTCTCGCCGTCCAGAACGGCGTCCACCTCGTCGGGAGTGCGAAGCTCGGTGAACCCGATGTGCGTGAGCTGCTCGCGCATCGGGGCCACCATCAGGTCGGGGTAAGGCATGGATTCCTCCTAAAGTCCGCAGCCGGGCAGGTCGCCGCGACCCTCTTGTACACGA
>CAZFIS010000031.1:0-20991 GCA_964519125.1 uncultured Gemmatimonadaceae bacterium | reverse complement strand
GCCCCCGCGCGGCGAGCCCCGGCGACGGGCAGCGCGGGAGTGGACGGGGTGTCGGCGGCGCCCGCGGCGCCCTGGAAGGATGCCGACTGGGAGATCTTCCGCGGGAAGGTCGCATGGGCGCTCGGCCAGGGCCTCGATACGCTTCCGATCGGCGAGGCCATGGCTCGCCTGGGCCGCTCCTTCGTGGGGACCCCGTATGTGCCTGGCACGCTCGAGGCGCCGGGACCGGAGCACCTCGTCATCGACTTCCGGGCGTTCGACTGCGTGACGTTCGTCGAGAACACGTTCGCGCTCGCGCGCTTCCTGCGGACTCCCGAGGCGCATCATCTGGACGACCGCGCCGCGGCCGAGTCCCGCTACGATCGGATCCTGACGCGCATCCGCTACCGAGGCGGCAGACTGGACGGCTATCCGACCCGGCTGCACTACTTCTCGGAGTGGATCTCGGACGGTGTGGCCAAAGGCCTCGTCCGGAACGTGACGGAGGCGCTGGGCGGGGTTCGCGACACGAGCGCCATCGACTTCATGACGACGCACCGCCGCGCGTACCGGCAACTCGCCGACACGGCCAACGTGGCGGCGATGCGCCGGGTGGAAGCGCGCCTGAGCGCCCGGGGAAGGTGGTTCATTCCCCAGGACGACATCAGCCGGGCCGCGCCGGGCATCCGGGACGGAGACATCATCGCCGTGACCAGCACCGTGCCTGGCCTCGACATCGCGCACACAGGCCTGGCGATCTGGGTCGATGGGGAACTGCATCTCCTCAACGCGCCTCTCGTGGGCTCCTCCGTCCAGATCAGCGCCAAGCCGCTCGCCCGACGGATCCAGGGGATCCGGAGCGAGGACGGCATCATGGTCGCCCGGCCGGTGTCGGACCGCTGACGGCAGGGCGGCGGGATTTTCGCGAGCGTGCGGGGCCCCGCCTCACCCGGTTTTCGTCGCCTTCACCGGGTCGCCATGTGCGCCATTCGTCCGATGCCCGTATAGATTCTCTTTGACGGAGCTGCTGTGCGCAGCCTTGTCACGGTTGTGTTTCGGATACCGGGAAGTCGACCCACACCGGAGCCCGAGCGATGCCTTTCGATCGTGCCATGTACAGAGAGCACACGCCGTGGGCACTCTGGGTCGATGCGCTGTTCTGGGGCTCGTGTGTCGTGGCGGTCGGTTCGATTCTCGCGGGGTGGGGCATAGACCGGCCATTCCAGGAGAGGTTCCTCCTCGCGGTCGGAATCGTCGCCTTCATGGGTCTCGTCGAGGCGTTCTTCGGCGGCACCACCGTGCTCGTGCGACAGGGTGGACTCCGCGTCTTCCTGGGAAGCTTGCCGCTCCTTTCCAAGCGCGTGGCGTACTCCGAGATCCAGTCGACGGAGTCGGTGCGCTACCATCCGATCCGGGACTTCGGGGGATGGGGGCTGAGGGGCGCGGGTACCAAACAAGCCTGGACCGCCCGGGGCGATCGGGCCCTCGTGCTCCACCTCCACGATGGAGCGGACATCTACCTGGGAAGCGACAACCCGGACCGGCTGGGGGAGCGGGTCCGTATGGCTGCCGGGGAGCGCCTCGGTGACCAGCGGTGAGGGATCGCCGATCGTGAGCCCATCCGCCTGACGGGGCTCAGCGGTCCACGCTCGCCTTCACATGGCAGTCCGCGCACGTGCCCCAGATGCGGGAGAGGAAGCGCGCGCGCTCCTGGGCCGTGCCGGCAACGACCGCATCCGCGGCGGCCCTGCTCACGAGCTGCGCGTCACGCGCGACCTCGTCCGCCGGCACGAACGCGGCATGCGGCGCGGGCAGGCCGTCGGCTCCCGCCAGCGCGCCCGTGCCGGTCTCCCACGCGTCGTCAGACGGCGCGACGAGGCCGCGCCAGAGCAGGCGGGAGACCCAGCGGAGGTAGTCCGCGTGACGCGTGGCGGACCCGTGCACCTCGAGACCCGCCACCTGGAGCCCGGGCGCGTCGGGGCTCACGCCGTGCTCGGCGTGGCACGCTCCACACGCGCTCCCGAGCGTTGCCACCGCCGAGGTCGCGCCGGACAGTGTGGAGTCGGATTCCGCCTGGCGCGCGGCGCTCCGGATCGCCTCGACATAGCGCTCGGATCCGGCGGGAAGGCCGGCTGGGTCCGGGGCGTCCGCCATGTCGCCCGCGATGACCTGGAGGCGCTTCAGGTCGCCGACCACGGCGAAGGTGGCCAGGTCCTTGGCAAGCGCGAAGTGGGGCCGGGGCGGTGTGGGAGCTGGGCCGGCGGCCGCGGCCTTGGCGGAGCCGGTGCACGAGGCGAGCGTCAGCAGGAGCGCGGGCAGCGAAGCGCGTGACCTGGGGCGAGAAGGCGGTCCGTTCATGTGGCCAACCCTGGGGCCTGGTGGAGCCCCGGTCAACGCCGGCCATCACACGGGGTCCGCCGGGGAGGGTCCGGAAACCATCCCTCTCAGCGCACGACCAGCTCCCAGACGAAGAGGACGATCTCGACGAGAATCAGGATGACGATGTACCACTCGAGCCGCCGCGACTTGCGTGTATCCAACAGCTCGAGGTACGTACTCGCCACGTCTGAGATCAGCTCGAGCTTGCGCGAGAGCGCCCGGTCCCGGTCCCTAAGCTCGAACTCCGTCGCGAGGCGCTCGTAGAGCCGGTCGAGCTCGGAGTCGTCCCAGGTGATCTCGGGCTTCTCACTCACCTCCACCCGGCCGACCATGCGCGTGCGGATCAGCATCACCTCGCCGATCTCGCGCACGAGGTCTTTGCCGGACGCCGGCACAGTGGCATCGCGAAGCTGCACGGCGAGCGCCTCGACGCGATCGAATACGGAGGCGACGCGCTCTTCGTAGTAGGTGAGTAGCGCACTCTTCGCCAGGACGTGAGCCACGACCTGGGCGCGCTCGGCGTCGAGCGCCCGGAGCTGCACTTCGCCGTCGGGTAGCACGCCCTCGCGACCTTCCGAATCGAGGACCAGCTCCACCATCTCCTCGGCGGTGGTGGCCTGAGCGTCCACGAGGAGCGGCCGGACGATCTCGAGAAAGCGCGCCTCCTCCTCGGCGGTCGTGCCCACCGACACGAGTGCGCCGAATCGCAGGACGACGAAGTAGCCGCCGTCGGCCGCCGCGAACGTGAGCGGCGCGGTTGCCACCGAAGGCCGCTCGGGAAGCTCGCGGACGTGGATCCGCCCTCCAAGATGGCGTGCGCGCGCCAGGAGGGGACGAGAAGGGAGAGAGTCATCCATGGATTGCTGATACCCGGAAGGGCTCAGCGTCGCTCCACGACCATGACGTTGATGACGTCGGAGTCCGGGTGTCCGAGGGGCGAGGTGGGGGACGACGACGACTCTGAGCTCCGAACGACGTGTTAGGTTAGGGTCGGGCGGGCTCGGGAGGCGAACGCATCGGTTCCGGGAGCGACCATGATCGACGAAACGGATGACTCGGGGACGTCGGTGGGTGGGGTGCCGACCTCCAACGTCACGGCTCTGGACGTGGGAGACGACACAACACCCGGGCCTGGGAGACGGGAGCGGCTCCTCGCCCACCCATTCTTCGGGGTGGGACTCGCCGTGCTGACCGGCGTGCTCGTGCTCGTGGCCCTCGGGCTCCTCTTCTCGCCCCGGTACTGGCGCTTCTGATCCAGCGGACCAAGTTACCTGTACCCTCTCCGCGGCTCTCTCGGGAGGGGACTGTAGATGCACGTGCAGGCCACGATCGGTGGAGTGCTCGCCGCATGCCTCGTCGGGGTCTGCGCGTCCGCGCCGACGGCCGAATCTCACACACATGCATTCGAAGGAGCTCGGGCGACAAGGGGTGCCGGAGAGGACTGCGCGGAATGGCGAGAAAGATTCGATGAAGAGTACGAGCGTCGCCGGATCCGATTCCGGTAGCCGACGCCCTCTAGGTGTTTCATACC
This sequence comes from uncultured Gemmatimonadaceae bacterium, assembly GCA_964519125.1. Classification (GTDB taxonomy): domain Bacteria; phylum Gemmatimonadota; class Gemmatimonadetes; order Longimicrobiales; family Gaopeijiaceae; genus SZUA-318. The sequence continues at coordinate 17,102 of CAZFIS010000031.1, read as the reverse complement.
TCCGGTGGGTGATCCCCGGGCTCCTCGCCGCTGGAGCGGTTGCGATCGTAGTCTTCGTTCTCGGGCATGCGGTCGGCCATCATATCGACCGCATCGAGGCGTGGATCACGGGGATGGGTCCCTGGGCCTTGGCCGCGTTCATTGGCCTGTTCGTGGTGATGACCTCGCTGTTGGTGCCCGACACGGTGCTCGCGATCACCGCCGGCGCCCTCTTCGGGCCGGGCTTGGGGCTGGCGGCGGTCCTCGTCGCCACCTTCCTCGCCGCCGCCCTGCAGTACACGCTCTCCTCGCGGTTCCTGCGGGCTCGCGTCGAGGCGATGCTCCTCCGTAGGCCGCCACTCGCGGCGATCGAGCGCGCGGTCAAGCGCGACGAGTTCCATCTCCAGGTGCTCCTGAGGCTGACACCCCTCAATCCCGCGACGATCAGCTACCTCCTCGGGGCCGCGGGCGTCCGCTTCTGGGGATTCCTCCTGGCCTGCCTCGCGCTCACACCCAGTCTGTTTACGTTGGTCTGGTTCGGCCAGGCGGGCTGGCACATCGCGCGCGTGGCGGCTCTGGGCGGAAGGGTCTTCCGCCTGAGCGATGCGGCCCTCCTGGCAGGCCTCGCCGCGTGCATCGCGCTGCTCGTCTTCGTGTCGAAGCGCGCGTACCGGGCGCTCGTCCAGGAGATCTCCGAGGACGAGCGGGAGAATGGTGACGCGGAACCCGCGTACCCCGTTCACGCCGGGCGCTGAGTCCTGGCGTCCCCGAGGACGGATACGCGTGCGCCGTCACCGGCACGCACGCGGACGGCGCCTGGCGGTCGTCTTGGCGACGGCACTCGTTTCCATGGCGGCATCGTGCGGTGACGAGGCGCAGGGAGCCGCCGACTTCTTCACCGGACTCTCCGCGGGACCCTCGTCACCGGTCGCCACGTGGGGAGACCGGCGGACCTTCGGGTCCATCGACGGCTTCGCGCTCCTCGACTCGGGGGTCGCGGTCGTCTCGGATGCGACGAAGGGGCACCTGCATCTCTTTCTCGACGGCAAGGATGCCCGGAGCTTCGGACGGCTCGGGCCGGACTCGGCGGACTTCAGTACGATGGGCTCCGTGGCAGCCCTGCGCTCCGACACGTTCGTGGTGCTGGACCCCAACCGGGGAAGGCTCGTGGGGTTTCGCCGGGTCGCCGACTCCGTCGTGCGGCTCGGTCGCGTCGATCTCCCGTTTCCGGTCAAAGGCGTGTGCTCTCTCGACGGCCGCCTGTTCGTGCTCGGCCGCTACGACAGCACGCTCGTCCACGAGACCACGGTGCGCGGAGGTGTGCTGAAATCGTTCGGCGCGCTCGAGGGGAGTACTCCGTTCGAGATCTCCATGAACGCGGCTGCGGAAATCGCCTGCTCGCAGGAGGCCGGGGCCGTCGCGGTTGCGAGTCGCGTGCCCGGTGAGCTGCGCGTATTCTCCGCGGACGGGACGTTGGTGCGCACGGACTCCATCGCAGGGTTCGTGCGCTCTTCGTACGGGCGAAGGGAGACCGGAGAGCGTGCGCCTCCGGGTGCCAACGCCTCATGGAACACCGTAGAGGACCTGCGCTGGTTCGGGAAGGATCTGCTCGTGCAGCTCGCGCGCATGCCGAAACCCGACCGGGCGGCGTTCGAGAGCAGATGGCTCTTTGCCTCCGGGGTGTGGAAGGAAAGCGTGCCGGCGTGGCCCCGCGTGCTCGGGCACGACGCGCACGGGCGGGTCTACGTGGCGGTGACCGATCCGTATCCCGTCGTGAAGCTCTACAAGGTGCGGAGGTGAGAGGGGGTGTCGTGCCCAGCAAACCCTTTGGGCCGGTGAACGGGTCCAAGTTCGAGGTGACGGGTTCGAGATACCACGAGGCAGGAGGCGAGCGATGAGCGACCGGCGGCATGAACGGCGCCCTCGGACCATCTGGTTGGTCCTGACGGTGGTGGCCATGATCATCGGCCTCGGCTGGGTCACGACCACCCAGGCTCAACCGAGCCGCCCGCCGCAGACCACGCTGGTCGGTCGAGTCACCAACGCGGACAGCGGTGCGCCGGTCTCCGGCGTGAAGGTCTTCATCGTGGGACGGAAGAAGGGAACGTCGACGGGCGTCGATGGACGATACGCCTTGCGCGGCGTACCCACCGACGGCGGGCAGGTGGGCTTTCTTCGTCCTTGCTACCGCGCTGTCAAAGTCGATCTGGAGCCTTCGTCACCTCGGCCGGGCCAACCGATTCGCATCGACATCGGTCTCCCGTCCGACGCGAGTCCGAACGGCTCCGGGTTCGCTCCGTCGCTTGGTCGCTGCCGGGCGCTTGGAGGGCACTGATGGCTTCCTACTCCTCGTCGTCCTCCCCCGGCAGCGCCGAGCGCAACAGTCCCTCGAGCTGACGGCCGTCGAACGCCCGCGCTCTCTGGACTGCCTCCTCGTACGAGGGCTCGATGATGATCACTCCCGTACGCACGGGCTGCTCGCCCTCGGCACCGTCCGCGGCCTCGAAGCGGAGGCGCGCCCGGTAGGAATCCGGCCGATGGGGGTCGTCGGCGAACTCCAAATAGGTCTCCCAGATGCGCCCTCCGTGGGCGAGGGTGGTCACGTGGAGTCCGGACCTCGGCTCGGGTCTCATGGCTTCTCCTGATCCCGCTCGATGCGGACCGGGAAGGGATCCGTGACGGATCCGGTGTAGAGCGATACGTGCGGGAACGGGATCTCGATGCCTTCGGCGTCGAAGCGCACCTTGATGTCGTAGGTGAGTTGGTTGCGGACGCTGAGGAACTGGTCGCTCCTCGTCCAGGCCGCAAACGTCAAGTCGAGGGACGACGCGCCGAAGCCGCGGTTGATGAAGAGCGGCTCCGGCTCCATCAGCACGTGAGGGTTCGCGGTCGCCACCTCCATGAGCACCCGCCGCACGCGCTCGGCGTCCTCCTTGTAGGCGACCCCGATGCTGATGTCCATGCGGCGAATCGGGAAGCGGGTGATCGTGGTGACCTCGCTCTTCACGAGCGTCTCGTTGGGGATGCGCACCATGCGGTTGTCGAACGTGCGGATCTTCACAGAGAGCGTGTCGATGGTCAGCACCTGTCCGGTGACGTCGCCGACCTGGATCGCGTCGCCGACCTTGAAGGGCTCCTCGGCGATCAAGAAGAAGCCGGCGATGAGGTTGGACACCGACGTTTGCGACGCGAAGCCCAGCGCGACGCCAAGGATCCCCGCCGCACCCATGAGCGCCGTGAGCTTGAAGCCGAGCTCGTTGAGCACCGAGACCGTGAGGAGCAGGAGGCCGGAATAGAAGATGACCTTGCCGATGACCAGCCCGCGTTGTGCACTGTAGGTCTTCGTGGCCCATGTCTGGATCCACCGCGTGGCCGCCCATACCAGGGGAATGCCGATGACCAGGTAGAGCGCCACGCGGAGGATATCCACGGTGTTGATGGCTGCCGCGAGGTGACCCAATCCCGACGTTGCCGTCTGGGTCGACGTCGCCTGGGCGAGGAGCAGTAGTGTCATGGCACTCACCTCACCATCCCGAGAAGGCGCGGAGGCGCAGGAACGTGCGGGCCCGCAGCCCCCTCACCTGTGGGGCGCGCGCCGGTGAGATCTCACGGGCCCCGGCCGCTTCGGCCGGTGGTTTGTCCTCCATGTGGATGTCGCTCCCCTCGGCCTCGCCCAGGTAGTAGACCTTGGTTTCCTCGGCCCAGAGCTGCCCGTCCTTGTCGTACGTGGAGAGGTGCTCCACGCGCCATGCCAGCTTCTCCACGGGGAGCGCGTCGTCGGAGCGGTTCACGAGCTGCAACGCGCTCATGATCATGTGCGGCTCGAAGAGCTCGGGCCTCAACTCGCGGCGAGCTTTGGTGGTGAGCCAGTAGCCCATCTCGCCGGTGAGGAAATCCCCCCACCATGTGTCGGAGAGGATCTCCGTCGGGATCTCCATCAGGACGCTCCCTTCGCTCCGGCCTTGCTCGACCGCCTCCACCCGGACCCAGGCCGGCAGCCTCGTGTACACCCGCGCCTCGGCTTTGCGCAGGAGCGTGAACGGGTGCTCCGGCTTCACCACGATGAGGCGGTCGGGCAGGACGGGCAGGAGTCGAAGGTGATGGGGGGTCGCACCCAGGGCCCAGCGGCTCCAATCGAGGTCGCCCGGAGGTGTCTCGTCGTCCCCGGCGGGTTGTCCGTCCCCGCGTCGAAAGGCGATCCACACCTCATTCGCCAGTCCCTTGAACCAGAGGGTCAGCGGTCCCACGTCCAGCCGCTGGACCTTTCGGCCGGCCGGCATGGGTCGGTCGCCCCAGATCGTGGACTTGTCGGCCGTCTTCGTGCTCATCGTTGCTCCGCTCTGCGCTCGGACAAACCGGGCGCCTCAGGTACCGGCCCGCAGCGTGCGCCGCGCCGCGCCCAGGGCTTCGCGCATCTCTCTCAACTCGGACTCGCCCAGGGCCTCATGGCCGTAGCGGGCCCGCAGATACAGGTCGACCACGCGTTCGGCCGCCCGGCCCGCGGAAGTGCCCCGTTTCCGCACCCGCTCCACCAGGGCGAGCGGCGTGAGACCCGGGGAGACGCCCAGCCCGGCGCGAGCGCAGTGTTGACGCAACATCATATACATCCGCGTCGCGGGTGGTAGGCTACGGTGGCGGCGCCGCAGCCAGAGAAGCGCCGCCCCGGCGGCCAGCAGCGCCAGCGCCGCCACCCAGGGGCTCGGCCCCCCGCCGCCGCCCGAAGGGACGCGCACCCCCCCGTCACCGATCCGGAGGGCGCCGGCCCATCGCTGGAAGATGCCGGCTTGGGACTCGACGTTGTAGTCCAGCACCCACTTGCTCCACCGGTGCTGGATCGCGTCGAGCAGGAAGCGTCCCGGCCAGAACCACGCCTGGGCCTGCTCGCCGGCGTTGCCTCCTCCCGGTGTCGGGTCGAACGTCACCCAGCCGTATCCAGGGAACCACACCTCGACCCACGAGTGGGCTTGGTTCTCCGTCACGGCGAGGTAGTCGCCGAACCGGCTCCACTCTCCACCCAGGAAGCCGTTCACGTTCCGGGCTTCGATGCCCAGCGTCCGGAGGAGCACGACCATCGCCGTCGAGAAGTACTCGCAGTGGCCCGCGCGCCGCACGAACAGGAAGTTGGCGAGCGTCGCTTGGGCCGGCGTCGCCGGAAGCTGGAGCGTATACCGGAACCCCTGAAGCCATTGCTCGATGGCCATGACCTTGTCGTAGCGCGTGTCGAGCCCTCGCGTCAGCGAATCGGCCAGGGCGGGGATCCTGGGGTCGAGGTCGGGGAGCTGGAGGTAGTACAGCGCGGAGGGAGCGAAACGCTCCTGCGACGAGTCGCTTCGCAGCTCGTCAGGGGTGGGCGCGTTCTCGCGTGAGTAGACCGTGTAGAACGGTGGGCCCGACCCCCAGTAGACGAAGTCGCCCGCGTTGTCGAAGAGCGCCTGGATGCCGTCGCCGGGGTCGATACCCATCACGGGATGCAGCCCGAACAGCACGTGGACGCTCAGCGGCCGGGCGTAGATCCTCTGGGTCAGGACAGGGCCCTTCCAGCGGTTCCTGTACCAGCGCGCCGGGGCGGCCGAAGGGGGCAGCCCCCGGGAGCGGCTCCACCGGATGCCGTCGAAGTGGTCGTACGAGCGTCCTCGCCAGTGGAAAGACGCCAGACGCCCGGCCGGAGGTGTTCCGTCGGGAAACTCCACCCGCAGGACGATCTGCGGATCGCTGTAGATGCGGGTGCCGTAGTCCCCGATCGAGACGACGTCGCTGAACCCCGCGATCGAGGTCGTGGCGGCGGCGTCTCGCCCCGCCCATCCCCGCGACACCCGCGGAAACGTGACGAAGACGATCGCGGAGACGAACAGCGTCACCAGGGAGAGGGCGGACGTCGTGCCGACGATCCCCCGGCCGAGCGGGACCTCGCGCACCCGGTGACGCTCCGCGGCGCGCCGGAGGTGACCCACCATGAGCGTCACGGTGCCCAGCACCACGTAGGCCACGAAGGCGACCAAGAAGACGACGCCGGGCCGGTATGCCGTGGAGGCCAGCACGAGCGCGAACGAGAGCGCGTACAAGCGGAAGTCGTTCGGGGCGTCCAGGGAGCGCAGCGACTCGGCCGACATCAACAGCAGGAGGAGATCGACGACGGGCATCACGACATCGTCACGCACGAAGAACGCGTGGTACAGCGCCCGGACCACCAGCAACGCGGCGATCGGGAGCCACACGCGCTCCATCCGCTGCGACAGCTCGGCGTCGGGGTGCCAGAACAGCGCCGAGGCGAGCGCCACCGCGGTCAGGATCGTAGCGACGGGCTCGAAGCCGGCCCCGGCGGCGAACGCCAGGAGGCCGCACATTCCCATGAGCACCGCAAGACGCCGGTGCAGGAGCCTCAGGTTCATGCCGTCTCCGGCTCGCCGGCGGGATCCAGACGCGCATCCCGGCCCACCACGAACTCGTCGCCGAAGCCCGCCGCTCCATCGATGGAGACGAGCACGCAGCTCTCCGGGCTCACCGGGGGGACGGGCGGTGGGGCGTCGGGCCGGAAGTCGACCCGCGCCAGCACGTCCAGCACACGACCGAGCTGACCGGGGCCCTCGCCCGGGTCCACGACCACATTCTCGACGGCGAGCCCGAAAGGGTGGCCCTCGGCTGCCGCGCGGGCCGCCAGGGACGCCGCTACCTCGATGGCGACCTCGGCCGCGTCGTCGGGCTCCCCGCGCGAGTCCAGACAGATCCAGCGCGTGCGGGCTCCGTCGCGCTCGTATTCCCGGATCACCGGCTCCCTCAGCCTCGCGCTCGAGCGCCAGTGGATGTCGCGGGGATCGTCACCGGGACGGTAGGTCCGCAGGCTGCGGTACTCACCGCGCGTGCCCAGCGATCCGGCGGTCGACAACGAGAGGCGGGGCACGCGTCCTCCCGCCGGGGAAGGGGAGCGCACGGAGCGTCCGCACCGGGGCCAGACGACGATCTCCCCCGGGATCTCGAGATCGCGCTCCTTGCGGAAGAGCCCGAACGGAAACGCGGTGGAGAGCGTGACGGTACCGAGCGGAAAGGTCCCTCGCCGGTCGAACCGGTTCCTCGAGCGGGCCAGGGCTTCGCCTGCGGCCGGCGCGTGAGCCAGGAACGCGGCGTGGGGAAGCCCCTCCTCCGAGATCTCCACGGCCAGTGACGGGAGGAGGCGCTTGTGATTGCGGACGTGGTAGGTGAGGCGGAGGTCCTGGCCGACCGTGACCGCGTGCGGAGACTCGCGCTCGATGTCCAACCCGCGAATCGCCTGCTCGGAGAGCCAACCGCTCACGGTGATGAAGCCGAGCATGGCTCCGAGGAGCAGGTAGAGGAGGTTGTTGCCGGTATTCAGGGCCGCGAACCCGACGGCCAGAGCGCCGAGCGTGAACGCGAGACCTCCGGGTGTGAAACGAATGCGGCGCCAAGCGTGGAGGCGGAGCCGCCATAGGCGGATCCGCCGCAGCACGGCGGCGACCGCCCGGGCGGCCCTGCTCGAGCGCGCGCCGGTGCTCGGGCTCACACCGGCGCCTCGACCTCCTCGAGGATGCCCTCCAGGATCTGGACGGACTGCACGTGGCTGTCCAGGGTCGCGCTGGATGCACCGGCGGGGAGGATCCGATGGGCGAGGCACGGGACGACGAGGTCCCGCACGTCGTCAGGCACGAGATAGGTGCGCCCGCGTGTGAGGGCGAACGCGCGCGCGGCTCGGTAGAGCGCGATGGCGCCTCGCGGACTCACGCCCATGCGGAGCTTCGCCGACGTGCGGGTCCGCTCGACGACCGTCATCAGGTAGTCGACGATGGCCTCGTCGGCGTCCACCTCCTCGACCATCTCCTGGAGCTGGAGCACCTGCGTCGGGGTGAGGATCGCGCGCAGTCGGTCCATGACCGGCTCCGTGGCCGACGACTCCGTCAGGATGCGTCGCTCCGCCTCGCGGCCGGGATAGCCGATCGTGATCCGCACCAGGAAGCGGTCGAGCTGGCTCTCCGGGAGGGGATAGGTGCCGTGGTGCTCCAGGGGATTCTGGGTGGCCATGACCAGAAACGGACGTGGCAGATCGTGCGTTACGTCGTCGATGGTCACGCGCCCTTCCTGCATCGCCTCGAGGAGCCCGCTCTGCGTGCGCGGCGGTGCCCGGTTGATCTCGTCGGCGAGCACCACGTTCGCGAAGATCGGCCCCGGGCGGGTCTCGAACTCGGCCGTCCGCGGATTGTAGACCGACACTCCCAGGACGTCCGAGGGAAGCAGGTCCGAGGTGAACTGGATCCGCCGGAAGCCCACGCCCAGGACCTTCGCAAGAGCATGAGCCAGGGTGGTCTTGCCGACGCCGGGAACGTCCTCGAAGAGCACATGTCCGCGGGCGAGGAGGGCCGCGAGTGCCAGACGCACCACATCGCGCTTGCCGTGGAAGACCGTCTCCACTTCCTGCACCAGCCGATCGAGGATCTCCAGCGACGGAGGGGAGTCCCTGACCGCGGTTGGCGAGGAGGGTTCGGGCATGGACGTCACGTTGCAGAATCGCGATGCGGAGCCGAAGTGCTCGGGCCGGCCCGACCCCGTTTCGGCTCAGGTGGGAGTGTGATGCGGACCAGCGGGAGGCCCGGCTCCCAAGAGGGTCGAGTGCGAAGAAAGTATAACACCCAGGCCGAGAAAAGGTTCTCGTTGCGACGTTCTCGGTCCGGCGTGCGTCTCTTCTTGACCCCTGCTGGGGCCTCGGGTACGTTCATCGCGCTTCGCTGAGGTCGGCTCGAAATCAGGGCTGTTCGAGAGTCGGTTTCACGTGCACCCTCCTTCCCGGGTGGGCTGCTCCTGTGGGTTGGGGTAGAGCCCAGGAGCACGAGCGTAGATGAGAAAGCAATGGCTGATTGGTGGCGTGGCTGGCCTCGTGGCGCTGGCCAGCCTGGCCGTCATCGGGGTCCAGGGCACTCCGAACGATTCGAGCGCTTCGAGCGCCCAGGACACCACGAAGGTCTTCTCCGCCACGTCGAATCCGGCATCCTACCCGACCGGACAGCCCATCGCCTTCTCCCACAGCATCCATGCCGGCACCTATCACATCGACTGCCAGTACTGCCACGTCTCGGCGGAGCGGTCGGTTGACGCGGGCATCCCGTCGGTTTCTTCGTGCATGGGTTGCCATCAGGTGATTCCCGGGACGGCGCACCCTGCGGAGATCAACAAGCTCGAGGAGTACTGGAAGGAGAAGAAGCCGATCCCGTGGGTGCGGATCTACAAGATCCCCGATCACACCCACTTCCCGCACATGCGACACATCCACGCGGGATTGACCTGCCAGCAGTGCCATGGGCAGGTACAGGACACCTACGTGATCAACAAACCTGATCCGGTGTGGGGTGGTCACAACATGGGGTGGTGCGTGAGTTGCCACCGGAAGATGGGCGCGTCCACGGACTGCTCGAGATGTCACTACTGATGGGGTCCCGGGACATGAGCGGCGGCATCAAGCGACGCACGTTCCTCAAAGTGCTCGGCGTGAGCAGCGCCGGGGCGGCGCTCACCGGGTGCTCGACGAAGAACGTTGAGCGCCTCCTCCCGTACGTGACCACGCCGGAGGACATCACGCCCGGCGTGGCGACGTGGTTCACGACGGTCTGCGACGGCTGCTCCGCGCAGTGCGGCGTGTGGGCCCGCACCCGCGAGGGCCGGGCGGTGAAGCTCGAGGGCAACCCTCACCATCCGGTCTCGAACGGGGCCCTGTGTGCGAAGGGCCACGCCTCGCTCCAGCACCTCTACAACGCCGACCGCTACAGCGGCCCGATGATCCGCGAGAACGGCAACCTGCGGCCCGCTTCGTGGGGTGAGGCGGAAAAGCTGCTCGCCGAGCGTCTCGAAGGTGCGGGCGGAAAGATCCTCTACCTGGGCAAGCCGCAGGGGCCGACCCAGACGCGCCTGGTGGAGGAGTTCCTGAAGGCGGTTGGTGGTGGCCGGCGCACGGAGCACGAGCCGGTCTCCGAAGCTCCTCTGCGCGAGGCCACGAGGATCGCGTTCGGCTACGACGGCCTGCCCCGTTACGACATCGAGGGCTCGCGCCTGCTGATCTCGTTCGGGTCCGACTTCCTCGAGAGCGGCACGTCTCCCGTGGAGGACGGACGGGCCTTCTCTCGCATGAGCGCGGTGGACGAGCACGGCAGCAAGGGCCGCTTCATCTTCGTGGGTCCGCGTCTCTCGATGACGGGCTTCAACGCCGACGAGTGGATCCCGATCAAGCCGGGGGCCGAGGCGGCCATCGCGCTCGGGATGGCCTCGGTGATCGCCGGGGGCAGTGACGCGAGCGGCCCGTATGCTTCGGTTTTGCGCGCGTTCGATGCGCGGTCTGCCGCGCAGGAGGCCGGCATCTCGGAGGACGACATCCGGGCGCTCGCGCACCGGTTCATGTCCGAGCGGCCGAGCCTCGCGCTGGCACCGGGAGCGGGCGCGTACCACAGGAACGCGACTGCAGCCAGCCTGGCGACGCTGATCCTCAACTCGGTCGCGGGCAACGTGGGCAGGACCCTGCATCTGGACGGTGGGCCCACCCGCGCCGCGCGGCCGTACGCCGACATGGAGGAAGCGGTCCGCTCCATGGCCGCGGGCAACGTGGCCGTGGCGATGGTGCACGGCGTGAATCCCGTCTACTCGCTGCCCGCGGGGTCGGGCTTCGAGGGCGCCTTCTCCTCGGTAGCCTTCAAGGTCTCCTTCGCGAGCGCGCCGGACGAGACGTCGGCCCTCGCGGACCTGGTCATGCCCGACCGGCACTTCCTGGAGTCCTGGGGTGACTCGGAGCCGAAACCGGGCATCTACGCGATCCGCCAGCCGATCATGGAGCCGGTCCCGCACTTCGACGCCAAGCAGACCGCCGACGTCCTGATCGCAGTCGGCTCGAGCCTGGGTGCCGACTTCGGGGGCGCGGCCACGTTCTACGAGTATTTGCACGCGGCCAATCGGGAGATGTACAAGGGTCCCGACTTCGACCACCACTGGCACGAGATGCTCCGCAACGGCCTGTGGAAGCGCGACGTCGCGGCGCCGGCGGCACCGAGCGAGCTGCGCGCCCCGGACAAGGCGCTCATCTTCGACGTGCCCACGCTCGACGGGGACGGCGACTTCGCCTTGTTGGTCCATCCTGCGGCGCGCTTCGGGGCCGGGGAGCACACGAACATCCCGTGGCTGCTCGAGATGCCCGACCCGGTCAGCAAGATCACGTGGCACTCCTGGCTGGAGATCCACCCGGACGCCGCGGCGGCTCAGGGCCTGCACGAGGGTGACTTCGTCACGGTGACCTCTCCGTACGGCTCGCTGGACGTGCCGGTGTGGCCGTACCCGGGAATCCGGCCGGACGCCGTCGCGCTCGCGATGGGCATGGGTCATACCGACTTCGGCCGTTGGGCGACCGGTAAGGGCGTCAACGCCATGGAGTTGCTGCCCGCGGTCGCCGAACAGCCGTCGGGCGCCTTCGTGACGGTCGCGACCAAGGTGTCGGTGACCCCGACCGGCTCGAGCCGGCGGTTGGCCAAGACCCAGAGCTCGGACAGCCAGGCCGACCGCCCCATCACGCCGGCGGTGACGCTGGCGGCGCTCGGTCACGGGGCCACGCCCGAGGGTTCGAACGAGATCGTGAAGGAACTCCAGGGCACGGGTGGCTTCGTTCCGGTCCGGGTGCCCAACTCGCCCACCTCCCATCCGCTTCCGGGCGCCCAGCACGGGCCGTACGCCAACCCGGAGGAGCTGCCCCGCTGGGGTATGGCGATCGACCTGGACAAGTGCACCGGGTGCGGCGCCTGCGAAGTCGCCTGCATGGCGGAGAACAACGTCCCGTGGGTGGGTGAGGACCAGGTGATGATGGGTCGCGAGATGCACTGGCTCCGCATCGAGCGCTACTACGAGAAGGTGAACGCCACGTCACCCGGGGCGCTGGACGTGCGGGTGATCCCGATGATGTGCCAACAATGCAGCAACGCCCCGTGCGAGCCGGTGTGCCCGACCTTCGCTACCTACAGCACGCCCGAGGGTGTGAGTGCCCAGGTCTACAACCGCTGCGTGGGGACGCGGTATTGCTCCAACAACTGTCCGTACAAGGTCCGGACCTTCAACTGGCTTCGCTACACCGAGCCGCAGCGGATCCCGGAGCCGTACAACTGGCAGTGGAATCCGGACGTCACCGTCCGTGACAACGGCGTCATGGAGAAGTGCACCTTCTGCGTCCAGCGCGTACGCGAGGCCGAAAACCGGGCCGTCGTCGAGAACCGGGGCCCCTACCCCAGGGACGGGGAGGTCCTCATGGCATGTCAGCAGAGCTGTCCGGCGGAGGCGATCGTCTGGGGCAATCTGCGCGACCCCAGCACGAGGGTCTCCCAAATCGCCGCGAACGAGCGGACGTACCGGGCGCTCAACGAGGAGCTCAATACCCAGCCTGGCGTCAACTACCTGAAGAAGGTGACGTTCCACCAGCTCTCTTCCGAGGAGAGCTCCTGATGGCCACGGTGGTCGATCCGGAACGCACCCGTCGCGGCGCGCTCACCCATCCGGACGTGGAGCGGATGGGCCAGGTCAACGAGGACGTCATCGGGATCCTCAGCCGGCCCGGAAGGGGATGGTGGGCGTTCTTCCTGTTCACGGTGGCGGGGGTGGTGCTGTTTCTCGCCTCGTGGGCGCACCAGCTGATCCTCGGGATCGGTGCCTCCGGCCTGAACGTGCCGGTGGCGTGGGGCGTGTACATGACCTCTTTCGTGTTCTGGATCGGGATTGCGAGCGCGGGCATGCTGATTTCCGCCGTCCTCTTCCTCTTCAGAGCACCCTGGCGGCAGGCGGTGTACCGGGCCTCGGAGGCGATGACGGTCGTCGCGATGATGACGGCGGGCCTCTTCGCGCTCATCTACCTGGGCCGCGCCTGGCACGCATACTGGCTCTTTCCATATCCGAATTCCCGGTTCCTGTGGCCGAACTTCGAGTCGCCGCTGGTCTGGGACGTCTTCGCGTTGACGACCTACTTCACGGTCTCCGCCGTCTTCTTCTTCCTCGGGTGCCTCCCGGACCTCGCGGCTGCGCGGGATGGCACGACGGGCATCCGCAAGAAGTTCTACACGGTCGTCTCGCTCGGATGGCGTGGCACGGACCGGCAGTGGCACCACTTCGGGAAGGCGTACCTCCTCCTCGCCGCGCTCGCGACGCCGCTGGTGCTCTCGGTCCACTCGGTGGTGTCCTGGAACTTCGCGATGGCCATCGTCCCGGGCTGGCACTCGACGATCTTCGCACCGTACTTCGTCGCCGGGGCCATCTACAGCGGCGTGGCGATGCTCCTCACGCTCTTGATTCCCATGCGGAAGGCGTGGGGGCTCGAGAAGTACCTCACCACCAAGCATTTCGACGCGCTCGCCAAGCTCTGCCTGCTGGCCGCGGTGATCGTGACCTACTCCTACGCCGTCGAGTTCTTCCTGGCGTGGTACGGAGCGGACGTGATCGAGCGGGCGTCGATCTGGAACCGGATGTTCGGCCCCTACTGGTGGGCGAGCTGGACCATGCTCACGTGCAATGCGCTCGTGCCCCAGCTCCTCTGGTTCAAGCGGATCCGGTACTCGATTCCGGCGCTGTGGGTCATCTCGATCTTCGTGAACATCGGGATGTGGCTCGAGGGCTACGTGATCATCGTCACGTCGCTCCACCACGGGTACGAGCCGTTCATGTGGCACCTGTACCGGCCGTCGCTCACCGAGATGGGGATCCTGGTCGGGAGCTTCTGCTGGTTCCTGTTCTGGTTCATGATCTTCACGCGCGTCGTGCCGCCTGTGGCCATCGCGGAGCTGAAGGAAGGCCTGCCACCGATGCTACGGCATCGAAGCCGGGAGGCACACTCGTGAGCGAGACGCGTGGGCTCCTGGCTTCCTTCGAGTATCTCGACTCGACCGTGGACACCGTCGAGGGGCTCCGGAAGGCCGGCTTCGAGGACATCCGGGTGAACAGTCCGTACCCGGAGCATCACATCGAAGCGGCTATGGGCTACGACCAGAGCCCGGTCCGGGTCTTCGCGCTGGTCGGAGGGCTCACCGGCGCGGCGACAGGACTCGCGCTGACGGCGTGGACGTCGCTCGACTGGCCGCTCGTCGTGGGCGGCAAGCCGCAGCTCGGCATGCCGGCCTACATCGTCATCGCGTTCGAGCTGACCGTGCTCTTCGGTGCGCTCGCCACGGTGATCGGGCTGTTCATCAACGCCCACATCCCGGACACGAGGTCGAGTACCGCGTACGATCCGCGGTTCAGCTCCGACCGCTTCGGCGTGTATGTCGTGGTGCCGTCCCAAAGGCTGGACGAGGCGCGCCGCATCATCGAGAAGCAGGAGCCGGCGGAGCTGAGTGAAGAGACGGAGGCGGCTCATGCGTAGGTCGCGCGCGATCCGGTTCGCGGTGATGGCGCTCGCGGCCGCTCTCGCCGCGGGATGTCACCCGCTGGACAACGTCATGGTCGATATCTTCGGCCGGAGCATGCGGGACCAACGCTCGTTCGACCCCTACGAGAACCCACGTCCGCAGCCGCCGCACACCGTCTCCTTCGCCTCCGGGACCTTCCCGCCGGCCAAGGGCGACATCAACGACGGTGAGCCCGAAGGCGTCGACGTGCCGTATTTCACGCAGAAGGACATGCTGCCGGTCGGCAAGGGGGACTCGATCGTGCAGAGCCTGGTCAATCCCGGGGCCGACTCCGTCGATCTGGCGCGAGGCCGAACGCTCTTCGTGCGCTTCTGCGCGCCCTGCCACGGAGCGGACGGAATCGGAAAGGACGCCTACATCGCGTCGAAGTCCCCGGCGGTGCGCGCCTACGACCTGGCCGGACCGCGGGATCAGAGCTTCAGCGATCAGTACGTCTACGGGATGATCCGTGTGGGCCGCAACCTGATGCCCGAGTACGGAAGCCGGATCGCACACTTCGACCGCTGGGACATCGTGAACTACCTCCGCACGCTGCAGGCTCGGTACAACGAGGAGCACGCGAAGCAGCAGCAGGGTGGGAGCTGATACGATGCCACACGCGTACGTTCCGGACGAGATTCCAGCCCGCTTCCTCCCGAGATCACGGCCGGCCTCTCTGCTCGCCGGCCTCCTCTTCGTGGTGGGACTCGCGGCGTTCGTCATCGAACTGATCCGGGATCCCACGGTCGCGTGGGTCTGTTACGTCGGCAACTGGCTCTTCTTCATGAGTATCGCGGCGGGCGGAGTGGTCGTCGCCTGCGTGACGTGGATCACCAAGTCCAAGTGGAACTGGTCGCTGCGGCGAGTGAGCCAGGCTCAGGCGGCGTTCTTGCCGATCGCCTTCGTGCTCCTGCTTCCCATGCTCGGCCTGCGGCGCAATTTCTTCCCGTGGATCGCGCAGATGTCGAGTGATCCGGCGATCCAGGCCAAGGCGAGCTACCTGAACATCCCGTTTCTCGTCACGCGAAACGTGATCGGCTTCGGCACGTTCGTCGGGCTGTCTTTGTATTTCCTGTATCTGGCCGTGCGTCCGGACATGGGGCTGACCCGGAACACCGAGGCGGGTGATCCGGGCCGCGCCGCGTGGAGGACGCGCCTCACACAGGGGTGGCTCGGCCAGGAGCGGGAGGAGGTCGACAGCTACCACAGGATGACGCGCATCGCGCCCGTCCTGGTGCTGCTCTACGTCGGTGTGATGACCGTCATCTCGTACGATTGGGTGATGGCCCTGGAGCCGCATTGGCGCAGCTCGATGCTGGCGCCCTGGTTCTGGATGGGTGCCTTCTGGGGCGGAGGCGCCGCGACTGCGCTGTGGAGCCTCTACGCGCGCACGAAGCACAAGGACATCCGGCACGCGATCGGCCTCCAGCAGCGGCACGATCTGGGCAAGTTCGCGTTCGCGTTCTCGCTCTTCTGGACCTACCTCTTCTTCTCCCAGTACCTGGTGATCTGGTACGGCAAGCTGCCCTGGGAGCAGTCGTGGATCATCCGCCGCTCCGCTCCGCCGTGGGGATGGCTCTCGCTGCTGGTGATCGTGTGCTGCTTCGTCATTCCGGTGGCGGGCCTGCTCGGCCGCAAGCCGAAGATGAATCCGAAGTTCCTGGCCACGTTCACGACGATCATCCTCATCGGTCTCTGGCTCGAGGCCTACGACATGGTCGCGCCGCCGCTACACCAGGTCGGCCAGCCGGCCTTCCCGCTCTGGCAGCCGCTGATCGGCCTCATGTTCCTGGGACTCTGGCTGGGATCCATCCGGTGGTTCCTGTCCACCTTTCCTGCGATCCAGATCTGGCAGCCGAAGGTGGATCCGGAGACGGTGGACGCGGAGCGGGAGTACACGCCGGTCTGAGGACGCGGTAGGCTTTGGGACGAGCGAGCGCCACGGCGTCCTGTTCCAGGACCCGGCCGAGGATCAGGCGGCCCGTCTGGCGTCATGATTCAGGAGTCCACCGTTCTCCGGTGTGACCGACTCGGGATCGCGCTCTTTGGCCGTAACGGGTCCCCCTGGCGCACTTCCGGACCTCTCGGTCGCCCAAGTGCGCGCGGGCCTTACTCTCGGCCTCCTGTGTCTTGCCATTTCTGGGGGCGTGGGGCCGATAAGCCCCCTGACGCGAGTGTTCAGACCTTCGCCTTCCGTCAACAGGACGAGGCGGGGCGGCCCCTGCGGGCCACCCCGGTCGTCACATCACTCTCGCGATCGGCGTGCCCCGAAGGTCACATCGTGGGCACCTTCACCAGAAGATGCGCATCGCGATGGAGCGTGAAGCTCGAGGTGTCCAGGTCCACGCCATCCTTGGGGGTCAGGGCGACCTGGATGACGGGATCGCCCAGCGCGAGGGCGGGCGGGATCACCAGCGTCGTCTCCCGGTCGGCGGGCGCTACCCCGAGGCGGGTGTCGAACGGACCGTGCTGCATGGACACCACCAGCCCCTGATTGCGGGGGTTCTCCACCGTAAGGGTGGTGGTGCCTTTACCTGGGTTGGGGATCGTCGCTGGAGGCGGAGGAGGAATGTACCCGTCGTTCGTCTTTGGCACGTAGACCTCGAAGTTCTTCCCGGTCTCGAACGTCAGGTCCTGGGCGCCCAGGTTTTCGCCATGTGCCGGGTGCACCGTGATCCCGATCTCGTCGCCATCCAGGAGGTACGGCGGGAGCGCCAGAGTGGCCTC
>CAZFIS010000030.1:0-30109 GCA_964519125.1 uncultured Gemmatimonadaceae bacterium | reverse complement strand
CGGCAGCGGCCAGCGTGCCTTCGTCGCCGTACGCCCGTCCGTCGCGGTACGCCCACAGGGGGTTCACGATCGCGTCCACGTGGCCGACCCCGTTGAAGGGGATGGGGTGGCCGGGGCTCTTCCCCCCGCCGACCTCGCCCTCGACGAGCAGCTCGGGGCGCGTCCGGGTCTGCGCGCCGAAGCGTGCGTCGAGGCGGTCGAGCATTGCGGTGAGGTCGGAGCGCTCGGCACCCGTGAGGTCGGCGCGGCCCGCCAGGGTGGCTCGGGCCTCGGCCACCATCCATCCGACGCGGGCGCGCGAGTAGGGGCGCTGGGCGACCGCACCGTGAGCGACGAGCCCGAACGCCTCCAGGCGCGCGAGGGCGGCGTATGCGGGATCCTGAAGCGGAACGGTGCCCGCGGCCTGAGCACTCAGAGGGAGCGCCGACGCCGACGTAGCGGCCACCGCGACGGCAGCCACGAGCAGGGCACGGAGGCGCCCCCTCAGAGCCCCGTCCTCCCCTCGAGCCTCCGCACCCGCACCTCGAGCACGAACACGTCGACACCCCCTTCCGTCTCGAGATGGGCGCGCAGCGTCTCCTCCCCGGAGAGGCGCCCGTCGCCGTCGTCGACGAGCACGACCACACTCGCCGACGTCTCCCGGAGCGCGTGGCGGAGCGCGGCCTGCCCGCCGAACAGGGGGAGGTGGCCGAGCCGTCCGCGGGCCAGGCTGCTCGTAGGCGACGCGACCGCCACGGCCCTCAGCCTCGGCTCGCGCACGCGCTGGAGCTGGCGCTGGGCGAGCTCGGCTTCCTCGAGCGTCGCCAGGATCACGGCGGCCGATCCGGTCTCCGACCACCGCCGCGTCGTCCCCTCGAGCAGGCGGAACGAGAGCCTTCCGCCCACGGTGAGGATCGAGCACACCAGGAAGTCGATCGCCACCACGCCCCGCGACAGGCCGACGCGCTCGACGATGAAGAGCGTGGCGGCGGCCAGGAGCGTCGCCACCACGTTGGAGCGGAGCACGCCCACCGCATCGTAGAGCCCGAACGTCGGCCAGCGCGTGCCGTACGTGCCCGTCACCACGAACGCGATGAGCTTGATGCCCACCCAGATCACGACCGTCCGCTCGAAGTACGGAAGCTGGGCGGAGAGCTCCGAGGGATCCCACCGGATCAGGTACGCGGCGTAGTAGGCGAGGGCGATCCAGACGCCGTCGAGCAGGAGCGCGAACACGGGATAGCGCTCCTGGCTGGCAACCACGAACCGGTAGAGCGAGAGGCCCTTCACCCCTCCGTCCTCGAGGCTGCGCAGCCGCACGGACAGCAGGTAGGCGCCCACGAGCGTGAGCACGGTCACGAGGACACCGCCGAGCAGGATCGCCGTGCCGCGCTCGGCGGAGCGCAGCAACACGCCCACCGCGCCGCCCACGAACGCGAGGCCCCAGAGCATCCACAGCGTGCGCTTCTCGGGCACGCCGAGGTTCACGAGCCGGTGCGAGGTGTGGTCCTTGCCGCCCTGGCTGATGGGACGCCCCTCCAGCAGGCGCCCGATGGTGACGAGCGTGGTGTCGAGGATCGGCACGCCCAGGATCAGCACGGGCGCGGCCATCACGGCCGCGAGCGAGCGCGACAGGCCCGGCGCGGGCGCCAGCGCGAGCCCCGCCAGGAAGAGGCCGAGAAAGAGCGATCCCGAGTCGCCCATGAAGATGCGCGCCGGGGGATAGTTGTGCGCGAGGAACCCGACGAGGGAGGCCACGAACGCGAGCGCCAGAAGCATGAGGCCCATCTCGCCCTCGATCCAGAACAGGAGCGCCAGGTAGGCGCCCGCGATCGCGGCGATGCCCGCGGCGAGCCCGTCCATGTTGTCGAGCAGGTTCATGGCGTTCGTGATCGCCACGAACCAGAACAGCGAGATGAGCACGTCGGCCGGGTACCACCCGGTGAGCCAGACGCCGATGCCGCTCAGGACGAGGACGAGCGCGGCGGCCATCTGACCGAGCAGCTTGAGAATCGGCGACAGGTCGACGAAGTCGTCCACCAGCCCGACGAGGAACGCCACGGTGGCCGCCACGACCAGCCCCTCCCATCCCGACCACGGGAGGATGGCCTGCGGCGGGCGGAACATGAGCCCTTCGATGGCGTCGGGGTTGATGACGTAGCCGACGCCCACCGCCAGCCCGAACCCGAGGTAGATCGCCACGCCCCCGATCGCCGGCGTCGGCCGGCGGTGCCAGCGGTCCGCCTGGACCTGGCGCACCATCCCGCCCGCGATCGCCGCGCCCCGCACCACCGGCGTGAGCACGGCGGTCAGCACGAGGGCCAGCGCAAAGACCAGGCCGATGAGCATGAGCGGGCTCATGGGCGTGGCGCCGCCGGGGGCGGGCGAGGGATCATGTCTTCAGCCACCCGTCCAGAAGCTCCGCCACCGTGCGCGGGCCCGCGGCCACGAGGTTGGGCAGGCGCGGCTCCTCCTGGTTGAACCGCACGGGCCGCCCGTCGGCCTCCGTCGCCATGCCGCCGGCGGCGAGCACGAGCGCCACGCCCGCCGCCACGTCCCATTCGTGCTTGGGCACGAGCGTGAACGTCGCGTCGGCCCGGCCACCCGCGACGAGCGCGAGCTTGTACGCGACCGAGCCGCACGGCCGCACGTGGAACGGTGCACCCTCGAAGCGCTTCCACTCGCCCCGCTTCGTCTCGGAGCGGCTGGCGAGCACCGAAGCGCCCCTGAGGTCTTCGGGATCCGTCACGCGCGCCGCGACCCCGTTGTACGTCACGCCGATCTCGCGCGCGCCGATGACCACCTCGCCCGTGGCGGGGTTGAGGATGCCGCCCGCCACCGGCTCGCCGTCCTCCACGAGCCCGATCGAGACGCACCACTCGGGGATGCCTTCGACGAACTCGCGCGTGCCGTCGATCGGGTCGACCACCCACACCCTGCGGGCCGTCAGCCGCGATCGGTCGTCGGCGGTCTCCTCGGAGAGCCACCCCTCGCCGTCGATGGGGAGCGTCTCCCGCAGCACGCGATCCACGGCGTGGTCGGCCGCGGTGACCGGGTCGCCGCGAGCCTCCTTGCGCTCGAACTCGATGGCTCCCGCGGTGAACGACTTCAAGGCCCGGGCGGCGGACTGGAGTCCTCGCCGGATTCTCTGGAGATCGTCGGATCGGTCCACGTTGTCTCGGTTGGCGCGCGCGCGGGGGCGGGAGGGGGGAGCTCGGATGGCGGCGGGAGGGCACCATCATACAACGCGGCGAGGTCCGCCACCAAACGGCCGACCGAGTAGCGCCCGGCGATCCGGAACCGGTCCTCCGCGGCCCAGGAGGGCCGGCGCGCGGCAGCCGCAAGCGAGGAGGCCCACTCACGGGGCCCGGCGGAGCGCGCGAGCAGCGTGCCCAGCCGTCCACCCTCGAGCACCTCCCCGACCCCGCCCACGTCGCGCGCCACGATCTGCGTGCCGGCAGCCAGCGCCTCCAGGAGCGCCACGGGCGTGCCCTCGTCGTGCGAGGTGAGCGCAACCACGTCCATGGCCGGGTACAGCTCGGGCAGGTCGCGCCGCCATCCGAGCCAGATGAGTCGGCCGTCGAGACCGAGCGCGGCGGCCCTCTCCCGAAGCTCCGCCTCGCGGCCCCCGGAACCGACGATGAGACCCCGGACCGGTCCGTCCGCTTCGCCGATCAGCTCCGCCATCGCCTCGAGAAAAAGCTCGTGGTTCTTCACCGGCACCATGCGCCCCACCATCCCGACGACGGTCGCGTGCGGCTCGATCCCGAGCCCTTCGCGCGTGCGCGCGCGCACAACCGCGCGGTCGACGGCCGCGAAGCGATCGAGCTCGAGGCCGAGCGGCACCACGACGAACTTGTCGCGCGGAGCGACGCGGAGCTCGTCGGCCATCTCCGTCGCCTGGCGCTCGGTGAGCACGACGAGGCGGTCGGTGATGCGCGCGAGCTGGCGCTCGATCTCCAGGAAGACCCGGGTCGCGAGGGGGCCGAAGTAGTCGCCGCCGAGCACGTGGCCGTGGTAGGTGTGGATGCGCACCGGAACGCCCGCCAGGAACGCCGCGAGCCGACCGAGCGTGCCCGCCTTGGCCGTGTGCGTGTGGACGATATCGGGACGCTCGCGCCGGAAGAGGCGCACGAGCGCGAGCAGCGTGCGCACGTCGCCGAGCACGCTGATGTCGCGCGACATCTCGGGAAGCAGCGTGAGCGCCACGCCGCGCTCTTCGGCGTAGTACACCATGTCGCCCTCGGTCGCGGCTATGCTGCCCGTGACCAGGCGCGTGCGCCAGCGTCCCTCGTTGAACGCGCGGGCCAGGTGCACGACCTGCATGGCGGGCCCGCCGACGTTGAGGCGGGCGATGACGCGGTGGATGAGGCGCGGGCGGGCGCTCACGGGATCAACGGCGGGCGCACACGCTGCTCGTCACGTCGCCGCCGCGGCCCGCAGGTGCTCCGCCGTGTCGTCGATGATCTGATCGAGCGAGTAGGTGGTCTCCCAGCCGATGAGCCCGTGGATCCGGGCCGTCACGGGTTGGCGGCGCTCCATGTCCTCGAAGCCCGTTCCGTACGCCACGTCGTAGGGAACGCGCACGATGGGCGACGAGCTGCCGACGCGCTCCTTCACGCGCTCGGCCAGGTCGGCGATCGAGATCTCCTTCTCCGAGCCGATGTTGAACGGGCGGCCCCACGCGTCTTCGTGGTCGAGCAGGCCGACGACGGCGCGAACGGTGTCGTGCACGTGGCAGAACGAGCGCCGCTGCGTGCCGGGGCCGTAGACCTCGATCGGCTCGCCGCGCATCGCGCACTCGACGAAGCGGGGAAGCACCATCCCCCACTGCCCCGACTGGCGCGGACCCACCGTGTTGAAGAAGCGCCCGATGATGACGGGGAGCCCCTTCTCGTGCGCGTAGGCGAGCGCGAGGAACTCGTCGAGCGCCTTCGTGCACGAGTACGCCCAGCGACGGTGCGTGGTGGCGCCCAGGATGCGGTCGTGCTCCTCGTCGAGCTGCTCGCCCCCCTTCCCGTAGATCTCCGAGGTCGAGGCGACGAAGAGCGACGCCCCGTGGCGCGAGCAGCAGTCGAGCACGATCTCGGTGCCGCGCACGTTCGTGGTGATGGTGTCGACCGGCTCTTCGATGATCTTGCGAACGCCCACGGCCGCCGCGAGGTGCACCACCTGCTCGCAGCGCTCCACCGTCTCGTTCATCATCGGCCAGTTCAGGATCGAGTCCACGTTGAGGTGGAGCTCGGGATGGTGCCGGACCGCCTTCAGGTTCTCGAGCGAGCCCGTGGAGAGGTTGTCCACCACGTGCACGGTGTCGCCGCGCTCCAGGAGCCGCTCCACGAGATGGGAGCCGATGAAGCCTGCGCCGCCGGTGACCAGAATCCGCATCGGAGGGTGATCTCCTCTAGGGTGTGAGTGCTCAATCATCGAGGCCTCACCCCCTCGACCGCAACCATGTCTCGAGGGTGAGGAGCGCCCAGAGTTGGTGGCCCCAGTCGGCCCGGGCGGCCTGGTGCTCTGCCCAGATCGCCTCGACGGGGGCGCGCCGGAGCCACTGCCACAGGCACGCGTCGGGCGCGAGCACGCGTGCCTCGAACAGTGGCTTCCAGTACGTACGGAACCAGAGCGGGAGCGGCACGCCGAAGCCCATCTTGCCGCGCGTCGCGATCTCGTGGGGGAGCAGGTCCGAGAACGCCCTGCGCAGGATCCACTTGAGGCGGCCGCGCCGGATGCGGGCGCCGTCGGGGAGCGACGCGGCGAGCTTCATCACCGCCGTATCGAGGAACGGATCGCGCAGCTCGAGGCCGTGCGCCATGGAGCAGCGGTCGGCCTTCACCAGGAGATCCTCCGGGAGATACGTCTCGAAGTTGAGCGCGAGCGTGCGCGCCAGAGCGGACTCCGAAGCGTGCTCGCCCCAGGGCGTGCGGAAGCTCTCGATGAGGGCGTTGCGCGACAGGTCCTCGCGCAGATCGGGAAGCAGAAGCGTCTCGAGCCCGTCGCCGAAGAACCCGATCCAGCGGAGCATGCGCTCCTCGGGAGGAAGCGCGGCCGCCCGGAAGAAGCGCGAGAACCGGCGGCTCGGGTGGCGGAAGTTGCGGTGGTGCGGCAGGCGGCGCCCCATCGCGTCGCCCAGCGCGGTGACGACGCGCGGAAGGCGCTCGGCCAGCACCATCCCCTCGAAGCGCGGGTAGCCGGCGAACATCTCGTCGCCGCCGTCGCCCGTGAGGGCCACCGCGACGTGCTGGCGCGTGAGGCGCGAGACGATGTGCGTGGGGATGGCGGAGGAGTCGCCGAACGGCTCGTCGTAGGCGTCCACGAGCTCGTCGACGAGCTCGACCTGGTGGGCCTCGACGATGAACTCGGTGTGCTCGGTGCCGAAACGGCGCGAGGCGATGCGCGCGAAGGACGTCTCGTCGTACGTGGGATCGTCGGCGAACCCGAGGCTGAACGTCGGGAGGGGCCCGTCGATGCGCTCGCGCATGAGGCCGACCACGATGGTCGAGTCGATGCCGCCGGACAGGAGGGCTCCGATCGGGACGTCCGACACCAGGCGCCGCTCGACCGCGCGGCCGAGCGCCTGGCGCACGGAGCGACGGAGCTCGTAGGCGTCGGGGTCGCCGCGGCCCGACGTCCAGTGCAGCCGCCAGTAGGTGCGCTCCCGCACCTCGCCCTCCTCCACGACGAGCGACGTCGCGGGCGGCACCTTGACGACGCCGCGGTAGAACGTGCGGGGCGCCGGTACGTAGCCGTACGCCAGGAAGTACGGGAGCGCCTTCGGGTCGAGCTCGCCGACCCGCGCGTCGAGCGCGAGCAGCGCCTTGATCTCCGAGCCGAAGGCGAAGCGCCCGCCCACCCGGGTCCAGAAGAGCGGCTTCTTGCCGGCGCGGTCGCGGGCCAGGAGCATGCGGGCGCGCTTCTCGTCCCAGACGGCGAACGCGAACATGCCGTCCAGACGCTCGGGGAGATCGTCGCCCCACGCCTCGTAGCCGTGGACGAGGACCTCCGTGTCGCTCCGGGTGCGGAAGCGGTGGCCGGCGCGCTCGAGCTCGGCGCGCAGCTCGATGAAGTTGTAGATCTCGCCGTTGAGGACGACCTGCACGGAGCCGTCCTCGTTGCCCATGGGCTGATCGCCCGTCTCGAGGTCGATGACCTTCAGGCGCGCGTGGCCGAGCGCGCACGAGCCCGACGGCGAGCCCCAGGCGGCGTGCCCGTCCGGGCCTCGGTGGCGGAGACGCTCCGCCATCATCAGCGCCTCCCCGTGCGTGGGCGGAGGAGCGTCGGACGCGAGGCGGACGATGCCGGCGATGCCGCACATCAGCGGATGCCCCTCATCAACCCGCCCCCCGCGCCCATCGTCTGGCGAGGTTGGAGCTGAACGCCGCGTCGCGACGTTCGGGCAGGCGCCCCGTGCCGACAGCGTCCTTGGCGGCGTAGAGGCGCCCGCCGTGCTCGGCCATGACGCGGTCGAGCGAGCGGCACAGGCGCATGAGGCGGCTCGTGTGCGCTCCACGCCCCACGGGAAAGTCGAGCGCGAGGGAGTAGCCGTCCAGGCAGTACCCCGCCGCGGAGTCCTCGCTCGTGTGGCGCTTCATGACACCGAGCAGACTCGGCACGCCGAGCCTGTTCTGCTCGTGGAGCGCGGCGCTGAACGCCTCGCGCGCTGCGGCGGCCGGCACGAAGAGCTGGTACTGGATGAGCCCGCTCCGTCCGTACGCGCGCTTCCAGCCCGGCACGTAGTCGAGCAGGAAGTGGAACGCCGCGTGCGTCTGCCGGTACCGCGCCCGGCGGCGGAGCGCGGCCGAATGGTAGCGGCCGAAGTTCAACACGCGCACGCCCCACCGGTTCGTGAACGGGCGGAGCGCGAGCCACGCGTGTTTGCGCGGGAGCACGCCCGCCACGCGCGCGGGCAGGCGCTGCTCGCCCGGCTCGAGCGCTTTGCCGGCCAGGGGGTGGTCGGGGGGCAGGTACCAGGCGTGGTGCAGCACGCCCCGGCCCGCCCTGAGCCCCACGCAGTCGACCCACGCCACCGTGTAGTCGGCCTCGCGAGCGCCCCGATCCAGTTCGTCGAACGTCTCGGGGAGCGAGCGGGTCGCGCGGGCCTCGACGTCCAGGTGGCCGCCCCAGACGCGGCGGAGCGCCAGCGTCACGTCGAGGATCGTGCCGTTGAGCCCCTGGGCGCCGACGACGTCGTGCAGGCCGAGCTTCCACAGCCCCTCCTCGCCCGCGGGCTCGCCCTGGCGCAGCGTCGTGAGCTCGCCCTCACCGGTCAGCAGCGTGAGCGAGCGCACGTGGCGCCCGATCGCGCCCGCGTGCGCGTGGTTCTTGCCGTGCACGTTCATGGCCACGCACCCGCCCAGCGTGGCGAGCATCGTGCCCGGCACGACCGGCGGCCACCATCCGTGCGGGAGCACGTGGTGCCAGAGCTGCTCGATCGTGACACCGGCCTCGGCGCGCACGACGCCCGCTTCGGGGTCGAAGTCCAGCACGCGGCCCATGCCCGAGAGGTCCAGCACGGCGCCGCCCTGGTTGAGCGCGGCGTCGCCGTAGCTGAGCCCCGCCCCCCGCGCCGCCACCGTGAGGCCGTGGCCGCGCGCGTGGGCGAGCGCTTCGGCCGCCTCCGCCGCGTCCACCGGCCGGTAGACGAGCGAGCGCGCCCGGTTGGCCCCGCCCCACCCCTCGAGCATGAGGGTCTCGGGGGGCCTCATGACGGCGCGACCCTCTTGTAGACGGGACGCGGCATCATGCGCAGCGCGAGCGAGATGGGCGCCCACCACGCCGGAACGTAGAAGCCGTCGCGGCCGCGCTCGAGCTTCTTCACGATCAGGCGCGCGGCCAACTCGGGCGTGATGGCGGGCGGAAAGCGCGGGACCCGGCCCAGCATGCGCGTGCGGACCCACCCGGGCTTGATCGTCGTCACCCCCACGCCGGCGGGGTGGAGGCGGTGGCGGAGCGCCTCCAGGTACTGGTGCAACGCGGCCTTGGCGGCGGCGTAGACCGGGTTGCCCTTGCGGCCCCGGTCGCCCGCGACCGAGCCGATGGCGGCCAGCCTCCCGCCCCCGGCCTCCGTGAAGTAGCGCGCGCCCCACTCGAGCACGTCGACGGCGCCCAGGAAGTTCACGGCGACGAGGTGGGCCGGATCGGCGGCGGTGGCGCCCCCCTCCCCCATCACCCCGGCGCAGTAGACGAGCAGGTCCATCTGGCCGAGCTCGGCGAGCGCGCCCTCCAGGGCGGGCACGACGGCGTCGCGCCTCGTCACGTCGAGCACGCCCCCGACCACCGTGGAGCCCGGATAGCTCTCCGCGAGCTTCGCGACCACGGCGTCGACCTTCGCGGCGCTGCGTCCCACCACGGCCACGCGCCACGAGCGCTCCAGGTACGCCGCCGCCAGCGCGCGCCCGATCCCGTCCGTGGCGCCGACCAGGACGACGTGTCTCACGAGGCCACCCAGAGCGCGACCGCCATGACGCCGAGCGCCCACCAGCTCGTCGAATCCTCGAGCGCGAAGACGACCGGATCGTCGTGGATCTCTCCACGCAGCGCCATCAGCCACGCACGTCCGAGCCAATACAGCAGCACGGGGAGCCCGACCCAGAGGAGATCGGGGCGCACGTAGAGCTTCGACACGTCCTCGCCCGTGATGTAGAGGCAGTAGACGAGCCCCGCCGCCACCGCGCACGACACGCCCATGGCGCCGAGCAGGGGCAGGTCCTCGACCCGCCAGCCTCGGCCTCGGATCGATTCGCGCTCCAGCTCCCGCGTCTCGAGCGCCTCGACCGCGCGCTTGAGCAGCGCCAGGGACGTGAAGACGAACACCGAGAACGCGAGGAACCAGCTGGACAGGGGCACCCCGACCGCCACCGCGCCGGCCACCACCCGGACCGTGTAGAGTCCGGCGAGGATGAGCACGTCGAGCATGACCCGCCGTTTGAGCCCCAGCGAGTATGCCGAGGTCGCGAGCAGGTACGTCAGCCAGACGAGCACGAACCGGCGCGGGAGGAACAGCGCCAGGAGGAGCGAGGCGCAGAGCAGGAGGAGCGAGAGGACGAGGGCCGCCCCCTTGGAGACCTCGCCCGAGGCCACCGGCCGGCTCTTCTTGCGGGGATGGAGGCGGTCGTGCTCGAAGTCCGCGACGTCGTTCGTCAGGTAGACCGACGATGCCAGCAGGGAGAACGACGCGAATGCGATCGCCACGGCGCTGCCCGGCATCCGGTGAGCCGCCAGGACCGGCACCACCACCAGCAGGTTCTTGGCCCATTGGTGTGGACGGAGCGCACGCAGGAGCGCGAAGCGCTTGCGCCGGGCCACCGAAGCGACCCCGGGTGCCGGCGTGTCGCCGGGAGGCGGCGTGGAAGACATGTCGACGCTAAGGTATCCGGTGCCTGGTTCGGGGGCTACGTGGCCGCCCGCGCCAGCACCTCCCGATACCGCGCACGGTTCGCCTCCACGGAGTAGCGCTCCACGACCGTAGCCCGCGCCGCGCGGCCCAGGCGGCGGCGCAGCTCGGGGTCGCGCACGAGGCGCCTGACGGCCGCGAGCCACTCCTCCGGGGTGCGCGCGACGAGCCCGTTCTCTCCTTCACGCACGATGTCGAGGTTCGCGCCGACGCCCTGCACCACCGGCGCGATCTCGAGCGCCATGTACTGGAGCGCCTTGAGGCCACTCTTGCCCAGCACCCACTCCTCGTCGGGCAGCGGATAGAGGCCGACGTCGATGGCCGAGAGATCCTCGATCTCGGTGTCCAGGCTCCACTCGCTCGCCTCCACCTCCACGCCCGGAATGCGGAAGGAGGCGTCGCCGAGGACCCGTACGCGCACTCCGTCGGTCCGTTGCAGCTCGCGCAGCACGTCGTCCAGGAGGTGGAGGTAGGGAGCGGTGGAGTGGCTTCCGCTCCATCCGACGACGACCCCTTCGGTGCGGTCGCGGTGGGGACGGGGGCGGTAGGCGTCGGTGTCGATCGTCGATGAGATGCTCGTCACGTGCGCGTTGTACGAGCGGGCGACAGCGGCCAGGTGCTCCGTGCACACGACGACCTCGTCGGCGAGCGCCATCAGCTCGCGCACCTTGTCGCCGCCCCTGAGCCAGCGCATGAAGGCGTTCGCGCGCGAGGCGTGCGGGAGGTGGACCAGGTCGTCCACGTCGTAGACGAGCGGCACACCGGCGCGGCGGATGCGCCGCTCGATGAGCGGAGGGCCGAGCGGGACGGCCCACAGGTGCACGTACACGAGGTCGGCCGCGAGCGCCGCGGCGAGGTCGGCGCGGCGCCGCACGAGGCCCCGCATCACGTCCACCGCCTTGGCGGCGAGGCCCCCCGGAGCGTACAGGCGCGACCAGGCCGCCTCGTCCCAGAACGGGCGCACGTCGATCTCCCACCCCGCCGTGCGCCAGTCGTCGAAGTACTGCTCGTACTTGAGCCGCTGGCTGGGGGCGCGCCGCTCCGGATAGGGGCAGAGCACGACGAGGCGGCGCGCACTCACGCGCGGCCCTCCCCGACGCCCATCGCCCGGTAGAGCCGCGCGTAGGCCTCCACGGCGGCGTCCAGGGCGTAGCGGGCCTGCGCGACCTGGCGGCACTCCTTTGCCATCCCCGGCTCGCCCGCTCGGGCCGCCAGCGCCCGCGCGACCCGGCGGTACTCGTCGTCGCCCAGCGCCTCCACGACCACCCCCACCCCATCCTCCTCGATCACCGCTGCGGTGTCGCCCACCCCGCGGTTCGCCGCCACCGGGCGGCCGAGCGCGAGGGACTCGCCGAACTTGGTGGCCGCCGACGCGACCTTCGAGCCCTCGGGCCGGATCAGGAAGTACGTCGCGTGCGCCTCGGCGAGCGCCTCGGGCACGCGCTCGTGCGGCACGGACGTGAGGGTGAGCCGCTCGGCGGGCACGCGCGCGGCGGCGGCGGCGGTACGCACGGCCTCGGCCCCGTCGTTCACGACGAAGAGGAGGCGGCTGTCCCCGACCTCGTCCAGCACCGCTCGGCCCAGCTTCATCATCTCGTCGAGCAGGTACCACGTGCCCACCGAGCCGAAGTACGCGAGCGTGAACGGCCCGCCCGGCATCGGCCGGAGCGCGAAGCGCTCGAGATCCACGCTCGTCGGGATGACGGCCAGCTCGCCCCGTCCCCCCGCGCGCTCCATCGCCTCGACGACGATCGGGACGCTCGCCTCGGTGAGCGTGACCACGCCGGCGGCGGCGCCGAGAAAGTCGCGCTCGAGGTGCTTCGCCACCTGGAAGACGGGACCGCCCGCGCGCCACAGGCCCCCGTCGACCCGCTCCTCCGGGTAGAAGCCGCGCATGTCGAAAAGGAAGGGCACGCCCGAAGCGCTGCGAAGCCCGAGCGCGATGAGCGCCGACGGATAGGAGCGTGCGTGCACCAGCGCGAGGGGGTCGCATGCGTGCAGCCTGCGCGCCGCCCCCAGGCCGGCGGCGATGTCGCGCGCCGTCGCCGCGACCGGTGGACGCTTGTGGTAGCGCATCGGGTGCCAGGTGACGCCGGACGCGGCGAGCCGCTCCTCCATGGCGGAGCGCTCGCCGTGCTCGGCCCAGCGCGCGTCCTTCTCGAACGTGAGGAGGTGGAAGCGCCATCCGAGCGCGGCCAGCCCCTCCACGTAGGGCACCACCTGCGAGCGTCCCAGAGGATCGAGCGCGCCATCGTACGAGACGTACAGCACGGCGGGCCCCGCGCGCGGCGCGCTCACGCGCCGAGCAGGCCCCGGACGGCCGCTTTGAGCGGCCCGGCCGCCACGGTGACGAGGAGCAACGCCGCGGCCGAGACGACGGCCCAGCGCACGGCGGTGGCCCTGCCCCGTGTCCGGGCGAGTCGCGCGAGCCCCGCCGCGGCGCTCACGGCCAGCAGGGGCTCGACGGGCAGCCGGAATCGGGGGCTCCCGTAGAAGACGAGCGCGAGCGCGAAGAAGTAGGCGACGGGAAGCCACAGGGGCCAGGCATCCGCGAAGGACGCGAGGGGGCCCTTTCCCGTGGGGCGCTCGCCCGCCGTGCCCAGCGAGTCGGGGGCGTCCCTGCGACCGGCAGCGCGCAGCATCATCGCAACGAGCACCGCGGACCAGAGCAGCTCGAACGCGTAGGTCGGGTTGAAGGCGCCGTACCAGGGCAGGATCTCCCAGTCGAGCGGGGCCCAGAAGAACGCGGCCTTGAGCGCCTCCAGCCGGGGAATCCTCCCCGGGTGCGCCACCAGGTCGCGGGCGGTGGCGCGTACGAGCGCGCTGGAGGCCGCGGGCTCCGGGAGCCGGGCCGCGGCGCGCGTGGTGGAGTCGTCGGGGATCATCCCGAAGATCCACCCGTGCAGCGGGTGGTTGCCGGCCCAGAGCGTGAGGCCGCCCTGCGTCGCCACCGGCACGAAGGCGTGCAGCGCGCGCTCGTTGCGGATCGTCCACGGCGAGATCGCGAGCACGAAGCCGAACACGACGGCCAGCAGCGCCCGTCCCGATCCGCGCCGGGCCAGGAGCCACACGGGCACGAGCGCCACCGGATAGAGGACGAGCGCTCCCCTCGTGAGCGCACCCAGCCCGAGCGTCAGGCCGCCGCCCAGGGCCCACGCGCGTGACCTTCGCCCCGAGGTCCCCAGCGCGCGGACGACGAGCGCCACGGAGAGCACGAGGAGGAACGTGAACAGCGCCTCCGAGAGCAGGCGCGACACGGAGAAGACCGACGCGAGGTCGACGGCCGCCAGGCCCCCGGCCAGCCAGGCAGGGCCGGAGCCGAGGAGCCCGAAGGCCAGGACATAGACCAGCGCCGCGCTGGCGGCACCCACCACCGCCTGGGCGACGCGCACGGCCTCGGGGTGCTCGCCGGCCACGGCGTAGACAGCCGCCACGAAGCCCGGGTAGAGGGGCGGGCGCCACGCCGTCGGCTGGCCCGAGGGAGACACGTAGCCCCTGCCCTCGACCAGACCGCGGGCCAGCCGGTCGTAGTCGGCGGCGTCGGCGACGGGACTGGGAGCCCAGGCGAGCGCGACGACAAGGCGGAGGGCCAGCGCGGCGGTGAAGATCCACAGGAGGCCGGAGCCGATGAGACGGGGGCGGCGCGCGCCTCCGCCGGGCTCGCTACCTCCCCTCATAGATCTCTTCCAGCCGAGGGAGCCAGCGGGAGAAGTCGAAGTCCCGGGCGCGCTCGACCGCCGCCGCTCCCAAGCGCTGGCGAAGCCCCGGGTCTTCGGCCAGCCGGACCAGCGCGCGGGCCAGCTCCGTCACATGATCGATGCCCACGAGCAGCGTGGTCCGATCCGTGGCGACCTCGAGGATGCCCCCCGCGCGCGTCGCGACGGAGGGGAGGCCCGCCGCCATCGACTCGAGGAGCGCCATGCCGAACGCCTCGAAGCGGGAGGGGAACACGAACAGATCCGCGGCCCGGTAGAGCGGCATCACGTCCGACACCGGACCCAGGAAGACGACGGCGTCCCCCACGTCCATCTCCGACGCCATGCTGCGCACCCGGGACAGCTCGCTCCCTCCCCCCGCGAAGAAGAGCCGCAGCCCGGGCGATTCCACCCGGGCCACCTGGAGGGCACGCAGCAGGTGGTCCTGTGCCTTCTGGCGGTGGAAGCGGCCCACGTGCAGCGCGACGACGTCCCCGTTGCGCACCCCGAGGGCCCGGCGCGCCGCCGCCCTGTCCACGGTGGCGAGCTGCTCCTGGAAGCGGCCCATGTCGATGAAGTTGTAGAGCACCTCGATGTCCGGGAGGTCGAAGTGCGCTTGATAGTCGCGGCGCACCTCCTCGCTCACGGCCAGCAGGTGGCCCGGCCGGCGGAGCGTGAATCGGTCCAGCGCCTTGCGCCCGCGGAAGCGCAGCCCTCGGCCCGCGTCGTGCGTATAGTCGGGGTTGTGCAGCGTGGTCACGAGCGACGCCGTGCTCCCGCGCGTCGCGAGGCGACCCACGATGTTGGCGAAGTAGAGGTGGGTGTGCACGACTTCGGCGCCCGTGTGCCGAATCAGGTTACGCAGTTTGAACGCGACCCGGGGGATGTCGACCGGTCCGCGCATGCCCAACTCGTGCACCGGAACCTTCATCGCCCGCAGCTCCTCGGCGAGGTCCGACGGTCCGAAGAGCGTCGCCACCCGGGGCTCGAAGCGATGACGCTGGAGGCGGCCCATCGTGGTGACGACGAGACGTTCGGCGCCGCCCCGGCCGAGGGACTCCACGACGGTGATCACGCCTTTGCGAGCCATCGCTCAGCTCCGCCTGCGGTCGAGATGCTCCGGGGGCTCCCTGCGGATGGGGATGGAGCCGAGCCTGCGCGAGTGGCGGAGGCGCTCCCGCCGCGCGGCCCTGCGCTCGGCCCATACGGCGTATGCGTCCCGGAGCCCGAGCGCGCAGAAAAGAAAGACGAGCGGGAGGATCTGCGCGCGGTGACGGTAGGCGGTACCCACGTTCCCCTCCACCATGGCGTAGGCGAACGTGACCACGAGCAGGACGAAGAGCGGCACCGTGTAGGCCCGCGCGTCGTGGCGCATCGCCAGGTACAAGCCTCTCAGCACGAACGGGACGAGCAGGTACCAGAGCAAGGTCTCAGGCAGCGTGATGGCCTGGAGTCCGGACGTGATCGACCACGGGAACGGTGCGAGCAGGAAGTACGTCAGCCCGATCGGCAGGAAGGTGATCGCCCCACCCAAAGTCGACACGTTGGCGCTCTGTCCGTACGCCGAGCCGGCCCCGAACGCGAGATCACTCCGCAGGTACTGCACGGTCTGGAGGCTCGGCTCCTGCGTCAGCGTGGTGCCGAGACCCGCCTGGTGCGCCAGGAGGAGGAGGACCCCCATGATCCCCGCCCCCAGGAGGAGAGAGCGCATGGGCGAGCGGCCCTTGCCGATGAGGATCCCGGCGCCCGCCGACACGCCGACCAGCACCGTCATGTACTCCCGGAAGAACGCGATCACCGCCAGGAATACGATCGCTCCCACGGCATCCCACAGATCGACCTTCCGCTGGAAGCGGACGGTGAAGAACACGCACAACGCGACGGCCAGGATGGTCGGCGCGTCCCGCACGTTGAGGACCGACCAGAGCATCATCGACGGAAAGAAGACGGACAGGATGGCGGCCAAGCCGGCCACCGCGCGATTGCCGCGCACGATGACCAGCGCCATGTAGTAGATCGGGATGGCGAGCCACGTGCCCATGAAGATGTTCACGACGGCCGGCGCGGCGCGGGCGGCGCCGAACACGACGACCAGCACCGCATTGATGACGGGGTAGCCGATCTGGAGCGTGTCCGTCAGCCTCGGCGGCGGCGGTCCGATGCCCTGCCAGCTCCGCACGAGGGCGTCGCCGAGCTGTTGGTAGGAGATCTGGTCCGGCGCGAAGACCATCGGGCCCACGGACGTGTGGATGAGCGCGAGCAGAAGGAATCGCGCCCCGATGGACAGCAGCATCAGGTTCATCAGGTACTCGCCCGCCTGGCGATCGCGCTGGAGCCGCGCGACGAGGACCGTCAGGAGTGTGCCGAGGACGCCGAGCAGGGGAACCGCGACCTCGGACGCGCTGCCCGCGTACGCGAGCGAAGCGACCACCACCCCGATGCTGGCGAGCAGGGGAGAGGCGGCGAAGAGGCCGGACTGTCCACGTTTCCGAGTGTTCGGGAGCACGCAGGAAGGTACTGGAGGCGCCTTCCGGGGGTCAACGAAGGGACGTGCCCGCGACCTCGCCGCACACGGCCCGGAACACGGCACCCGCCCTGGCCCAGCTCCCGTGCCGCTCGACGTGCTCCCTGCCCGCGTGTCCGAGACGGCGGGCGAGGTCCGGATCGGAGAGGAGCGAGACGAGCGCGTCGGCGACCTCGGAGGGCGAGGCGCCGTCGACGAGGAGGCCCGTGCGGCCGTGCTCCACGGCTTCGGGAACCCCGCCGGAGCGGCCGGCCACCACGGGCACACCCCGCGCCTCCGCTTCGCGCAGCACGATGCCGAACCCCTCGACGTCCCCGTCGTCGAGCTCGCGGCTCGGGAGCGCCACGACGTCCGCGGCGCACAGGATCCCGTCCTTCTCCTCCTCCGAGACCGCGCCCAGAAGGCGCACGCGGACACCGGGGCCGGCGCGCGCCACGGCGGCCTCGAGCTCGGCCGACAGGGGTCCCTCCCCCGCCAGCAGCAGCGTCGCGTCGGGCACGCGGGCCACCACCCGGGTGAACGCGTCGACGAGGACGTCGGGCCCCTTTCGCAAGACGAGCCGACCGAGAAAGACGGCGAGCGGAGTCCGGGCCTCGAGGGAGAGCCGGGCCCGCCACGCGTCGCGACGCCGCCCGCGCTCCTCCTCGGGGACCGGATCGGCGCCCGGGCGCACGACCCGGACGCGCTCCGGCGATAGGCCCCACCCGAGCACGCGGTCCGCCGTGAACCGGCTCGAGCAGGTGACGCGCATGGCGCCGCGCAGCGCCACGCTCTTCCACAACCGGCCGCGGAGCTCCGCAAGCGCGGCTCCGGACCCGCCCCCGTGGCCGCGGCGCCGGTTCACCTCCGTGCCATGGGCCATCACCACCAGCGGGACGCGTCGCCACATCGCGGCCAGAAGCGCCTGGTGGCCCAGGGGCTCGAGGTGGTTGACGACCAGGACGTCGGCGCGCGCGTCGCGCAGTGCGTCCGCGATCGTGCGGACACGCGCGAGTCGGGACGGGTCGTCCAGCCCGGGGCCGCGCACGATCCGGTACGGGACGTCGGCGTCGAACGCCTCGGCCTCCGCCATCGCCCGCGTCACGACCGTCACGGCGTCCGAGCACCGGTGCAGCTCGAGCGCGAGACGGTGCGTGAGCTCCGCCACGCCCCCGTGGCGCGGCTTGAAGTCCAGCGCGACGAACAGGACGCGCACCGGAGCCTCAGGCGTCCGACGGCGGACGGGCCGGCGCGCCCTCGGAGCGCTCGGAGCGCCGCACCGCCCACAGGACGGCGTGCGACGCCGAGTCCGGGGCGCGCCGGGCGCGCGCCCCCTCGAAGAGCGGATAGAACGCGATCTTCACCAGATTCGTCGCGTGGTTGAGCAGATTGCCCCAGCGCGAGCGGTTCCACGGAACCACCTCCGCCCCGACGTACATCGTCCCGCCGGTCCGCACGACCTCGCCCCCCGCCTCCTCCACCGCCTCGCGCCACCCCGACTCGCTCCGGGGGAAGACGTGGAACGCCTCCTGCGCCTCTCCCAGGAGCTCGACCAGGACCACCCGTCCCCCGGGACGCAGCGACGCCAGCATCCGCCGGATCGCCTCGATCTGGTCCGCCCACGGAACGTGCTGAAGCACCGTGAAGGAGAACGCCACGTCCACCGGCTCGGGCACGGAGAACGTGGTCGCCGATGCGTGTACGAACGTGGCCCCGGGGACGTCGCCGAGCTCGTGCGCCTTCTCGATCATGACCGCGCTGGCGTCGACGCCGACGTAGCGGACCCGCCCCTTCCCGATCCAGTGGGCGAACGCGCGCGCCCACCGCCCCCATCCACATCCCACCTCGAGGACCGACACGCTTCCCCGCTCCCCGACGGCTTCGACCAGGAGAGGGAGGAGGTGGCGGCGTATCGCGTAGACGTGTGCGCGCCGGTAGAGCCAATTCTCCACGCGGCCGGCGAGGAACCCGACGGCGAAGTGCGGAGCGTAACGGCGAGCCCGTTCGTTCCAGTACTCGATCAGATCCTTCATTTCCCTCCCTCCCGCCTCGGAGCGCGGCGCTCACGCACGACCGAGAACAGCTCCGTGGCGACGCCGCCCCACAGGCGCTGGATCAACACCGTGAGCCCCGCCGCGATGGCCATGGAGACGAAGCCGAGCACGACGAAGGACATCCAGGCGGACATGGGGCCCAGGAGTCGCCTGAAGGCGAGCACGCCGACGACGATGCCGGCAGCCACGGCCGTACCCCGACCCAGGGCGGCCAGCAGCCGCCCCGTCGGGATCGCGGCGATCCCGCGCACGGTCCACACGCTCATCACGACCGCCACGAGAAGGGCGGCGGTCACGGACACCGACGTTCCCTGGATGCCCCATCGCATCGACAGAGGGTAGATCGTCACGACCATGAACGCGAGCTGCACGAGCCCGAACGCGAGATGGGTGCCGAGGCGCGCGGTGGCGAGGTAGGCGGGTCCGACGGAGGCGCCGATCGAGCGCAGCGCGCCGAACACCGCGAGGACCTGCATCGCCGGCACGATCGGCATCCACTTGGGGCCCAGCACCGCCATCGTGAAGTCCGGAGCGAGCACCAGGGTCGCCGCCGACAGGGGAAGGGAGACCAGCGTCGTGAGCTCGATGCTGCGCAGCAGCGCCCCACCCAGGCGGGCGCGGTCGTGCTGGAGCGAGGCGAGCGCGGGGAACGTGACGCTTCCGACCACCTGTGCGATCTCGGTCGCGGCGAGGTTCGAGAAGCGGTACGCCATCTGGTAGAACGCGAGCGCGGCCGCCCCGAGGAGCTTGCCCACGAACGCGTCGTCGCCCTGCGTGACGAGGAAGATGACGATCCCCTGCAGCAGGACCACGCGCCCGAAGCGGTACAGCTCGTGGAAGCGCGCGAAATCGAAGGCGAGGCGAGGCCGGAAGGGGTGGATGCGGTAGGAGAGCGTGGCGCGCCCGATCGAGCGGGCGATCATCCCGAACGCCAACGCCCAGGCGCTCGGGACGACGAGGGCGATGCCCACGGCGACGACCAGCTCGGTCACGCTCCCGCCCGCGAGCAGAAAGGCCTGGCGGCGGAAATCGAGGTCGCGCCGGAAGAGGACGACCCCCGGATTCGTCAGCCCGTTCAGGAAGACCGACAGCCCGACGAGGCGGAAGATGCCGGTCGCCGCGGGCTCGTTGAAGAACGAGGCGAGCCACGGCGCCGCGATCGCCAGGACGAGCGCCACGACGGCGCCGCGCACGATGTGGACGGTCCACACCGTGTTCAGATACACCTCCGGATCTTCGCGCGTCTGGATCAGGGCCTCGTCGAAGCCCGTCTGCGAGAGCGTGTCCAGCGCCGAGAGCGCGAGGACGGTGAGGCCGAACACCCCGAAATCCGCGGGGGCCAGCAGGTGCGCCAGGATGATCGTGCGCACGAAGCCCAGGCCCCGGTCGCCGAGGCGGAAGCCGAAGGCCCACGCGCCGGCCCTGACCACCCGGGACGTCAGGGAGCCGGATGGTGTCGAGGCCTCCCGGTCGCCGCTCACGGCGCCGTCCCCTCGAGCAGGGCGTCTTGCACGCCGCGCACGAAGTCCCCCCACCGGTACGTCTCGGCCTCCCTCCGGCAGCGGGCCGCGATCTCCGGGTCGGCGACGCGGGCGTCCAGCGCCGCGCCGAGCCCCGCGGCCAGCGCGGCGGACCCCGCCTCGTGCACCAGGAAGCCCGTCACACCGTCGTCGACGACGTCCTCGGCGGCCGCACGCGCTCCCGAACGGCGCGAGAAGCCCACGACCGGGAGCCCGGAGGCCAGAGCCTCGACCATCACGTGGCCGAACGGCTCGACGAGCGAGCTCATCGCGAACACGTCGCAGGCGCGGTAGAGCCGCTCCGGCTCGGCGACGTGTCCGAGGACGCGCACCCGCCCGGCGAGCCCCCGGGCGGACAGGGCGGCCCGCACCTCCGCCTCCTGCGGTCCGGAGCCGACGAACACGCCGAACGCGTCGGGAAGAGCCACGAGGGCCTCCAGGGCGAGCAGCGCCCCTTTGCGCTCCTCCATCCGCCCGATCCACGCCACGCGCGGCCGACCGAGACCGGCGAGCTCCGGGGGGTCCGCCTCACCGGGCCGGGCGGGGCGGAAGCGCTCCAGGTCGACCCCGGGCGGGACGACGCGCACCCGGGCCCCCACCTTCCGGCCGTAGTCGCGCTCCAGCCAGAGTCTCAGGTTCTCACTGAACACCACCACCGCGTCGGCACGCTCCACCGCTCGTCGCTCCGCGGCGTACTCGCGCGGCTCTCCGACGCTTCGCCAGTATGCGCTCCGCAGCGCCCCGCGGAGCCCGCCTCCGCGATGCACCCGGTCGAATGGGAGGATCTCCGAGGCCGCACCGGGTGGGATGTAGGCGAGCGGCACGTCGGGCACGACCTCGGCCGCCACCGCGGCCACGAGGGCGCTCCGCGCCCAGATCTGCTCGAGGTCGCCCACCCGCCCGCGGAGCGCCCGGGCCACCGCACGCCGGAGCCGGCCGGGGTTGAGTGGAACGAGGACCCCGCGCGCCCACGGCACCCTCGCCGGCAGCACCGTCATCCCCTCGGGCGCGGTGCCCGGGTGGATCTCCAGGTACTCGGTGCGCCTCCCGGAGTCCTCCAGCGCCCGTGCCATCGCCGCCACCGAGCGCTCGACCCCACCGGCCGCCGGCGACACGTTGCCGGAGAGGAGGATCACCTCAGCCGCCCGACGACGACGAGCGTGTTGCCGAACCCGGCCCGCGGCCCGATGCGCGCGAGCGCGCCGCTCAGGCGGTCCAGCATCCACGTCGCCACACGGCCCGGGGCGCGGTGGCCGCGGATCTCGGGAACGTCACGCAGGTCCGTGGAGCCCACCGTGCGAGCGAGCGTGACCTCCAGACCGGCACGCACGAACAGCGTGCTCAAGCCTCTCGGGGAGAGGTGGAAGAGGTGCCCGTACTCGGCGACGTCGTAGTACTTCCACGTCGGACCGTGGAGCCAGGCGGTCGTGCCGTGCGCGTTGGGCATCGTCGCCGCCACCACGCCCCGCGGCCTGAGCCGTCGGCGCGCCTCGATGAGAAGGGTCAGCGGGTCCGGGACGTGCTCGAGCACGTCCCAGAACGTCACCGCATCGTAGTCGGGCTCCGCCCGCAGCGCCGACATCTCCCCCACCGTGAGCCAGGCTGAAGGCACACGCCCGTGCGCGTCGCGCAAAGGGCTCAGCGCGACCTCGGTGCCGACGGGGGTCCATCCGTCCACGGCCACGGCCTCCAGGAAGTGACCCGCGCCGCACCCGACGTCGAGCACCCTGCCGCACTCCGGGGCCAGTCGCCCCAGCAGCTCGACCCGCTCACGCCACACGGCGGCGGGCTCCCGGTCGAAGTAGCCCGCCCACTTTCCCTCGTCGTGCTCCCGCTCGTAGCGCTCGCGCAGCGCGCTCGCCTCCGGCCTGGGCCAGACGAACGCCGAGTGACAGCGCGCGCAGGCGCGCACCGCGACGTCCCACGCCACCTCGCGCGGACGGGTATGCGGAGCGCCGCAGACGAGGCAGGCCGGCGCGGGAGACGTCACGACGGGAGCCGGGGCGCTTGCCCCCGCATCACGGGAACGGCGAATGTGTCGTCCATGCGACTCCTCTTCGTGCACAACTACCCAATCTGGGACCGCCGCTCCGGCGGTGGCCAGCGCGTGAACCACGAGCTGGCCACCCACGCCGTGCGCGCCGGACACGAGGTGAGGGTCCTGCACGTGGGCACGGGCGGAGCCGACGCGCCCGTGCTGGAGTACGAGACAGATCGGATCATCGAGAGTCCGCACCTCGCCGTCAATGCGGTGCGGCTAGCCAGGGCCGTCCGAGCCCTCGCGCGCTCGTGGCGTCCGGACGCCGTCCATGGGAGCTCGGCGGAGGCGGGCCTCGTACCCCGCCTCCTCCCGAAGGGCGTCGGCCTCATGGCGACCATGCACCACCCGGATCCCCCACCCCTGCCACCGCTGCGTTGGGTCGCGCCCATCCGCACGCTCGCGGACGTGCGCCGCTTCCAGAACGCCTGGCTCCACGCCGCGCTCCTCCGGGGCGCGCACGACATCTCGGTTCCGTCGGAGTGGAGCCGCCGCGCGCTGATCGAGGGCGGCTACGTAGCGCACGACCGCCCCGTCGTGGTGATCCCGAACGGGGTCGGAGACGCATGGTTCCGGGAGCGGGAACGGGAGCCCACGCCCGACGCACCCACCGACGTCCTGTTCGTGGGACGCCTCGACGAGCAGAAGGGCGTCGACGTGCTGCTGCGCGCCCTGGCGACCCCGGCGCTCGCCGACGTGAGTGTCCGCCTGGTGGGCACGGGTCCGGACGAGGGCACGTACCGGCGGCTGGCGGAGGAGCTCGGCCTGGGCGAACGAGCACGCTTCGCCGGCCCCCTCAGCCACGCGCACATCCGCAGGCTGACGACGCGGTCGCGCGTGTTCGCGCTCCCGTCTCGCCGGGAGTCGTTCGGCATGGCGATCCTCGAGGCGATGGCGGCAGGCCTCCCGGTCGTGGCCACGACCGCCGGGGGCATCCCCGAGTTCGCCCATGACGGCGTGAACGCGCTCCTGGTGCGCCCCGGGAACGTCGACGACCTCGCGGCCGCGCTCCGCCGCCTTCTGGACGACCCGCCGCTCCGGAACCGGCTGGCGGCCGAGGGACGAGAGGTCGCCGAAGTCCACCGCTGGGAGCACGTCGCCGAGCGCTTTCTGGAGCGGCTCCACCTCGCGGCCGAGCTCGCCCGTCCGATGCCCCCCGTGCCGCGGCGGCCGGGCGCCGGCCTCTACCGCGGGTCGCATGCGCGGCTCGGGACGATGCGGGCGCCGCGGGCCCAGCCTCTCGCCGTGCCCGCCGAAGCCGCACGCGTAGCCGTCGTGAGGTTCGGTTTTCTCGGCGACTTCATTCTCCTGGACCCGCTCCTGGCCGTGCTCGAGGAGCGCTTCGCCGGCGCATCCTTCGACCTGGTGGTCGACGCGGCGGGGCACGTTCCGCCCTGGATGGCAGGGCGACCCGACGTGGAGGTACTCCCCCTCGCGGTCCGCACGGACCAAGGATGGAGCCGCCCCGGAGACGCCGCGCTCGAGGCGTCGCTGGGCGCCCTGGCGAACCGGTGGCGCGAGGCCCCGCCCGACGTCCTGGTCTTCAGCACGCAGCTCGATGGGCCCATCCAGGAGTACCTGGGCGCGCGCATCGCGTCGCTGGCGCCCGGCGCGTGGAGAGGAGGCCTGAGCGGACGACACCCCGGCCTTCCGTTCCTGCACCGCTCAGCGCCGCCGGGTCCACCCGATTGGCACGAGATCGACAGGCTGCTCTCGATCGCGGCCTTCCTCGACGCCTCCTCGCGGTTCCGCCTCCCCCGCGTACCGAGGGGCGGCGATCCCGGGCTGGCCCCCTTCGACGGTCCCACGGTCGTCGTGCACCCGGGCGCATCGTGGCCGCAGAAGCGGTGGATGCCGGAGCGCTTCGGAAGCCTCCTGCGCACGCTGCGAGAGCAGGAGGGAGCGCGTGCCGTCCTGGTCGGGAGCGATGCCGAAGCGGCCCGCGTCGGCGACTTGGGGGTGGACGTGGAGGGGTCCTGGGTGGTGGACCGCACCGGCCGGACGACCCTGGAGGAGCTGCGCGACCTCATCGCGGCCGCCGACCTCTTCGTCGGCAACGACTCCTTCCCGTTCCATCTGGCGGTGGCGCTCGCCCGTCCCGCCGTCGTCCTGGTCGGGCCGGGTGCCGCGCGCTACTACGGCTACCCGGAGGGCCTGGCTACCGTGGTGCGCGAGCCGGTGGTCTGTTCACCGCGCCACGGCGAGGAGTGCCCGTTCTACACGGTGTGCCCGCACGCGGCGTGCATGCAGGCGATCCGCGAGGTGAGCGTCGTGGCGGCCTGTCGCAGGCTGCTTCGGCCGAGCTCCGCCACGCCTCTCTGAGCGGAGGGCTAGCCCTCCACCGACACGGGCGGTGCCTTCGTCACCTTGCCCGCGGAGATGCACGACGTGCAGACGCGCACGCGCCGGCGCGCACCCTTCGCGTCCACGATCTTCACCGTCTGGAGGTTGGGGAGCCAGCGCCGCTTGGTCTTGTTGTTGGCGTGGCTGACGCTGTTCCCGGTTCCGGGCGACTTGCCGCACACGTAGCACACTCGAGACATGTCTATGTCATCCCGCTCTGACTGTCGTCCGATGGAGCGGCCCCCTCAGGAGCCGCCGCTTCCGCCCGCTCCGCCACTGCTGGGAGCACCGCCGGGAGCTGAGGTCTGAACCCGAGTGGCCTCGAGGAAGAACTGCGCGAAGCTCGCGGCGGCGCGATCGGCCTGGGTGATCGTCCCGGCGGCGGTCCACGCATTGACGACCGAGTCGGACATCGGCTTGATCGTGCCGATGACCGTGGCCATCTGGCCCGTGGGCGCGCTCGCGCCCTGCGCACGCAGGCTGTCCGGCAGCGAGACCAGGAAGG
This sequence comes from uncultured Gemmatimonadaceae bacterium, assembly GCA_964519125.1. GTDB lineage: Bacteria > Gemmatimonadota > Gemmatimonadetes > Longimicrobiales > Gaopeijiaceae > SZUA-318. Next base: position 5,079 of record CAZFIS010000030.1, on the reverse strand, counting down.
GGCTCCCGCTCGGCAGGTCGAGCCAGAAGCCCTGCTTGCCGAGCTGGCTCGCCACGGTCAGACCCGTGACCTTCACGCTCTGACCCGCGTACTGGGCGGTGCTGTTCTGGAGGTCGGTCGGCGAGACGAGGGTCGCTCCGGCAGAGGACGCCGAGTCGGCCGCGGCGGCCGCCTGGGCTACGCTGTCTTCCCTGATCTCCACGGCCTTCTGCTTCTGTGACTGAAGGCTCAGCCAGTAGAGGAACACCGCCATGGCCACGAAGGCCAGAATCATGATGACTACGCTGAGGTTCGCAGCCCCGCGCCGGGAAGCTCTGTCGGCCATTTCCTCTTGTCCTATCCGGTTGGGTGGTCGTCCGTCAGGGTTGAAAAGACGGGGCAACTTAATCGACGAGCTCGATGAGCGACATCTCTGCCGCGTCGCCTCTGCGATTCCCCAGCTTCAGGATGCGGGTGTACCCCCCGGGACGCTCCGCGTAGCGTGGGCCCAGGTCGTCGAACAGGGTCCCCAGCACCGTGCGGTCCCCGATCTTGCGGCCGGCCAGCCGACGGGCGTGCAGGTCACCCCGCTTCGCCAGCGTGATGATGCGCTCGGCATACGGCCTGAGCTCCTTCGCCTTGGCCGTCGTGGTCTCGATCCGCCCGTGGCGGAAGAGGGACGTGGCCATGTTGCGGAGCGTCGCTCGCCGGTGGCTCGCCGTGCGGGAAAGCTTCCTGCCCTTGTTGCGGTGCCGCATGACTACTCCTCGCCGCTCTCTGCGGTCTCGGCCTGCTCTTCAACGAAGAACAGCCGCCCGTCATCACCTTCCTCCAGCGTCATTCCGAAGCGGAGGCCGTGCTCCTCGAGGAAGTCGGAGATCTCCTTGAGGGACTTCTTGCCGAAGTTCTCGATCTGAAGCATGTCCTCTTCGGTGCGGCGCACGAGATCGCCCAGGGAGCGGATGTTCTCCTTCTGGAGCGAGTTACGCGAGCGCACCGACAGCTCCGCCAGATCCTCGATCGGCCGCGAGAAGAGGTCCTGGAGCCGCTCGGGCACGGCGACCGCACCCGGACGCGTCGTCTCGGGAATGCCGCCCTCACCGAAGTAGAGCATGTACTCCATGTACTTGCGGACCAACTCCGAGCCGTACGCCACCGCCTCTTCGGGATCGACGGAGCCGTCGGTCTCCACGGACAGCGTGAGCCGGTCGAAGTCGGTGCGCTGCCCCACGCGCGTCTCCTCCACGGAGAAGTTGGCGCGGCGCACGGGGTTGTAGATCGCGTCGATGCGGACCAGGTCGACCGGCGCGCCTCGCGGAATCGGGTGCTGGTCGGCCAGCACGAACCCGCGGCCCTTGTTCACGTGGAGCTCGACGTTGACGGTCCGGTCCTCCTCGAGCGTGAACAGATGGTGCGTGGGGTCCAGCACTTGACCGCCGCTGAACTCCTCCACGTCTCCGGCCGTCACCGGGCCCGACTTCTTGCCGTGGATCTCCAGGACGGCCTCGTCCACGTCGGCGTCGAGCGAGATGACGAGCGACTTCAGGTTCTGGATGACCTGGTGCACGTCTTCCACCACGCCCGGGATCGTCTGATGCTCGTGGACCACCCCGTCGATCCGGAACGCCCACACCGCCGCGCCCCGCAGCGAGGAGAGAAGAACGCGCCGGACCGAGTTGCCGAGGGTATAGCCGTATCCCCGCTCGAGGGGCTCGATCACGAACCGCGCCGACCGCCCATCCTCGGACTTCTCGGCTACCTCCACGCGCTCCGGCAGCACCAATCCGGTCAGATCTATCTCCACGTTTTCCTCCTGCTTGTAGCGGTCGCGGCTTGGTTACTTCGAGTAGAGCTCGACAATGAGCTGCTCCTGCACCGGCAGGGGGATGTCCCCCCGGGTGGGACGGCGCACAACCCGCCCGACCCTCGCCTTCTCGTCCAGGGCGAGCCAGTCCAGGAGCTTGGGCCGCGTACGCGCCTCCAAGCTCACCTGCACGCTCAGGAGATCCTTCGACGTCGGCTTCACCGAGATCTCGTCTCCCGCCTTCACCGCGTAGCTGGGCACGTCGACGATCTCGCCGTGCACCTCGACGTGGCGATGGCGCACGAGTTGGCGAGCGGCGCTGCGGCTCGCCGCGAACCCCATGCGGAACACGATGTTGTCCAGCCTGGACTCCAGCGTGACCAGCATGTTCTCACCCGTGATGCCCGGCATCTGGGCAGCGCGCACGAACAGATTGCGGAACTGCTTCTCGTGCAGGCCGTACATGCGCTTGACCTTCTGCTTCTCCCGCAGCTGGACTGCGTAGTCCGACTGCTTGCGCCGGCGGGCCTGCGCAGGGCCGTGCTGACCCGGCGGGTAGGCCCGCCGCTCGACGGGGCACTTCTCGGTATAGCACTTCTGCCCCTTGAGGAAGAGCTTCCCCCCCTCACGGCGGCAGAGCTTGCAGACGGGTCCGGTGTAACGTGACATGTCTCTTCTTCAGGCTCCTGAAAGCGGCTAGACGCGGCGCTTCTTCGGCGGCCGGCAGCCGTTGTGGGGCAGCGGTGTGACGTCCTGGATCGACTTGATGAACAGGCCCGCGGTAGCGAGCGCCTGGATCGCCGACTCCCGGCCCGATCCGGGTCCCTGGACACGCACGTCGATCCGCTTCACACCGAGTCCGGCGGCCTCCCGGCCCGCTTGCTCTGCGGCCAGGGTGGCGGCGAACGGGGTCGACTTCTTCGAGCCCTTGAAGCCGGCCTTCCCGGCGCTGGCCCAGACGACCACGTTGCCGGAGCGGTCCGTGATGGTCACGATCGTGTTGTTGAAGGTCGCCTTCACGAAGGCGATGCCTTCGGCTTCGACGACCTTCTTGGTCTTCTTGGTGCGGGTCTTCGGATTGGCCACTGAATGCCTACCTGATGGCTGGTTTCCAACAACGCGGATGCGGCGATGACGGGACGTGTCCGCCCCGGACGCCGCATGGTCTGCCCTGGCCCCCGAGGGGCTGTGCGCCGTCCTACTTCTTCGGCGCCCTCTTCTTCCCGGCTACCGGCCGGCGCGAGCCCTTGTGGGTGCGGGCGTTCGTATGTGTCCGCTGACCCCGGACCGGCAAGCCGCGCCGGTGCCGAAGGCCCCGGTAGCAGCCGATGTCCATGAGCCGTTTGATGTTCATGGAGGTCTCGGTGCGCAAGGCACCTTCGACCTTGTACTCCCCCTCGATCTGCCGGCGGAGACGATTCACATCGTCGTCCGAGAGGTCCTGGGTGCGGCGAGCGGGATCGACCTCGCACGCCGCCACGATCTTGCGCGCGCGCGTCCGGCCAATTCCGTAGATGTACGTGAGAGCGACCTCGATCCGCTTGCCGCGGGGGAGGTCGACACCGGCGATACGTGCCATAAGTCTCAGCCCTGGCGCTGCTTGTGCTTCGGGTTCCGCGAGCAGATGATCCGCACGATGCCTCGGCGTCGGATCACCTTACAGTGCTCGCAGATCGGCTTGACGCTGCTTCTGACCTTCACGGTTTCCATCTCCGCATCTGTTTGTGGCAGAGCTTAGTAGTATAATCAGGGGGTAAAAGCCCTTCAAGCGCTCTCTCGAACTCCGTTGCCCGTCAGGATCCTCGGGCCGTCCGTCGTCACCGCCACGGTATGCTCGAAATGGGCCGAGAGCGCCCGGTCGGCGGTGATGACGGTCCAACCGTCATCCAGCGTCCGGATGTCCGCGGTACCCGCCGAGAGCATCGGCTCGATGGCGACCACCATCCCACTCCTCAGCAGCGGGCCGTGGCCCGCCCGGCCCACGTTGGGCACCTGAGGCTCCTCGTGTACGTCCCGGCCCACGCCATGTCCCACCAGGTCCCGCACGATGGCGAAACCGCTCCCATCCACCACTTCCATGATGGCGGCCCCGATGTCGCCGACGTGGTTGCCCCGCACGGCGGCCCCGATGCCCGCCGCGAGCGCCCGCTCGGTCACCTCCATGAGCCGCACTGCCTCGTCCGAAACGTCTCCGACCGGAAACGTCCATGCCGAGTCCGAGCACCACCCCTCCAGGCGCACGCCCACGTCGATCGAAACCAGGTCCCCTTTCTCGACGATCCGCCGCGGAGAGGGAATGCCGTGCACCACCTCCTCGTTCAGCGACGTACACACACTCCCCGGAAAGCCGTACAGGCCCTTGAAGGCCGGCACCGCACCCTCGTGCGAGCGGATGTACTCGTCGCAGAACCGATCCAGGTGCTCCGTGCTCACGCCCGGCGCCACCTGGTCCCGCACCTCCTCCAGCAAGCCCGCGATGATCGCGCCACCGCGCGCGATCGCGTCAATCTCCTCGGACGTACGGAGATGAATCACGTGAGTCCGACCGCCTTGCGGAAGTGCGCCTGAATCTCGTCCACCGGACGGTCCGACGGAATCCGCTCGACCCGCGCGTCGTGCTTCTCGTAGTACTCGATGAGCGGAGCCGTTTCGGCCGCGTAGACCTCGAGGCGCCGCCGTACCGTGTCCGGATCGTCGTCCTTGCGCTGAACGAGCGCTCCGCCGCACCGGTCGCACACGTTCTCCTCGGCCGGCGGGTTGAAGTACACGTTGTACACCGCCCCGCACTTCGGGCAGCTCCGCCGTCCGCTCAGCCGCTTCACCAGCGTCTCGTTGGGCGCCTCGAAGACGACCACGCGTCCGACCTTCCGCCCCGACTCCGCCAGCACCTTCGTGAGCGCGTCGGCCTGCGCGGTGGTGCGGGGGAAGCCGTCGAAGAGGATCCCCGCCTCGCGTGCGAGCCCGGCCAGGCGCTGACGCACGAGATCGATGATCAGATCGTCGGGGACGAGATCCCCGGCTTCCATGTATTCCTTGGCCTTCAGGCCCAACTCCGTGCCCTCACGCAGCGCCGCGCGGAGCAGGTCACCGGTGGACAGGTGCTCCCAACCGACTCCGTCGCTCAGGCGCACCGCCTGGGTTCCCTTCCCCACTCCTGGTGGGCCCAGCAGAATGACGACCATCATGGCGTTGTCTCAAGCCTCCCTGAACGGCGGCCGCCCGGCGCTACATGTAGCGCTGGCGGCCCCGCATCTTGACCCGACCCTTCTTCATGAAGCCGTCGTAGTGGCGCAGCA